>NZ_CALW02000031.1 GCF_000312565.1 Bartonella rattaustraliani AUST/NH4
CCTTGTGTACTGACAACGCGGCGATGATCGCTTTTGCTGGTGCACAAAAACTCGCACGAGGAGAAACAAGTCCTCTTGATCTTGCGCCTCGCTCACGTTGGCCATTAGATGAGAAAGCAACTCCCTTGATAGGTATGGGACGCCGTGGCACGAAAGCATAAGAAAACACCCTCACACTCACTACAACAACATGTTTGTAACAAAAATCAAGGTGCATGAACCCTTTGCAAAAAATTGCAATTTTTCTATGCCAGCTTGAAACGAGCATATGGCATATATTTCTTTATTTCTGCAACGAAACTACAATTTAATTTTGGGAAAATATAAAAGATGCAAATGAATTCTCATCTTTACCATCTTTTTTATTCAATTTTACAACTTTTAAAAACGTATAAAGAAATATCTTAAAACGATGAAGATTACACATTGACACACGCGTCTTATCATTTTCTTTGAATAGAGAGACTAACCACAAAACATCATGACATTACCAATGCATGCACGCTTTCATTGCAAATACATATGCATTCAAAGAGAAATCTCTCATTGCTCAAAAAGCGCATTTCACAACAATATCTGTGAAAGAATAGACTGAAAGATCTCTTATGCATCACTCACTGCTCCATATAAATAACAATCAAGTATCACAAAACAAATCAACACCATTATTTATGATCAAAATAGGCAATCAAACTACCCCTTTCAGCTCCTACTCTTTCATTGAAACAGCTCACTAGAGGTATTTTTCTCAAGCAGTTGTTATATCTCCACACTGATGCCACTTGTTCTATACAAAAAATAGTTTTAACGCATTCACCACAACGTGAGTATGCAATAAGAGAAATTGACAACATTCAAGGCTCTCCTCTCAAGAAACAAAATGATGAATTATTATAAACAAAACATATTGCCTCTGTTCTCAACAGAGTATCAAATAATATCACTACCTTTGAAATCTACCTGTTGCCACTCCAATTTTCATCTTTAAGATTTTGGGCGTTTAATTTTCCTGCACTGTTCCTCCACTCAGCGCAGATACAGATTATTTCTCTAAATTAAAGTTAAAAAAATGACTAAACCTGCTATGCATAAGAGCAATCCATAACTCGTTTTTCAATGAATGCACATATTTTCCCTCTATAAAGTGAAAAAATAAACGACCTTCACACAATTTATGAAACAACTAAAAAGCGTAGAGCCTTAATTTTACGACAACGCAATTGTTAAAAAAAAAAAGAAATAAATCTGAAAGCTTTAACAAAAGCAAACACTCGATCATAAACATTGACCTCATTTTTAATCAAAAATCATACCTATTTCATCAAAATCATACTTGGCAGCACTCTCTATGAGAGATAAAAATACTTCTATTCTATGAGCGAGAAACAATCTATAAAAGGAGAGCGCATGGCTTATTGGCTTTTTAAATCTGAACCTCATAAATGGTCATGGGACATGCAAAAGAAAAAAGGCGCTAATGGCGAACAATGGGATGGCGTCCGCAATTATCAAGCCCGTAACAATATGCGCGCCATGAAATATGGTGATAAAGGTTTTTTTTATCACTCTAACAAAGGATTAGAAATTGTAGGCATTGTAGAAGTATGTGCTGAAGCATACCCTGATTCTACCACCTCTGACCCACGCTGGGAATGCGTAGATATCCGCGCACTTTATGATATGCCAACGCCTGTTTCATTAAAGCAGATTAAAGCGAATCCAAAACTGGAAAATATGGTGCTCGTCAAAGCTAGTCGCTTATCAGTACAACCCGTGACAGAAAGTGAATGGAAAGAAATTTGTTTGATGGGCAACCTTAAGGAAGAAAAGCTTTCATCTTAAAACAATCATTTTTGTTCGCCAATCTCTGTGCAGCAAGAGCGATTTCATAATACTAATATAATTTATAAAGATAATTTGTTATTATTGAGTTTAAATCACAACCCCTAACACCCGTAAGATTCTCTCATCACCTCTTTGATATTGAGTCAATTTTGTGCACTTGGCTTACACTATCAGCGGGATTAGCATATGGATAAAATGAGTGAGGATAAGGAGGAAAAATGTTTCTCATGAACGGTCTTCATGCAAGGACTATACAAGGGGCTGTCACAACACTATGAGTTGGTCAATATACCAGAAGCTGATAAAGAGACTAATGATGCCGGCTTATTACAGCGGAAAAATCAATCTTCTGTTGACCTGTCATTTTTTCATGCAAAATGCATAAAAAGAGCACTTCCTTCTGCCATTTTCGTTTGAGCACATTCCAACCCTACCGAAAAAATTGTATGAACTTCACCTCCACGAAGCATATTTTTGGTGCTTTTATAGAAAACTCAAAACATTTCTTGATAATCATCATTTATCTTTTTATATATCGAACAAAAGCACTTAATACTTTAAGATTGCCTCGTTTCAAACTGAATTATAGTGAATCAATCAAAATTATTCTCTTGCATCATAGGCAAGATTAGCATGTGCAAAAACTATTTAAGAAAAGCGGAAAAGTGTCTCTTTTGAGCCGTCTCAATGCAAGGGTTGTCACAATATTCATAAACGAAAAAATATAATAATGGTGTTGGCTTTTTACTTTCATAAAAAAAACACACGAAAGGATTATCATTGGGTGTCGTCACGCGTTTTATACTAACCATCTTACACTGCAGCACAAAGACAAAAGCAAACGTGAAAAGGAGTAATAACATTACGCCCCTCTCTAAAACAACCTCTATGTCCTAAAGGTATGAACGATCTCCTCCGATTGAAAAGCAGAAACATCAAAATGCTTGACAGCACAAATGAGCGATTTTGATCAACACGCAAAATGCCCCACGTACTATTATCTATTTTCTAGCAAACAACCATAGAAGCAACCAAAATGCATTTTTAAAAACTTTCTTGTTTTAATTTTTCTTGCATACAATCTCATTTTTCATGAAACTCTTTTCCACCAATCGCTGCCTCAATATAGCTTATAAGGAAAACAATGAGCCGCTATACCCTTTTAATCGTTGCAGAAGATAATGATCTACGTCCTATTTTGGTACAACAACTTCAAATACACAAAGAGTTTGAAGTTCTCCAAGCAAAAACAGCTGAAGCAGGAATAACAATAACCCAAGAAAATAATATTGATCTTGCTATTTTGGATATTGAATTGTCTGATCTTGATGGCCGTAAAACAGTTGAAAAATTACGCTCTCAAGGATTTCGCGCGCCCGTTATCATGATTTGTAATCATGATACAGATTGCGATACCCTTTTAGATCTTGAAACAGGCGCCAATGATTATGTAATCAAACCCTTTCGCTTTGCAGTGTTGTTGGCACGGATTCGCGCCCAATTACGCCAATATGAGCAAAGTGACGATACAGTTTTTTATATCGGTTCCTATAATTTTAAACCCGGACAAAAACTCCTCATTGATCAACACAACAATGAAATACGTCTCACAGAAAAAGAAGCAGCAATTCTTAAATATCTCTATCGTACTCATAACCAAATCGTTAGTCGCGAAACATTGCTAAAACAAATTTGGGGTTACGATGAAAATATTGTCACCCATACCTTAGAAACGCATATTTATCGTTTACGAAAAAAAATCGAAAAAGACCCCTCCAATACGCAAATTCTTATTACCGACCAAAACGGCTATCGCTTAAATCTTTAAAGCTTCTCCAACACTTCAAAAAATAACTTTGATAACATCATTCTCTCTAAAAAAATGAAATGAGAGAAAAGAAAAATGATTTATAAAAACAATTCATTATCTTTCAACCTAAATGAAAGCTTTAAAGAAAGAAAGATTCTCTCATAATCAACACCCCTTTATAGTGAACCGTTTGCTTAGCATAACAAGCAGCATGGATGTGTGAATAAAACATTGAGAAAGAATGGGATATCTCTTTCATACACGATCTCAATGCAAAACCAATTGTCGTCTTAAAACAGCAGATATTGATAATGCACCTGTACCGATAATGGCACTTGTATCTTACATAACAACATAGTGATTCATAATGATAATTTTTCGCTATCGAACCTAAATCATAACCCCGCAACTTGTAAGATTTTCTCATTTCAAATCTGTTCATGTTGAAGAAATTTTATTCACTTGGCTTACACTATCAGCAGGATTGGCATATGGATAAAATGAATGAGGAAAGGAGGAAAAATGCCTCTCGTGAACCGCCTTCATGCAAGAGCTGTCGCAATCTCATGAGGGAAGTAAATATACCATGAACTGGTATTGGGAACTAGCAAAGAGAATGATGGTACCGACTTTTACAACACCATGAGCTAGTAAAGATAATGCTGCCGGCTTTTCACCTTTATCAGCGTGAATATGATGAAGCGCAATAGATTTATCAGTATACGGGATTTATCGATATACAATTCACTCAAACACTGCTGCAAAAGTACTTAGGAGCTCTAAGAGATGCCTTTTTAAAACAAGCCTGTGAACATGCAACGTGGGTAGCGCTGTATTTTGCGTGAAGGTCGTGCCCCCATTAAGAACGTGAAAAACAAAAGCGTGAAGCAATGCGGTCTCTTCATGATCTCAAAGACATAACAAAAATGAAAGACATGGAAAATACAATAATCTTATAGATTTTACGTTACACCCCGTCATTCAGATAAAAGCAACCATAGCATTAAACACATCAATAAAATAATAGCGCCCACACGTCTTTTTCATGTGTAAAAATACGCGTCTTTTGCATGCATAACAATAGTGAGATTCAATGGATTACATTTCCTCTACAGCTTTTCTCGACGGAATTGAAAACACGGCGAGAAGAACACTCATATGCTTGTGGTGATAATGCAGGAATAAAAACACGCCGCGACTGACGGCGTTGTACAAGCAATCCCTGATAAACACGTTTTTGTGCCTGACACATTAAAAGCCCACCAAAGTAAGGCAAAAGATGACGTGCAAACGGCTCATAAAAAAATGAGAACAACCGCGAAACATAACCAGTAGAAGGTGTATAATACACCATTTCTTGTACTGACCCTGAAGTAAAATTTGTTTTTTCAAACAAACGAGAAATTTGTTGTCGACTATAAGGCTCACCATAACCAAAAGGTGTGCAAGCATTACGTGCCCAAAAACCAGAACGGTTAGGAACAATAACAATCAACTGACCATTGGGTGTTAAAACACGCCATATTTCATTGAGTGTTTCAAAGGAATTTTCTGTATATTCAAGCGCATGTACCAACAAAACACATTCAACCGAAGCATCAGGAAGAGGCAAATCCTCTTCAAAAACAAGCGCTGTTGCAACCTGATCCGCACAAGGCCAAGGAGAGGCACCTTGAGCAGCAGGCATAAAAGCAAAACATTGCTGTGTACGTGGACGCAACGTAGAAAGATAAGGAAGCGCATAACCAAAACCCATCACCCGTTTGTCAGCAAGATCTGGCCACCATAAATTTAATTGGTTACACAGCGTCTCTTGTACACGCAGTCCAAGTGCAGAAGCATAAAAATCTTTTAGTGTGACTATATCCAACTCAACATACCGTGTAGCAACAAATTTTGAACATCACAGGTTTCATATACCCCATTTATATGGACTTATGCCTCTTTTTCACAATAGAAAAAACTTTAATTTTCCATATCGTAAACGCAAAAAACAAAAAAGCTATACGAACATTTTACAATCACTTCATCAAAAATGCCTTGGTAATATTCTTTCTCTTTGAACCTTATGCTTTCTAAGACTTCCAATGCACTTCTTTGAGAGCAATTAAAAGAAAATGGAATGATTAATTAAAATTCAGCAACCTTTCAAGATAGTTTTTTTCTACCTCTAAGAGATGCTCCTTACCAAGACGTTTACGAATTTCTTCTAAAATCTGCCGTGCACGCATCTGATCATTTTCTTGCTGTATAATTTCACCGTCTTTTCCTTTTTGATCTGTTTGTGAAGAAAGTGGGCGTCCTAATGGATCCTTCGCACCAGAAGTAGCATTTTGATTGTCTCCGCTTTCTTTAAACATTTCACGCATTTTTTCTAACGTATTTTGTGCGCCTTTCCGCAAAGCTTCTAAAGCATCTGCTTGATTTTGCATAGACGTTTTACTATTTCCCTGATCAAGAGCATCTTTTGCCAAATTCATTTTTTCTTCTGCTTCTTTGAATGCGCTATCTGGTTCAAGCCCTTGTGCTAACAATTCTTTTTCTAACATTGATAATTCAGACTGCAATTCGGCCTGACGCTTTTTTAAAGCTTGGCGTTTTTCTAAAAATTGCTTTTGCTCTTCCGGTATATTCTTATCCGGTTGCTGTTCACTTTCTAGTTTGTGTGTTTCATTGAGAATTTCTTGCTGACGATGCAGAAAATCTCCAAGCTGATCCATTTGTTCTTTCATTTTTGCGGATTGGCTTTGATCATTCTTCCCATTTTTCTTGCCCTTTCGAACATGCAAATGATCAAGAGTATTTTCAATTTCTGCCAACAATTGCTCCGCTGCTAAAGAAGAACCCGTTTTGGCCATTTCTGCAATTAAATCCAATTTTTTTTCTAATGAATCCTCTGAAAGATTAGGATGATTTAGATTTTTATTTTTCCGATTATTGCCCTGTGCTTTTTCAGTGTTTTGTGATTTTTCAGCCAAAGCGTGAATATATGCATCCATAGCTTGGCGTAAATCTGCTACAAGACGTTCAATTTCTGCGGCTGAAGCACCATAACGAAGAGCATCACGCAAAGCAGCTTGTGCTTGTTTTAAGTTTTTCTGCACAGATTCGAGGTCATTGTCTTCAATACCCAAAGCAATCTGCCATAAATAATCAATAACACCGCGCAAATCATCCTCTGTCTTGACCATAGAAAGCTTTGTCCATGCGCTCTGTAACACAAGAAAATGTGTGAAATTTTGAATCCCCTCTTTTGGACGCACAAGTAATGCAGCAAGCATATCAAGTACACGTTCTTGCGCAGAAATATCAAGAGCCAGTAAACGACGCAGTTCAATCACTGCCCGCGCAACAGGATTCGAAAAAATACGCTGCGGTAATGTCATAACGAAAGTTTTGCTCCGCGCCTTATGCCCTGCACCATCTTCTGCCACCAAAGTTATTTTGACTTGTGAACCAGCCCATGGATGAATGGATACATCTTGTACAGTCCGCATTTTACCTTTTCCACTACGCGGAAGAAGAAGCTTTATTTCAGGTGCCTTATAAAGCGAAGAAGCATTTTTATTCCGATTTGAAAAAGGCTCTATTTCAACAAAAGCCTTTGTCACTCCATAATCATCATCCAGCGCATACTGAATTTCTAAAGAACCCGTCAAAATCCGCCCTGGCTTTTCCACCCAATTAACTGTTGGAGGCTGATCTTTCATCACCTGCAAATGCCACTTTTGTTGCTTAAGACGTGATGAAACAAAGAGATCTATTGAATGTTTTAAATGTGTTTCAAAATGAACAACAGGGTCATTTAAAACCGTTTTTTCATTTTTCTTTGAAAACAACACTTCATTCGCATTCTCTTGAGAGATTGCCTTTACTTTAATGCCAGCACCATTGACAACACGTACCATCAAGTTACTGCCTTCAGGAACTGTCAAATGTGTTTTCCCATCTTTTGTTAAATAAAGAGGTGCAACACCGGTATAAGCAGGTGGTGTTACCCAAACATCAATGCGCATTGACTTTTCATCAACAACAGGATGTAAATCAAACGCATCTGCTAAACGTCCTCCCTGTGATCCGAAAGAAAAACTAAAAGCACATACAACAAGAAGCACACAAACAGCTCTCAGAGCAAAAGGATCATAAACCGCACTATTGGGATAAAAAAATCCAGTTTTTAAATGATAGAGTTGTTTTGCCATGCGGCGTTTATGCTCACGCCAAACAACTGCACTAAAATCTTCATCATTTTCAAAACATAAACGATCTGTTTGAACGCTTAGAGGCTGATTCTTAAGACCATTTATACGTTCAAGCCGCTGATAAACTTCCCTCATTGTGGGAAAGCGAAAACGAAGAAGAAAAAATAAACTTCCCACAGCAGCAAAAAGCAAAAATACAAGCAAAAATAAATGTATCCAATAACCTAGGATCCTAAAAACACCAAACCAACTTAGAGAACAAAAAAAACTAAGAACCAATAAAAATGGTAACAACCGCACCCATATCCGCTCAAATGAGAGGATAAACCACATCAAAATGCGCACACACAAAAGCTTTATGGCTGCAAAACTTCCGATGTTTTCATTTTTCATAGACAAGTATTTGTCCCCTTTTAGTCGAGTGAATTGAGATCTTAACCTTCTCCTTCACCTCTTAAAGCAAAGATCTCCCCTCCCACCAGTCTAAAACCAGATGGTTTTTTCTCAGTTTATTG
Source organism: Bartonella rattaustraliani AUST/NH4 (assembly GCF_000312565.1). Classification (GTDB taxonomy): domain Bacteria; phylum Pseudomonadota; class Alphaproteobacteria; order Rhizobiales; family Rhizobiaceae; genus Bartonella; species Bartonella rattaustraliani. Next base: position 8,373 of record NZ_CALW02000031.1, read on the forward strand.
CACTTGCTGACCATTTATGAAATTTATTTCATAGGTTTGCCAGACAAATTCCACCCTGAATATTTTCCAGTTTTACACTTTTATACTTGGTGACTGCAAAAGAAAACTGAAATCAGACAAAAACAACATTGTATTTTTAATATGCATGAATATACCTTATAGCACCACAGCGAAAGAAAATGTTTGAAAGCGTGCATGAAGGATAAAACGCACACAAGACAATTTCTAAAAAATAAATTGTTTCATCAAAGTTTAGTAAAAATAAGACCAAGAATAATTAACAACGCTCGATCCAATCTGGAACATGGTCGCATCCTATCAATTGTTCATAATTAAGGCGTGGACGAATAACTGCATAGCGTGTTTCTTGGACGAGAACTTCTGGAATTAAAAGTCGGCTATTATAGGTGCTTGCCATCACAGCACCGTAAGCACCAGCCCCCGTAATCGCTAAAAGATCACCGGGTACCAAAATTGGCACAGAGCGATCTAATGCTAAATAATCGCCAGTTTCACAAACTGAACCCACAATATCTGCACGAATAAGCGCTGCATCTTCTGATGCTTGTTTCACAAGCCTTACATTCTGCCAAGCATCATAAAGCGTTGGCCGTATCAGATCATTCATCGCAGCATCCACAATAATAAAATTCCGCCCTTCCCCTTTTTTCAAATAGAGAACAGAAGTCACCAAAACACCAGCTTCACCAACAATGCTACGTCCTGGTTCCACGATAATATCAATTCCTAAAGGGACAATATGTTTTTTTACAAGCGCTGCATAATCAAAAACAGAAGGTATCGCCTGTTGTTCATGACCATATGCAATACCAAGCCCGCCACCAATATCGACATGCGTTATCGCAAAACCATCGCTCCATAATTGACGCACAAAATCTGCCATAATAAGAAATGCTTCTTCAAACGGTTTTAAATCACAAATCTGACTACCAATATGCATATCGACACCGCACACCTGCAACCCAGATAAAGAAACTGCTTTTTGATAAGCCTCTCTCGCAAGCAACAGTGGAATACCAAATTTATTCTCAGACTTTCCTGTTGTAATTTTTTTATGAGTCTTTGCATCAACATCTGGATTAATACGCAATGAAACACGTGCCGTTTTTGAAAGCGCAACAGCACGCTGTGACAATTGTTCGAGTTCTGGTCCTGATTCAACGTTAAAACAAGAGATATCTTGAGCAAGAGCAAAGTCTATCTCTTTTACTGTTTTGCCAACACCAGAATAAACAATACGGTGTGCAGGAATACCAGCGGCAAGTGCACGCCGCAATTCACCCTCTGAAACAACATCTGCCCCCGATCCATGCGCTGCTAAAAGCCGTAAAATTGCCTGATTAGAATTTGCTTTAACGGCATAAGCAATCAAACAACGCATTCCTTGAAAGGCATTTTGATAGTTTTTAAAACCTGTAAGCAATGCATTTGCTGAATAACAATAAAAAGGTGTGCCCACAGCCTTTGCAAGAGCAACAAGCGAAAGACCTTCAGCATGAAGAATACGTTGATGATAAGAGAAAAAATGCACCCTTCCCTCCTACTTTATCAACCGATCAAGGATAAAAGGTTTATCTTCTTCCTTTTTTACGACAGAGGCTTCCTGAGCAGGCTTTTCCACACTTGGCAGTGGTGGCATCTCCAGTGGTCCTTTACGTCCACATCCCACGATAACAAATCCCCAAAAAAGGACAATTGTTAAATTTTTTAAAATCATTTTCATCTATCCTTTTTCTCCTATCAATTTATGTTGTTGGACTATAAAGACGACCATTCAAGCTGTAACAAGGTGTTTTTTCCAATAGACAATTTGATAAGGTATTTCTGAAGGTACCGAACCGCCAAAACTTTTACGGCTTTTAACTGATTTTTCAACCATTAAAACATCAAAAAATGCCACGGGAATATCTAAATCTATCGTCTAAAGCTCATTCAATGACAATTCATTAATAAGATGAATTGCTTTTTTCTGCGAATGCCACAGCACTTTCGGAAATACGGTATGCTTCACGAAAAAAAGCCCCTATTAACACACCAGCCCATCGGTACATGTGTTACGGTTGCACAATAAGAATCAGCTGCTTGTTTCATCGCCTCTTTATGAACTTCAAGCTCACCCGTAATTTCTGTCATTGCTGCCAATGATCATTCTTCATTCAAAGCCCTATCACATATATATTCTTTATCTTCTTGCCTATCTCTTGAAGAAGCAAGCTAAAAACCTTTCGTTAACAGCCCAATCAGTGCACCATTGAGTCATACGCCTTATTTAATAATCCACCTTTGGCACTTACAACTTCTACTGCATCCAAAGCTTCTTCTTTTGTGGCATCATGGATACACCAATTAAAAAGCGTACAATCAACAGATAAAATAAAAATATTCACTTGCTGCTAAAAGGGTAATTTTTTATGTCAAACACGAAAGAAGCATCACACAAAGAACATCTACACTGAAAAACTCCAAGGCAAAACCACACTCTGAAATACTATCAATGAAGTTACGTGTTTGTTCTCAAAAGCCCAACCGCTTTTGTTGTCATAACTTCTGTTATCATAAAATGACCAATTGGAAAGCTTGTTTCTTTCACAGGCAATGCATTGTTTCATAATGGTTTTTATCGTTTATCACCTTGAATCACACCCCCGAATACCCATAAGATTCTCTCATCTCAAATCACTTCATATTGAATCAATTTTATTCACTTAGCTTTATGCCATAAGCGGGGTTGGCAGATGGGTAAAAATTATAGAGGAAAAGAGGAAAAATATCTCTTATGAATCGTCTTAAGTGCCAAGGGCTGTCGCAACATTGGGTGCTGGTAAAGTGAATGATGGTACCGGCTTGACCCTTCATAAGCGTAAAGATGGAGGTGCTCAATGGATTTATCGTTATACAATTCATGGGCGCCGTCGTGAAATGGGCTTAGGAGCCTTGAGAGATGTTTCTTTAAAACAAGCCCGTGAACATGCAACGCAGTGGCGTTCTGTTTTACGTGAAGGACGTGCCCCCATTAAAGAACGTGAGAAACAAAAGCATGAGGCAATGCGTAATCTTCATTCTCTCAAAGACATTGCTTTAGACGCTTTTGAAAACCGTAAAGCTGAATTAAATGATGATGATAAATCTGGAGATTGGTTTTCATCTTTACAACTTCATGTACTCCTTAAATGAGGCTGTCTACCCATTTCAGAAATCACACAAACAGAGATACGCAATACGCTTGCCCCCATATGGCATACAAAAGCAAAAACAGCAGAGAAAGCCCTCATGCGTCTTAATCTTTGTTTCAAACATGCGGCTGCATTAGGATTGGATGTTGATTTACAAGTCACAGCCAAAGCACGCGCCCTCTTAGGGAAACAACGCCATAAAACTGTTAATAGACCTGCAATGGATTGGAAAGATGTGCCTGCTTTTTATAAAACACTTTGCCAAACAACAACCCTCCCACAATTGGCTTTGCGTTCGCTTATCCTTACCGGCGTTCGCACCAATCCTTTACGTCATATTCGTGAAGATCAAGTTGAAGGAGATATATGGACTATACCTGCTGAAAATATGAAAGGAAAATATGATGCGACAACAGAATTTCGTGTTCCTTTATCATTAGAAGCACTCAAAGTGATAGAACAAGCGCGCTCTCTCACACGCAATGAGTTCCTTTTTTCTACCTCCGGTCATGGTCCTCTTGCAGACACTTGTATGTCACAATACATGAAAAAAACTGGTCTTGATGCCTGCCCCCATGGTTTTCGCTCTAGTTTACGCAATTGGCTCGCTGAAACAACCGATGCCCCCTATGAGGTCGCTGAAACCATTCTAAGTCATACAGTAGGAGGACAAGTAGAACGTGCCTATCGTCGTACTGACTATTTAGAACAGCGCCGTGTCTATATGGATAAATGGGCTGCTTATGTCACCGGTTAAACTTAAGAATATGGAGTGCAATACCCCTAACCTGTGGATAACTTTTTCTCTCTCTTTTCTCATATTGTGTCATTAAGATTCATCAAGATTCAATGTTAAAAAACATGATAAAAGACTGTTTTTTATAGATAATATTACTTTTCAATCCCGCAGAAATATGGTTAATAAGTGCTCATGATTTGTTTACAATTTGTGTTCTGAAAGGATTTTTAAATGACCGAAAATGATACTCTTCTTACAGATCGTGAAAGTGCAAAATTGCTCCATATGAGTGTTTCAACATTCCGCCGTCATGTGACAAACGGTGTTTTACCAAAACCCTTAAAGTTTGGTTTTTTGTCGCGTTGGTTACAATCTGATCTTCACGGTGTGATAGAGAAAGCAAAAAACAACCGTAGCAACAACGCTGCATAAAAAGAAAACCTTGTCACGTAAGAACGGACAAGGCTCTTCATTAATCGACAAATTATGAATAGCAAAATCCGTCCTGTGATGCAAGATCTTAGGACGAAAATATATCCTTATGACATGTTGCGGACATGTCACAGGGAAGCAACCTCTAAAGATGATTCATTCATTTGCTCAGTCATCTCACACATCCTTGATAAATCGCAACCAAACATTACAGGCTGTGCTGACCATAGCTGTGCCGATCGTAAATGCATAAAGCTTGGTATAATGATATGTTGTCTGCTCAAACCAATAATTTTTCTATGCCAGCAGCTTTTCTATGAATGTTTTTAAGCTTGTGCTATTCTCGCTGTCGCCTCACGCACCAACAAACGAAAATCAACAGCAAACCGATCATTGCGTAAACATGCCGTATGCAATAACAAGCTAATACCGTCATTTTCTTTACCAGATCCTAATATATTTACCAACTCATGGCGTTGCAACAACCTTCACATGAAGGCGGTTCATGAGAAGCATTTCCTTATATTCTCCAATAATTTCTACCCTTACGCCACCCCCACTGATAGCATAAACCAAATCGACTTAACATGAAGAAATTTGAAATGAGAAGATCTTACAATATTCAGGTGTATGATTCAAAATGAATAACGACAAATAGTCGTTATAAATCAATATTATTTGATAAAATCCCCTGCGACAGAGCCAATGAATTCACAAAATCCTACTTCAATATTCGTATGAATATCTGCGCGTTTTCGTAAAAAAATAAATGCACCTCTTTTAATTTTTTGACGAATAAATTTTAAACCACGAACAATTTTTTCATCATCTGGTTGTGAAATAATCCTCGTTTGCGCTCACATTGCAGCATGAACAAGAGAACTGTCAATATCTTGTCGAGAAAGTTTTTGATCAAAATCAATTGAGGCATTAATTTCTTCCATAATTGTAGAAAATGCTATTATAAACTTGCCACTCTTTATTTGATTCTTGAATTTCTCATTTATCATTTCTGAAAAGACCCATAAAAAGGATAAAAATGATGATCCCTCACACATTCACCAAAAGAAAAATACAGCTTTCTATTGTATCCTTTATCATTGCTTTAAGCTTATACACAATAATCAACGACCATAACAAAAGAGGGGACTTCTTTTCCAATTTCATTTCAACAGCAACAGCACAAGAAACAAATACAGAAAACACACATGCGGAAAAAATAACAACCATCAAAGCAAACGCAAAAGGTTTTTTTACCCGCATACGATTTGCTAACAAACCCTATGATATGAACCAACTTTCTTTCAAAGATATTCAGGGAAAAGACTACAAACTTGCTGCATTTACCGGCAAACCGTTGCTCATCAATCTATGGGCTATTTGGTGCGTACCTTGCCGCACAGAAATGCCTGAACTTGCACAATTAAAACGTGAATTGGGTGGAAACAATTTTGATGTCATCGCTATTAATACCGATAAAACGGCTTCTCCTGAAAAAATTCAACAATTTTTAAAAGATGTTCATGCTGATAATCTGCTTTACTATCGCGATGAAACAATGGATATTTTTAACAGCGTGCGAAAACAAGGACTTGCTCTAGGACTTCCCATAACACTTCTGGTTGATAAAAATGGCTATCTCCTTGCCTCATATAACGGCGCAGCTCCATGGGCTAATGACGATGCCAAAGCGCTTATAAAAGCTGTCATGAAAGAGGAACAATAATCCTAATAACCGCGCCTTTTTAAACGTTGTACAACCAAATCTAATGCTGATAAAAAAACAGAACGATCTTTGCGACAAAAAGGACGGGGACCACTTATCATCATGTTGCCCTGTCCTCGCAAATCTTCCATCAAATTGCGCATTGCCAAAGCGTGACCAATTGAGCTTGCATCAAAAACACGCCCCGTTGATGAAAGACAAATACCCCCAGCCCGTACAACACGCGCTGCCAAAGGGATATCACTGGTAATAACGATACCTGCCTCATGCACATGTTTTACAATCCAATCATCTGCGCAATCAAGCTCATCAGCCACAATCACTCTTTCAAGAAGTGCTTCATCTGGCAAAACCAAAAAACGATTTGCCACAACAAATGTTTTGAGTTGATAACGATTCATAACACGATAAACTTCGTCCTTTACAGGACAAGCATCCGCATCAATAAACAAAGTAATCGCTGGTTTTATTGGTGAATTTTTTTCTAAATTTTCAGACAATAACAGGCTCTTTTATTTACCTGAATGTTGCAAATGATTGCGATAAAACATGATCGCCGCATTTATCTCGCCGCCAAAAATAAAAATCGCACTTAAAATGTAAAGAAAAATAATAGCAACCATAATAGATGTTAAGCCTGCATAAGTAGAAATATAGTCAAACATTGTCAAATAATGCGCAAAAGCAATGGACGCCATAAACCATACCGACATTGTTACGACAACCCCTGGTAAAATATCGATAAACTTCCGTCGCTCTGCTGGTAGCCACTTATGGACGATTAAAAGGCTAATAAAGAGAACAACAGCCGCAATAGTATAACGCCATAAACGAATAATACCGATATATTCGGTAATGAAAAAAGAATATTTTTGCATAATTTTGATCATCAAAGGTGCTAAAATCAGCAAAAAGCTGATAACAATAAGACCAAAAGCTCCAAGGAGCACAAAAAATAAACTTTGAAAACGACAAAACAACAAGCTCCGCTGATCAACAACGCGATAAGCTTTATTCAAAGCCGCACGTAAAGCCTCTATCCCATTAGAAGAAAAATAAGCCGCTCCAATAACAGAAAGCGTTAACACACCGCCTCTCTGAATAGTTAAAACATTGACAATTTCCTGAGATAAAGGTTCGGCAATGACATCTGGCAATAACTGTATCAACGCTTTAATTTTTTGTGGCGTGTATGTAAAAGCACCAAGAAAACTCGCAAGAGATGCCCCAAATATAAAAAAAGGAAAAAATGCTAAAAGCCCTGAAAGCGCAACATGACTCGCAAAAGCATTTCCATTATCACGCCAATAATGGCTTACTGCATTAACAAAAATACGATAGCTATACCAAAAGATATTTTTTAACAAACCACAATACTTTCTGGCCACACCTTCTCTTGTCTATACAAGTTTCATCAAAACAAATTGCAGAATTTAACAACAAACTTCATACAGTATAAAAGACAACCACGAATATGGTCAAGTCTAACTTTATAGCAGAACTGAAAAAACGCCTGAACAAATTCAGCTCATTAAAAACAAAAAAACAATAAAATGAGTAACCTATTCATCGATCGATATTATCGGTCAAACAAGATATATACATCGATATAAATTGCGTAAAGCAAGATGTGGTATTTGTTGCAAATTTAAACACATACCAAATGGCTTCTTTGATCTTAGATAAAAGAACATATTAATTTATAAAGATAATTTATCTCTTGCACATTGAATAAGACTCCCGAATCTTGAAAGCTTCTCTTATCAAAAATCCTCTCATATGAAATCAATTCAAATTACTTGCTTGTACATCATAAGCAGAGCAAATATATATATATAAACGAGTGAAGAAAGAAGGAAAATGCCTTTAATAAGCCGCCTTCATGCAAAGCTCTCTCACCCCCCTTATCTGGTAAATATATTGGAAGCTGGTAAAGGCAATGAGTGTGCCAGCATAAGCTTCATAAGTGTAAAGTTGTACCTATATAAGCGTAAAAATGTTAGTTCTCAATGGCTTATCGTTACACAATTATAAACACCACCGTGAAATGAGGGCTTAGGAGCAGATATCTTTCTAAAATGTATATGAAAGAGAAAAACAAAACATATAAACAAACCAAACAACAACGTTCTGCACTTCTATTATAGTTTCCAGCTCATAATATTGCGGCACCCCTTGATAAGAGGTGTAGTCCTATGAAGAACATAATAAACAAAAGCATGAAACAATGTGAAATATCTATTTATTGAGAAGATGTGACTCTGGACAATTTTGAAAATCCTAAAACGGAATGAAAAAGAGAAAGGTTAAGAAAATTTTGTTTGTGCCTTGATGTCTTTATATTCTTCTCCACTGATACAAAACAGTGCAGAAAACAATCAAAATATAAACATAGATGAAACGATCCGCGAAACAGCCCTCAAACTAAAGCGAAAATTGTACTTTATAAAGTTTTACAATCGCTTATTTTAAAATTTCTCCTTTATATCTTATGATCTTTATGTACTACAGAGAACCACAGATGATAACCTACTCTCCTAAAACTTCTTGCCCCTATTTACACGCAAGAAATTGCCTTTTTCCTTTACGAGCAATCCACAACTGAAAAAAGAGAGATTTCTAAAAAAACAACGCAAATCTTCTACCGATCTTCTTGAGAAACACTATGACGCCCAAAATCAGGAGCATCAATCTCCTGTCCAGCTTCAATAATATTACGACGTACAGCGCGCGTACGCGTGAAAAAATGAAACAGTGTATCACCATCGCCTAAACGAATTGCCTGCTCTAAAGAAGAAAGCCCCTCACTAAAACGGCTTAACATTTCTAAAATAGCCTCCTTATTATGCAAACAAATATCGCGCCACATAACAGGATCAGAAGATGCCAAACGCGTAAAATCACGAAAACCTGAAGCGGAATAAGCAATCACTTCTGAATTTGTCACCTTTTCCAAATCACTCGCCGTTCCAACAGTATTATAAGCAATCAAATGCGGTAAATGCGAAACAATAGCCAAAACAAGATCATGATGTTTAGGATCCATTTTCTCAACACGTGCCCCACAAACCTCCCAAAACGCTGTTAACTGCGCGACAGCCTCAACATCACTTTCAGCAAACGGCGTTAAAATACACCAGCGATTCATAAACAAATCAGCAAAACCAGCATCCGGTCCTGAATATTCTGTTCCAGCAATCGGATGACCAGGAATAAAATGAACTGATTTTGGCAACAAAGGCGCCATTTCTGCAATAACCAACGCTTTTGTAGAACCAACATCACTCACAATCGCTCCAGGTTTTAAATGATTATGAATGGTTTTTGCTACTTCTGCACTTGCTCCAACAGGAACAGAAACAATCACCAAATCTGCTCCTTCAACAGCTTCTGCACTATCAGTCGTATAAGAATCTCCAAGTTCCAATTCATGCGCTCTTTTCAATGTTTCTTGACGACGCGTTGCAATAGAAACATGCGCTGCAAGATTTTTCTTTTTAATCACACGTGCTAAAGAAGAGCCAATAAGACCAATCCCAATGAGTGCTATTTTTTCAAACCGAATATGGAGCATCTTTCACCTTTTAAGACTCTTTAAAAAATAGCAATTTTTCTGCCTATCTTTTCAAGAGTTATGTATCAAACATTTTAAAAATCACAACCAATAAGACAAAAAATAATAAAACCACGTGGGCGCCCCAATCATCACCTTTGCAAACTACCAACAGATCACTTTTACCTGGAAAGTGCACTCAAAAAATGAATCACAAAAGCAATTACCAGCCCTGAAACATATCAATTCATTGCCCTACAAGCATACATAAAAGCAAAAAACACTTAAATCCTCTCACAGGTTATTGACGATAAAAACAGCCCACTTGCATAAAACATTCCCAACTCTTTTATAAAACTTCTCAAAAATGTAAACAAAATGACTCTCTCACACAATAGTTGAAGCACACTTTACGCCTCAATTTTAAAAGCAACGCATTGATTTGAAATAATAAATAATCATTATTCAACTTAAATTATGACTCTAAATATTGTAAATTTTCCCATTTAAAATCTGTTCACGATGAAACAATTTTAAGCGCTTTCTTGCACGCCATAAAAGAGGCTGGCGTGGAGTATAAAACTACAGAAAAGGAAGAACGGTGCCCCTCATAAAGCGCATTCATGCAAGGTCTGCTGCAACGGAATGAGCTATTAAATATACCACAAGCTGGTAAAAAGAATGATGGTGTCGGTGTGTCACAGTCGAAATTAATATAAATTTTTCAAATGTGGAAAATGCCACCAAACAACTTATGCAAAAAAATACCCTATAGCTTTAAAAGCATTTTTTCTCTATACTCCCACAATCGCGTTAAACCATAAATCATTCTCATAGGAATCAAATTTATTTTAACAAACCAAGAAAAAATAATATCCTTAAGAAAAGGAAGAAACTCAGCACAAAAATAGCATTTATCTTGATCTCAAATACCTCTCAATGAAAGCCTAATAACTTTTTACAACGGTACTTTTCACAACGGCACTCACGCAAGAATGCGTGCAAAACCCATTGCATACTCTCATATTCCAGTATTTTCCAGTAAGCAATTATACAGAAATATAAGAGGCAATTTTCTTTACCAATGTAAAGAAAAAGACTAATGCCTCTGTTATAACCGGTGCACTCATAACGATGAGCACAACCATTATAGCCAGTACTTTGATTATATTTTCTACTTCTAATGTTACCATTTCATGCCCTCAAATAGCGCATAAGAAGTATTTTCAGTTGGCCTTAAAACGGTTTTATGCACACAAACTCTCCCATGCATAAAATGTGCAACGAAATGATTGATTCATCATGAAAAAAGAGTTGAAATGAAGAGAACTTCACGACATTTAAGCCTTACTCTCAAGAAGAAAAATAATTTATGATCGTTATAAATGAATATGTTAATTCTTTTATAAAACATACAAAAATACTCTGACCATAAACCCCTTAGTTTTATGAGAACAGATAACCCAAATACCCGATGAAAAACTTGTCAAACATGCCTTTTAGAGACCACGATTTTGATTTTTCAAAAAACAGATAAACCTTATGAGAGAAGTCTTTCACAAAACTTTCAAATCAATCTACACAAATACAACCCAATCTGCTCCAAGACAGCACAATATTTTAAGCTGCCATTTGGCGTCGTGCAATAATTGTAAGCCCCAGTAAAGCTTGACGAATGATAGCTTCTCCTAAAAGCGGATTTTTACGACTCTCTAAAACAGCGGTTTGAATTTTTTCCATTGCATAAGAAATATATTCCAACTTCCAATATCTTAAAGCGTGTTCAACTGTTTTTTTCCGCTGGAAAAAAATCGGCGGTCGTGCTTGAGAAATCACTGTAAAAGGCGTTTTCCCTTCAACCTCCACTTGATAACGCAAAAGTTGTAACTGCTGAAAATGCCTTTGTGCCGTAGTTAAAATAAGAAAAATTGTACCATGCAATGCTGCATATCGACTAAAGTGAGCCTCAAAACCTGAAATATCACCCAATAAAAGGGCATCAACCACTTCATCAAGAGAAAGAGCACTCACATTACTCACCACAGCTTTTACATCTTCAAGAGTGATACACCTCTCTGAAGCATAAAGACAAAGCTTCTCTAATTCACCCCGCGAAACGAGACGGTCCGCCCCTAAACTTTCATGCAACCACTTGCGTGCATCTAAAGAGAGGGTCTTTTTAAAATGCCCTAAAATCTCGTCCATCAAACCATCAAGAGAACGCGCATCGTCTGCAAAACAAGGCAAAGCCATTGCTTTTGAAGCCGTTTCAACGACATTGCGCAGCCCTGTTCCTTTTTTCAAATCTCCAGCCTCAATAAGAATAAAACATGCCTCTGGCGGATCTTCAATTAAAAGCTTTAAAGCTGTAAGAAAACCCTTTTGATTGGCACCATTAGAAATCCATATCAAACGGTCCCCTCCAAAGAGTGATAAAGTACGTGCTTCATTCCCCAAACGTGCAGGATCTTTATCAATTTCCACTGCATCCAAACGAATTGTTGAAAAAGGATCGTCTATTGCCACCCGTGTAAGCTTTACAAAACATTGCGCACGCTCACAAACAAGACCACGATCTGGCCCGTAAATAAGAACAATAGGAAAGGCACGTGAGAAACGTGTGAGAAAATGATCAACTTCATGCGCTTTTTTCTGAGCCAAAATACTAATCCATTAAAAGGGCATCATCATCAAGAACTTCCCCACGAACTTTCTGAAACATGCCAATTAAATCATTTACACCTAAATTCCTACGTTCTTCTTGACACACATCCAAAATCACCTTTCCGCCATGCAACATTAATGTGCGATCTCCATAGTCAAGAGCTTGACGCATAGAATGTGTCACCATAATAGTGGTTAATTTCTTCTCTTCAACGATTTTTTCGGTTAACTGCATGACAAAATCAGCCATTCTTGGGTCTAATGCTGAAGTATGCTCATCAAGCAATAAAACATCCGCATGCGCTAAGGTCGCCATTACCAAACAAATTGCTTAGCGCTGTCCGCCTGACAAACTATCTATAGGATTATGGATATATGCTTCAAGACCAATGCCTAATTTGGCAACTTCCTCTCGAAAGAATTTCCGTTTTTCATGCTTTAAAGCTAAACGCAAACCACGACGGCTCCCCCGAAGAGCAGCAAGAGCCAAATTTTCTTCAATTGTTAAAGAACCGCAACTTCCTATTAACGAATCCTGAAAAACACACGCAACCCTTCCAGTGCGCTCACTGACTGATTGTCTGGAAACATTTTGTCCATTGATCACCACTTTTCCTTCTGTAGGAAAAATTGCGCCCGCTAAAACACTCAACAAAGTTAATTTACCAGCACCATTTGAACCAATAATCGTGACAAAACTTCCCCAATCAATCTTAAGGTTAATATCAATGAGTGCCTGTTTTTCCAAAGGCATTCGCGGTTTAAAAGTGACCCCGACATGAGAAAACCCAATCATTGTTTACGCCTCCCCCAATAGCGTGGTATAATAACAGCTAAAACAACTAAAAGTGCTGTAATCAACTGAAGATCTGTCGATGTATCAATACCAATTCCGTTTGCTTCAAAAGCAAATTGCACTGTAATACGATAAAGTACAGACCCTACAATACAGCTCACAACAATCCAAAAAATATTGCGCGTATAGAATAAAGTTTCACCAATAATAAGTGCTGCTAAATCAAAAATAATTGTCCCTATTCCACCGGTAATATCGGTCGCAATTGCAGTTTGTATATAAAGAGAACCACCAAGCGCAACACAAGCATTTGAAAGCCACATACCAAAATAAATCAAGCCCGACGTATGAACCCCTTGCGCTGTAGCCATACGTGGATTAGCGCGCATTGCAAAACCTATTTCACTTTCTAAAAAACGCCAAATCAAAAATGCCACAATCAGCAATAGAACCCCAACCAAAAGAGAACGTACAAAGATATCAGGCAAACCAAACACATTATAAAAGGGCGTTAAAGCAGTATCAGCAAGTGCCAAATTAACACTGGCCCCTCCCATAATCCCCATAATACGAAGATTGATTGTGTAAAGTGCAGACATTGTCAAAATGGAAGCCAAAAGATTCAAAATGCCAAAACGCAAATTAAGTAAAGCGGTCAATAAACCAGCTACCATACCTGCACAAAAAGCGCATGCCATAGCGATCCATGGATTAAACCCTAGAAAAATCAAAACGCCACAAACACATGATTCAAGAAGAAATGAACCATCAACGGTTAAATCAGGAAAATCCAAAATACGAAATGAAAGATAAACCCCTATAGCAACAAATGCATAAATTAAGGCCTAACTCCACAGCTCCAGAAAACGCAAAGACACTCATCCAAAGACCATCCTCATAAAAACCGCACGTAGCTTTACCGTATCAACATCACCCCCATAAAAGATTATTGAATAACTTTTGTCGCGCTTTCAATAATTGCTTTCGGAATCACAATACCAACTTTTTTAGCTGCTTTTAGATCAATTCTAATATCATTATTAGCAGCCTGTACCACATCAAAATTACTAGGCTTTTCACCCTTTAAAATACGGACAACCAGTTTTCCAGCTTCAACGCCCACATCGTAGAAATTGACTCCCTGTGTCATAAAAGGACCACGCCCAATAGAATCACAGTATACAGTAAATAAAGGCGTATTCGTCTCCTAGGTGATTTTTGCTACACCCTCTAAAACAGAAAAAACCGTACTATCAGCAGGAACAAACATAACATCCACTTTGTCCGCTAAAGCTCGTGTTGCGGCTTGAACATCAGAAGATTTAGGCGCCGATGAAGCAATAACTTTAACTCCAACTTTATTTGCAACATCTTTTAACACCTTAAGTGTTGAAACAGAATTTACTTCGGAAGCATTATAAAGGAAGCCTATTATTTTTAAATCTGGTTTCACTGTTTGCAAAAATTCAAGACTTTTTGCAACATCTATATAATCAGAAGTTCTCGTCACATTACCACCAGGTTTGGTCAGTGAAGAAACTATTTTCGCACCGATAGGGTCAGAAATTGCAGCAAAAACAACAGGAATCGTCTTGGTTGCAGCAAACACTGTTTGTGCTGAAGGTGTACTAATAGCAACAATGACATCAAGCTTATCACCGACAAATTTACGTGCAACTTGCGTTGCTGTAGAAATATTGCCCTGCGCTGATAAAAAGGTAAGTTCTAAATTCTCACCTTGTTTATAACCACTTTCTACAAGGAAACCTATACCCCCTTTGCGAACGGCATCTGCAGCAGGATGTGCCATAATTTGTGTTATGGCAACTTTAACATGATCACCAGCTTTTGCAAAATTTTTCATGGTAAAAACAGTTGCAATGACAATCCATAAGAGACTTATTCTTTTTAAAATTTTACTCCGCTCCTCTTTGTATGAAAAATAAAGAAAGGGTAACGTATTGAAGAGAATTTCTAAAATCAATCTTTAATTTTTGAAACATTCGCAAAATAAATCCGCTTAAAATGTTATTTTTTTGTTGCAATTCGTAAAAGCCTGCGCCATACAATCAACATCTGAAGCAAAATATGTTTCGAATCGATGAGCGGGTGTAGCTCAGGGGTAGAGCACAACCTTGCCAAGGTTGGGGTCGTGGGTTCGAATCCCATCGCCCGCTCCATGAATTTGTTATGTATGTGTAGCTTGTCAGCGGTGTAGCTTGTCTGTAGCTTGTCACCAGGTTTTGCAGAATTTGACACCAGGTTTTGCAGCAATTCATTTTTAAAATTCACGTCTTTTTAAAAAAATTAAAGAGGTTTTCAAAGGGTCTTCAAAGGTCTTTCAAAGGGCGTTTTAAGATGCATAATTTTGGGTGAGAGCCTCTTGGATTTTTTCTAAGATATTACCGATTATCTTCTCTCTTCCAGATTGCTAAAGCGTGTAAAATCGGATTGAAAGGCAAGAGAAACGACGCCTGTCGAACCATGACGTTGTTTGGCTATAATAACCTCAGCTTTGCCCTTGGCTTTCTCCATTGCCTCTTGCCATTTACTATACTCAAGGGAGCCTTCTTTGGGTGCTTCATTTTTGAGATAATATTCTCCACGATAAACAAACAGCACAACATCGGCATCTTGTTCAATGGAACCTGATTCTCGTAGATCGGCAAGCTGGGGACGTTTATCTGTTCGGTTTTCAACTTGGCGTGAGAGCTGTGAAAGAGCAATGATGGGGATATTGAGTTCTTTTGCCAAAGCTTTAAGCCCCATGGTAATCGCTGTGATTTCTTGAACACGGTTTTCTGAAGAACGTTTTGCGCTACTTGTCATTAACTGGATATAATCAATGACTAAGACACCCAAACCATGTTGGCGTTTGAGACGCCTTGCACGGGCGGATAATTGGGCAAGGGAGATACCACCAGTTTGGTCGATATAAAGGGGTATTTTTTGTAAATGATGCGTTGCACGAATAATTTTGCTCAATTGCTCTTCTGAGAGATTGCCTCGTCGAATATCACAAGAAGAGACCTCTGTTTGTTCAGAGATAATACGGGTTGCAAGTTGTTCTGATGACATTTCCAATGAGAAAAAGCCAATAATCCCTCCTTCATGGGCTTGTGAGGGATCTTTGATTTTCTCACTATGATAATGAGCCTTGGCAATATGAAAGGCAATATTGGTAGCAAGTGCAGTTTTACCCATCCCTGGGCGCCCAGCTATGATAATCAAGTCGGATGGCTGCAACCCTCCCATTTTTTCATCCAATGGTTTTATATGAGTCGCTAACCCTGAAAACCTTGAGGAGCGCTTTTTAGCAGCACTCGCCATGTTCAGTGCTTTTGCAATGGCTGTATCAAAGTTTTCAAACCCACCCCCATATTTGCCTTTGTCGGCAAGTTCAAACAATTGATGTTCAACAGTTTCTATTTGTTGTGTTGGTGTAAGCTCGAGTGGAGCCTCAAAGGCTGTCGTGACAACTTGATGTCCAAGATGTATCAACGAGCGTCGGATAAAAAGATCATAGATAACCCGTCCATAATCTTCAGCATTAATGATTGTCACCGCGTCTTTGGCTAAACGAACAACATAATGAAAGACGCTAATATCACCAATTTTTTCTTCAGCTGGAATACAGGATTTAATGGTAATAGGGGTTGCAACTTTGCCGTTTTTGATCATATGCAAAACTGTAGCAAAAATCTTTTGATGAAGAGTTTCAAAAAAATGTTCTGCTTTCAAAAAATCTGCAACACGATCAAGGGCATCATTGTTAACAAGAATTGCTCCAAGCAATGCTTGTTCGGCTTCAATATTATGCGGGAGTTGGCGAATAGAAGAGAGCAAGCTGTCTCTTGAATTTTCCGTTTTTAGCCGGTTTACTTTTTCCATGTCTCTTTTCTCCTCTCCTTTGCTAAAAATCACAATTGGAAATGATGAGCTCTTGAGCCGGAGTCGGCTTATTTGATGAAGAGCAGGTATAAGAAGTGGTGACCTCTTTTATCTTAAATGGGCTAAAGCTTTTACGGATCTCGGGCACATCATTGAGAGACAGAAGAAACTTCCCCTTTAATTGTGCAAGCAGTGCGGACATCCTCTGATAATCCTCTCGCTTAAACAAATCCTTTCCATAGTAATCCTCAGCACCCCAATAAGGCGGATCAAGGTAAAACAAGGTGTTCTTCCGGCCATAGCGCCTGATAAACTCAAACCAATCTAAATGTTCAATGGTAACACCTGCTAAACGACGGTAAATGCGCTTGATATGAATAAAGACGAAAGCATTATTCATATGAAAAAATATATAACCAAGATTATCGTTCAAGTTTATTACAGTACAATATTCTTAAAAGAAACATCAAATATCATTGATCTATATATTGAATATGCTCCTCTAATATATTTTTTCAGTTGGAAACAGACGATAAGAGAGGGATAAAATATCTATTATGTTTTTATATAAATATATTTTATTTATAACAAAATTTATGTAACACTTTATTTCAAATCATTCATGAAAGTATGTTTTTAAGGAAATTAAGCAATTAGAGGAAAAAATAAATAACAATTAAATTAACTATGGATTTTTTGATTCAATATGTATAATACGATATGTATTTGATGTATGATTCTAAAATAATTATTAGATATGGAGTGTTTAATTATAATGTCTATTTTTGTTTTTACAAAAATTTCCGTTACGTAGGTAATGGATTTTATTATTACTTAAAAATCAATGCCTGTTCGTTCGTTAATTATCCATTTTTTATTGGAAAGAGCTTTTCTTTGCTAAAATTATTGAAATTTTTCAAGTAACTTTTCTCTGAATTATTTTAGATCAATTATATTTATAGGTAGAATATCTGATTATAAATTGATTTATGAAAAGTTATTGTATTTAAGGATCAAGAAAAATTAATTATTACAAAATGAATAGTAATTAAAATATTTTTTTGTTGTAATTAAAACGATATGGTCTTTAACGTATCGTGCTATGGTGGCTTTAGCTCAATGAGTCCATTTCGCCGTTTCGTTCTTAAAAATTGAGTAGATGTAAGTTTTGAATTCATATCCTGCTTTGTGTAGGTTTTTTATAGGGTAAGAATAATGCGAAAAATATCAACAGAAGCGCTTGCACTGATTAAGCAATGGGAAGGCTTACGTTTAGAGGCCTATGAAGATTCCGGCGGGGTATGGACAATTGGTTATGGGCATACAAGTGCAGCTGGCGCTCCAACTGTCCATAAAGATATGCAAATTACGGAAAAAGAAGCTGAAAAAATCCTTCGTCAGGACTTGAAAAAATGTGAATCCGTTGTTGTAAAAGCCGTTATAGTTCCTTTAAACGATGAACAATTCGCAGCATTAGTATCATTTTGCTATAATGTAGGAATAACAGCTTTTTGCAAATCTACACTTTTAAAAAAGCTCAATAAAGGTGAATATGAAACGATACCAACTGAATTGCAAAAATGGACAAGAGTAGGAGGAAAACGTATTCAAGGTCTTGTCAATCGTCGAGCAGCCGAAGCAGGGTTATGGGTGAAAGGAGCTCATGTTGCCCCCAATTATCATGTAATAGAAGCAGAAGGTGTGACAGGCATTTGCAAAATAGAAGCTCTTGCCCCAATCATAGGCTCTTTTTCAGGACTTGGGGGACTTTTTGCCGGAAATGGCCCTGTCCAATGGGCCTTAGCAGGCATTATGGTTGTAGCTGCTTGTACAGCTATGGTATATATTGCTAAGCGTTTTCAGGAACACCGCCTATGATCTTATGGATAAAAAAATATCTGACTATGACGTCAGCAATCATAGCAGTTTTTTTTATAGCTTTAGTGAAAGCCTTTTTTCTTGGAAAAAGGGCTGAAAAGCAAAAACAAACAAAGGAAGCTTTTAATATAGCGAAAACACGGCTTGAGGTAGAAAATGAAATTAACAAGAAAAGTGATGCTGATGTGCGTAATAAGCTTTCTAACTGGTTGCGTGACGAATGAACGAACCTCTTGTATCGGATGGCTACCAATTTATTTGAATCGAAAAGACATCAGTGTCATTAGCCCTAATTTGGCAAGAGATATTTTAAAACATAACGAACAAGGTGAGCGTTTATGTGGGTGGAAACCTACACGAAAGGTAAAATGATGAAAGTGTAATTCCTCTGAAACATTAACAATGAAAAAATTTGAAAGAGGTGAGTACATTCAAATTGAAAGCAGAAGCACTTAAAGGATTAAAATACTTTGATAGTCTCTTAATTTAATTGGAGTGACAAGCAGATGTTTGGTTTGAAACAAAAGGATTCAACTGGTTTAGCTTGTCATCGAATTTTGCATAATTTGACAATAGGCTGTGCATTAAGTTATTTTTTTCAAAGAGTTTTTAAAGGGATTTTCAAAAATTATTTAAAGACCCTTTAAGACACCTTTTTCTTTTTTGCTAAAAATCGCAATTTTTACTATTTTTCGCATCTTTTTCCAATTTTAGGTATCAAAGTCTATTTTGATAAAACGCACATTTAATGGTAAAAAATAGTCGTAAAAACAACAGATTACCACGTATTCCGAACGAATCCCACCTCTTCCCACTTGATGCAAAACCTACTATCAAACTACAATCGTTTATGCGATTGAAGCTCGTTACTGGATTTTGTATATTGTTGTACAGATTTCAGAGCAATGTCCTTTTTCAAAGAATTTGAAAAGGCTCTTAAAAAATCCCCTAAAGTGCAAAACTTCCTTTAAATTACACATGGAGTGAAAATAAAGGGGGATTGCAATACTATTCTTTCTAACGGTAGCATTTATTTTATTTGTATTTATAAAGATTATTTGTTGTTCTCTCCCTTAAATTATAACTCTGAATACCCGTAAGATTCTCTCATCTCAAATCACTTTATCTTGAATCAATTTTGTTTACTTGTCTTTACACTATCAGCAGGATTGTAGTAGAGATAAAAATTATAGAAGAAAAATGCCTCTCATAAACCGCCTTCATGCAAGAGCTGTTGCAATGCCATGAGTTGCTCAATATACAATAAGCTTGTAAAGAGAATGATGGTGCCGGATTGTTATGACAGTACTCAATTTATTTGTAATAATAACGCATTGATTTATAATATTAATTTACTATTTCCGACATAAATTGAAAACAAAAAGTACCATAAAATCTTCTCACTTTTATGATGAATGAATAAAACCACACACCCACCACCAACCAAATTAAAATGTCAATAAAATCGTTTAAGAAAAACCTGGACTTTCATAAGTTATAGAGTGATTACGAACACCACAAGCAGTAAATATTAAGATAGCTAAGCTTTGTAGCAAAATACAAAATTCGCTCTTTGATTAAATAATAGTACTGATCAAACAGCAAAATCTACCATATCATTTTAGTATCTAATGACCACGAATAACTTTCCCTTTTGACTTTCTGCACTTACTTTGGTTTTCCGTGTTTACATAGATACAGAGTGTTTAATAACTATGAGCACTTCACTTCCTAACAACATAGCTGTACAAGATCTTTACAATCATAAAATAAAGATCAGGGCTAGAATAATCACAATGAGTCTCATTCCCCTGAGCAAGAGCACTAAGATGCCTACCTTCTTAATAAAACTACCTTACTACCAAGTGTTAAAAGCTGTGGGACATATTGTATTTAATGACCATTGCACTTCACTTCCTAACAACAGATCTGCCTCAGGCAAATTTGGAGTGATCAAAGTTAAGAGCGGAACAAAAACGCCACGCATAATTTCAATCGCATCAGGCTTTACAAGCTAATTGGCCCTCTCTTTTTCCCCTCACATTAATGGCTTCATCAATTTTTCCATAATGTATAAAAATGGTGAAGTGGGCCTCGACCTTTCCCTACTTGTAAAGTGCTCGCAGCAGATAAAGCACCACTCAAATAATCTTTTGCTTGTTTAACCGCACAAACCAAAGGCTGCGTCGGCAACAAAGCTGCAATTGCAGCTGAAATGGTACAACCCGCACCATGATCATTGGTGGTGACAAAACGTGAAGCTTCAAGCGTCACGATACCTTCACCATCACAATAAAGATCAGGGCTAGAATGCTCATAATAAGCCTCGTGTGCCTGGGAAAGAGTGCTAAGATGCCCACCCTTTAATAAAACCGCCTTACTACCAAGTGTCAAAAGCTGTGGAACATATTGATACATCGCCTTTAATGACCATTGGACTTCACATCCCAACAACATGGCTGCCTCAGGCAAATTTGGAGTGATCAAAGTTGAGAGCGGAACAAGAAAATCACGCATGATTTCAATTGTATCAGGCTTTAAAAGAACATCGCCACTTTTTGCTACCATCACCGGATCAAAGACAATAAAACGGGGTTTATGATAAGCTAAACGCTCTGCAATAACCTGTGCAATCTGAGCATTTGCAACCATACCAATTTTCACGGCATCAACATCAACATCCTCAAAAACGGAATCAATTTGATCCGCAACAAAAGCCGCCTCCAATGCCTGAAAAGCACGTACACCTTGGGTATTTTGTGCAACAACAGCTGTAATCACACTCATGCCATAGGTTTTCATCACTGAAAAGACCTTCAAATCGGCCTGCATTCCTGCACCACCAGAAGGATCAGTTCCAGCAATAGATAAAATACGTGGAATAAAAGTTTTATCTTGGCCAACCTGTGATTTCATCAGCCTCTTTCCTTATGTCTTAAAATATCAAAAAATAGGTTCTTAAAAAAAAAGACATCTGAAAAAACGTAAAGAGAGATGTTTTCTCATGTTAAACTACATTATATACATGGTATTTTTGCAGATATAAAATGGAAAATACAGTGCTTATTCTTCGATCTCTTCTTTTCACATTAACTTTTTATATAGTGACTCTCATACAAATGATTCTTTATGCACCTGTCTATTTTTTCATGCCACGTAAAAAAGCCTGGATTGTGCCTAAAACATGGGCGCGCGTCACACTCTTTTTACAAAAATATATCGCGGGCACAAGTTATGAAATTGAAGGATTAGAAAATCTCCCCAAAGGAGCCTATATCATCGCTCCCAAACATCAGTCTGCATGGGAAACCTTCGGCCTTGTTCCCTATTTGGATGATCCAGCCCTCATCCTAAAGCGTGAACTTACATGGATTCCACTTTTTGGCTGGTATATGGCAAAAACGCAAATTATCCCCATCAACCGAACAACACCCACTAAAGCCTTAAAAACCATCATACAAAAAGCAAAAGTAAAAGTAAAACAGGAACGCCAAATTCTGATTTTCCCCGAAGGAACACGCCAACAACCAGGTCAAGAGCCAAATTATAAATCAGGAATCGTTGCGCTCTACAATGAATTAAAACTTCAAGTTGTTCCTATCGCACACAATGCCGGTTTATATTGGCCACGCAATAATTTTCGCCGTTATCCTGGAACAATTCGCGTTCGCATTCTTCCCCCCATAGAAGCCGGTTTAAGTAAACGTGATTTCCTAGATCAACTTGTACAGAAAACAGAAAAAGCCTGTGATGAACTGCTTTTATTAGCCGCCCAAGACCCGACCCCTCCACCTATGCCGCCTTGTGCTATTAAAAGGCTTAAGGAACTCAATAAAAGCAAGTTAATTGATTGATTTAATAAAGATAATTCACTATCATTCATATAAGTATATAAGGTCGAAAATATGAAATAGAGGATAATTCATTTTTATCTTCATCAATGAATTATCAACAAACTTTCTTGCAAAGAGCAAAGAATGTGTAAGTAAAAACTTTTGGGAAAGACGTAAAGATACCCCTTAATCAATCATTTCAATGCAAAAATTAGGTGTCCATAAGATAAAAAGCAATATGATGTTATGCCAATCTCATCCCCTTCTAAGCATAAAAATAAGGGGGCAAAATGTGCTTGAGACTATAATATCATTAATATCATTCACGGGTTGCGCTCAAGATAAAATTAAGACAAAATAAATTTTCTTTTTTCAAAATAAGTATATGAAAAAGCAAAGCAACGCTATAACTTTCTTCAAGAAAAATGTAATTCTATCAAAGAACATGACAAACAAAATAAGACGTTGCATAATATCCATTCTTGGAAAGAGAGTGTTCGAAAGACTTTTTATAAGTTATAAAGTTGGATTCAAGGGGGAAAATGATCAAAGAGAGATTGATTTTATCCTCTAAAGAAAAACTGATACAATATTAACCATTTTCCTTCTCTATCACGGATAAAAAAGCACTGTGTATTACATTATTCTAAAGAATTGATAAAAAAGTATTGGACTTTAACTGAATGCAACGACTCTTTTATAATGTATTTTTATCTTTTATTTTGCTTTTAACAAGCACTTTTGCTTTGGCGCATCCTTTTATATCTGTTGATGTTGAAACAGGACGTATCCTAGAACATAATCAAGCTTTTGAGCGTTGGTACCCAGCCTCCTTAACAAAATTAATGACCGCTTATGTCATTTTTCGTGCCATGAGCCAAGGAGAAATTTCATCAAACAAACGTATCACCATCAGCGAATATGCAGCAAAAGCACCTGCTTACAATTCAGGTTATAAAGCTGGTTCCGTTCTCACACTTGATACGGCTTTAAGTATTACTATGGTTAAATCCACCAATGACTT
The DNA here is from genome assembly GCF_000312565.1 of Bartonella rattaustraliani AUST/NH4. Lineage (GTDB taxonomy): Bacteria > Pseudomonadota > Alphaproteobacteria > Rhizobiales > Rhizobiaceae > Bartonella > Bartonella rattaustraliani. The sequence goes on from NZ_CALW02000031.1 coordinate 32,103, forward strand.
AGCTATTGCTATGAGTGAGGCAGTTGCTGGTTCACAAAAGGCTTTTGTACAAAGAATGAATGCAAACGCTCAACGCCTAGGTATGTTTGGAACACATTTTGCGAACGCAAGCGGCTTACCAAACACACAAAACTACTCTACAGCACGTGATATTGCTCTTTTAGCGGTGCAAATTCGCCGTGAATTTCCTCAATATGCCCATTATTTCTCTATTCCCGCCATTGATTTTGGGAACAAACGAAAAATCCAGCACAATTCAAACAACCTCATTGGTCGCTTTAATGGAATAGATGGCATGAAAACAGGTTTTATTTGTGCCTCCGGTTTCAATCTTGTTGCCTCAGCAACCCGCGATAAACGCACAATTATTGCTGTTATCTTAGGGGCTCACAATATAAATGAAAGAGAAGAACAAGCCGCACAATTGCTCGAAACCGGATTTTTACATAACGGATCGCTCCAATTAACATTGGCAACACTAGAACCCTATGGTATAAAAATAGCACAAGCAACGGATATGAGAAAACAAGTGTGCACTCCTGAAAACATACAAATGCATGAAAATTCTTATGACGATCAAGGAAATATTGTTTTTACTTCACCTTTAATCAATGATTCACCTGCTTTTGCACCGCCTTTATCAGTACGACTCATTCGTGCACCAAAGAAACGTGAAGTTAAAGGAAAGCCAATAAAAAATTTCCATATTCCGCACCCAAAACCAGCCAATCGTTCTATGACAAAACCTATAAATCACAATCGATAAGATATATGAAAACAAAACGCATTCCTCTCACACTTATTACCGGTTTTTTAGGCTCTGGTAAAACAACTTTACTCAACCGCATTCTACACGATCCTCTTTTGACTGATTGTGCCGTTATCATCAATGAATTTGGTGAAATAAGCATTGACCACCTTCTAGTTGAAAAAGCAACGGAAGGAATTATCGAACTTGCAAATGGCTGTTTATGCTGCAATTTGCGCAGTGAACTTATCGATACATTGGCTGATTTAATCAATCGCGTTCAAACAGGAAGTCTCAAACAACTCAATCGCATTATTATTGAAACAACAGGAATGGCTGATCCAGCGCCTATTTTACAAGCTCTTCTAAGCCACCCACTCTTTATGCAAACATTATCAATCGACGCTGTTCTTGCAACATTTGATACCTTAAACACACCTTCCATACTCGAATGCTATCCTGAAATATATAAACAACTCGTACTTGCTGATAAAATTATCCTTACAAAAACAGATCTTATCACTTCAAAAACGCTTTCAAATACACTCCTTGGTACACTCAAAACAATAAATCCTACGGCACAAATAATTGATGTCCATTCTGATCATTTCTGTTTAAATTCCTTAATCAATACAACACTATGGGATGAAAAAGAAGAAAATACACAATCTCAACAATGCCTCCCTCACAACCATTCTCATCACAAGACACTTCACACCTTTTCGCTAAAGTGTGAAGAGACTATGGATTATGCCACTATCGAAGCTTTTTTAGATCTCTTAACAAACCTTTATGGCCGTCAATTATTACGTATTAAAGCAATCATCGCATTGCATGATGATCCAAATCGTCCGCTTGTCTTGCATGGTGTACAAACATTTTTCCACCCTCCAGTAAGACTAGAAGCATGGCCAAAAGAGACCACACAAACGCATTTTGTCATTATTGCCGATGGTGTTGAAAAAGAAGCAATAGAAAAACTCTTCAATGCTTTTCTAAACAAACCAGCAATAGATACTGCAGACAAAACCGCTCTACTGGACAATCCCCTGATTGTTCCAGGAATAAAATTTTAATTTTTTTCAAATCTTTAGTGAGAAACTTAAATCTTCAGTAAGAAAACCTTAATAAACAAGAGAGCCAACCTTTAATCAGACCATACTATAGCACAACACATTGACTTATAATGATAAATCATCATTTTACATCGTGAGTGAGAGTTTTGAATCTTGAAAATTCTTTCATTTCAAACCTAGTTAATCTTGAAACCACACAACCACTCTTTCGCCTATCATGAAAAGGATTGTAGAGAAAAACGATTTAAAAAACGAAAAAGCCTTTTATGAATCGTCCCCATGCTAAGACCATCGCAACACCATAAGCAAGTAAAGAGAATTGAACCGATAAAGAGAATAATGATACAAACTTGTGACTTCCAGAAAGGATGCTAAAAGGTATTTTTGGGAATGAAAGAGGATGTTAAGAAGCGCTTCTGTACGCTACAAATCCAGAACTGTATTTGGGAAAGGAATGCGAAATTCTGTTATCACATCACACCTTCCTTTCATATTTCCGAGCCAAGAATAGTCCATATATTCCCTTCAATCTGATCTTCACGAATATAACACAAAAGATCGCTACAAACACCTGTCAGAATAAGCAAACGCAAAGTTAATTGTGTGAGAGGTGGTGTTTGGCAAAGTATTTGATAAAAAGCCTGCACATCTTTCCAATCCATTGCAGATATATTCATAACTTTATGGCGTTGTTTTCCTAAGAGGGCGCGTGCTTTCTCTGTTACTTGTCAATCAACATCCAATCCCAATGCAGCAGCATGTTTGAAACAAAGATTAAGACGAATGAGCGCGTCCTAGGCTGTTCCTGCTTTTGTATGCCATACGGGGGCAAGCGTGTTGCGCATTTCTGTTTGTGTAATTTCTGAAATGAATAGACAGCATGATTTGGGGAAGACATGAAATTGTAAAGATGAAAACCAATATCCAGACTTATCATCATCCTTTAATTCAGTTTTACGGCTTTCAAAAATACCCACAGCCTTTGAGAGAATGAAGAGTGCGCATTGCTTCACGCTTTTGTTTCTCACGCTCTTTAATGGGATCACGACCCTCATTTAAAACAGAACGCCACCCACGTTACATGTTCATAGGCTATTCCTGCTTTTGTATGCCATACGCGGGCAAATGTGTTGCGCATTTCTGTTTGTGTAATTTCTGAAATGGGTAGACAGCTTCATTTGGGGAGTACATGAAATTGTAAAGATGAAAACCAATATCCAGACTTATCATCATCCTTTAATTCAGTTTTACGGCTTTCAAAAATACCCACAGCCTTTGAGAGAATGAAGATATCGCATTGCTTCACGCTTTTGTTTCTCACGCTCTTTAATGGGGTCACGACCCTCATGTAAAACAGAACGCCACCCATGTTGCACGTTCATAGGCTTGTCTTAAAGAGACTTCTCTGAGAAACACTTAAACCCATTTCGCGGCGCTGTTTTAGTGAATTGTATAACGATAAAGCCTGTATACTAATAAACCCATTGAGCACCACCATCTTCACACTAGTAAAGAGACAAGCCGGCACCATATCTCTACTAGCTCATGGTGTTGCGAAAAGTCAGCACCGTCATTCTATTTACCAACTCATGGTATATTGACAAACTTGTGAGATTGCGACAGCCACTGCATGAAGGCTGTTACTGAGAGGTATTTTCCTCCTTTCTTCTATAATTTGATCCTTATGCCAACCCCGCTAATAGTATAAAGCCAAGTGAAAAAATTAACTCAATAGAAAGAGATTTGAAAAGAGAGAACCTTATGGATATTCAGGGTTATGATCCAAGAGAAATAACAACAAATAGTCATTATAAATCAATATATTGTTTAAGATAGGAGAACAGTTTATGTGGTGAAAAAATGATGAAGAGCGCTAGCTTTGGTAAAAGAAGCTGCGAAAGAGCATTGTCTTTAATAGAAGAGGGTGAAACATTGGTTTTTGTGGAAGCAAATATTAAAGAATGTGAGTGGGTATAAAAACTGGTTGAGAGAAATTCATTGTTAGATAAAATGATTGCGTTCTTTGGTACAAAATTAAAAAAATCTAGCAAAAATAAAAGACAAAAAGGGGGAAATACAGAGGGCAAAATTGGGAATTTTATCAAGAGCCGCATAAGACGCTGAGATTCTTTTCGTTTGAAGAAGATTCTTTATCAAAAAGAGATTGCAGAAGAATCTTTTTTACCCTCGTGATCTTTTATCTATTACAACGAAATTATATGTTTCTCTCTTTACGAGTGGAAAATAACAGGATGCTGCCATTGTCGCTCTTTTTTTTGCATAGCAAGAGTTTGTTGTAATGTATTTTATGTTTCTCGTAGTGGTTATATTGGGGTTTCATATGATTTTCTGGATCATAATTAAAGAAAAAGATCCAGAAATTAAGAAAGCAATCTGCACATAAAACAACACAAAATAAATTGTCTTAAAAACAAGTCACCTAAAGGGCGATGGGGGAAAAATGAACAATCATTTTATAACATTTTTAACTGTATGACTTACAGTGGCTTTTTTATTTTTCGCTTTAAAGTTTATTGTCACACTCTGCTACTTTATTTTCAAACGTGCCAGAATGTATTGCAATGTGAAAAAACACTGAAAAGACTACATAATGAAAACAAGAGCAATATTGTTTCAACATCTGAGCAAAAAAGATCAGAAGAAAATGTTGAAGATGATTATAACGACGATGATGATGAAATTTTAACCATGGAGAATGCAACAGCACTTCTAAAAAAATTGGGATGGTCGGTCGAAATCGACAGTGTGGGAAATCATGTAGCGACACTCTTTTTACCCGATCGCGAAATACAGATCTTTTATAATGATGAAATTCATGAGGATTTTCCGCAATTTGATGGTGGATTTTTGGTTGTCAACGGTATTCTTACTGCTGCTTGTCACCTGATTAATCCTGTCAATTCTCAAACATTACCAGATCTCGAACTGGATTTTGACGCAAAGGGATTGAGAATTTGCGAAGACAAGGTCACTAAAAAGCGCTTAAAGAAAGAGCTTTGTAGATCTTTAATAAGGGCAGCAGAAGTTGTTGACCTGAAGGAAATGCTTCTCTTCTATTATAGCACACCACCTTGTAAAATGAAGGCCGTTAAGAAAACGCGTTATTATCAGGGTAATTTGGGGATGTTTAAATTGTCGGATGATGACGAAACCTTACAACCTAATAACGAAAACTTGCAAGAGAATGAGAGCTCGAACTTTGATTTAAAAATGGAAGAAGTCTTTTTTGAACATCCCAGAGATGTTCAAAACTTTCTTTCTTATTCTCTACTTCATCTTAGGGCTCTTGCATTGCTGGACGACGTCGAGACCTTGCAAACTTATCACAAAAGCTTTTCACAAGGCTATCGCCTTGGCTTCGATACAAGCATTAGAAAAACCTATCTTGAACGTGCTATAGTACTAGCAAAAGAAGTCGCAAAGGAAAAATATCTCAATTATGCTTTTCTTGATAGAGTAGCAGAGTTCTTGGCACCTAATAAAGACAAGCACCAGTTATCTACGCTTTCGAACCAAAAATCCAGAATTGTGCAATGAAAATAGATATTATCACAGAAAAGCCGTTAATCTGTTCAAACAAAAACTAAGAAAACAAGGATACCCTGTGCTCTGAGAGGAACAGAGAGTGTTGCAAATGAACCTATACTGTTTAAAACAGAAGAGAGCTGTGATATCCAGAAGCACCCCATTTACTGTATCACAAAAGCTCTCCAAGCATTCATACAGCATTTTAAATAAATTGATCTTCATTGTCACAATAAAATGATATTCATGGTTTTAAAGAAGCTGAAACTTCACCATTATTACGATTGAAAACGTAACGTCTTCCATAAACTTCAACCATTGGAGGTTTACGATTTTCCTCAAAGAGATCATAACCTTCTTTAAGCATAACCCAGAATTTATAATGAGGATCATTTTTATAACGCGCCATATTCTCTTCAGTCATGCGGAAAGGAAAAGCTTGTAACTGAAATTCTCTCTGTCCCCCTCTAAAGGCATCACGTGCAAAAGCATAAATTTGTGCCATATTTTTATCGCTCATAGAATAACACCCTGCAGAAAAGCAAGAACCGTGCACCATAAGATTGCTTCCCGTACGACCATTTTCCTGATCATAAAGGTTAGGAAATCCTATATTAAAAGAAAGATAATATTTCGAATAAGGATTCATTTGCTTTGCGCTAACAGTATAAAAACCCTCCGGTGTCTGAAGATCCCCTTCCTTATATTTGGGTCCAAGCTGCCCCGACCATTTACAAATACCATAGCGAGCCACCAACATAAAACGCCCTGAGCGGGATTGTTTCCAAATTTCAGCAAGATTCTCTTGTTTAAAAAAACGCATCATAATCGGTGCATAGGGATCAATATCATAGAGAGCCATTCTATTTTGGATCTCTTGCGGAAGTGGCTGCTCAACTTTAGCACGGATAGAGGCTGGCAACCTTCCCTCACATGCCGTTAAAACTCCCACAGCAAACAAAACACATATTGTGAGGAACCTCTTGACTATCATTGAATAAACCTCCGAATCATTCCCTTACAAAACATGACTTATGCTAAAGACCTACCAATTTGAAGATATTTTTCCCAACGTTCTTGTTTAAGAACTTCACCATCTTTACCGGCCATAGCTTCTAAAGCAGTAAAAATCACTGCACCCGTTTCATCAACAGCACTCTGCTTGTTACGATGAGCGCCTCCTAATGGCTCGGGAATAATGCCATCAATAATCTTCAACCGGTGCAAATCTTGAGCAGTAATACGCATATTCATTGCAGCGTCTTTCGCACGTGCTGAATCACGCCATAAAATAGAAGCTGCACCTTCTGGAGAAATAACAGAGTAAATTGCATGTTCCAACATATAAACTTTGTTAGCCGCAGCAATCGCTATGGCGCCGCCTGAACCACCCTCTCCGATAACCACTGAAACAACAGGAACTTTTAAACGCAAAGTCGCGGCGGTTGATTGAGCAATTGCTTCGGCTTGACCACGTTCTTCAGCACTCACACCAGGATAAGCACCAGCTGTGTCAACAAAAGTCAGCAATGGTAAACCAAAACGATCAGCCATTTCCATAATACGTACGGCTTTGCGATACCCTTCTGGGCGTGCAGAACCAAAATTATAGCGCAAACGCGTTTGCGTATCATGACCTTTCTCTTGACCTATGTAGGCAATTGCTGCACCTTTAAAGCGTGCAAATCCTGCTTGAATAGCCTCATCTTCAGCAAATTTTCTGTCTCCTGCTAAAGGCGTAACGTCGGTCAGCAAACGTGCAGAATAGTCCATAAAATGGGGACGATCAGGATGACGAGCAACTTGTGCTTTTTGCCATGGCGATAATTTCTTATAAATATCACGCAATGCCGTTTGAGAACGCGTTTCAAGACGCACAATCTCGTCACTCATATCAAGACTGCCCTCTTCTTGAGAAATCTGTTTTAACTCAAGAATTTTTCCATCGAGATCAGCAACTGGTTTTTCAAAATCAAGATAATTATACATTGTATCCAACTTATTTGGTATCACTTATACACTTATAATGTGCTTTATAAAGTATTTTTCAAAAACATCACATTATTCTTATCCAGTCTCCTGCTCATCGGCAAGTGGATGATGCTCATTCACTAAACGGTACAGTCCTGCTTCCAACACATGTGTATAAATCTGCGTAGTAGAAATATCAGAATGACCTAACAAATGTTGAACGGCACGCAAATCGGCACCATTTTGCAAAAGATGACTAGCAAAAGCATGACGCAACACATGCGGAGAAAAATTATTACTTTTTATTCCCGCTCTTCCAGCAAGACTTTTCAACTCTCGTGCAACAACTTGTCGAGCAATATACCCTGTCTTTGAACGAGCAGGAAAAAGGTAAGAACTTGCCGCATCCTTTCCTTGATCGCGTAAGTTGAGCCACTGTAAAAGAACTTGGTATGCTTTTTTTGATAAGAGCACCACGCGCTCTTTTTTGCCCTTACCACGAACCAAAAGACTGTCTTCCTTCCCCCGAACAGCCTGCACCGGAAGGCTTACCAATTCACTAATACGCAGCCCTGTTGCATAAAGCATTTCAATCAACAGCTGAAGACGCAGTGCATGCAAATAGCCCTTTGACCCATAATCTGCTTCATCCACTTCTAATTGCGCCAAATCGAGTAATTTTGTCACCACATCCTCATTGACAATTTTAGGCAAAGGACGCCCCGAGCGGGGTGCCTCAATATCATCAGAAGGATCATCTGTTCTTAAACCCTCTGCATAAAGAAACTGATAAAACTGACGCAAAGTTGATAAACGACGCGCTTGCGAAGATGCCGCAAAACCAAGAGTGTGCATAAGAGACAAAAGACCAATTAAATCTTCTTTTTGCGCTGAAAAAATGGAAACAGAATGCGAAAGCAGTTTATCTTGTGCCCACTGCAAATCATGTTGATACGCTGCAAGCGTATGGTCGGCAGCACCCCGTTCTGCACTCATCATTTCAAGAAAACGTTCTATCACAGCACCACTGTTCATCTCATTGATTCGCTTTTCGAAAAAAGATTGAATGAATCCAAAGGAACATCAACTGACATATCCACAGTTGTTGGTTCAACAAAGACCACAAGAGTAACCATTATACTGAAAAGAACAACAAACAGAATAAAAAGAATTATGAAAAATCTGGTTAATGTTGGCATAAAATAATAAACTGTCTAAAAATACTTCACCTCTTAAGATTATGCCTGACAAAGATTAACAGGAGTTGACTTTAAAACAGATAAATGCCGAAATAAGATATGAAAAATGATCGCCCCAAACATATTCCGATAACACAGCTAAAAAATCAGCTCTTATCATTTCTTGATAAACGAGCACTTGTCTTTGTCGGTCTTATGGGTGCAGGTAAATCAGTGATTGGAAAACGTGTCGCTAACATGCTCCATTTACCCTTTTATGATTCTGATGATGAAATTGAAAAAGCTTCACAAATGACCATTACTGAACTCTTTAAAGTTTATGGAGAACCAAAATTTCGTTCTCTTGAACAACGTATTATTCTAAACCTCATGAAAAAAAAACCTCTTGTTTTAGCCACAGGTGGCGGTGCTTATATAAATGAAGATATTCGAAAAACCATTCATCAAAATGGAATATCCATCTGGCTCAAAGCCGATCTTGATATTCTCATGGAACGTGTTTTATTGCGCCCGACACGACCACTTCTTCAAACACCAAATCCGAAAGAAACCATGCAAAAACTCATGGAACAGCGTTATCCTATCTATGAAAAAGCAAACTTAACAATTAACAGCCATAAAGAAAGCCGCCAAACCGTAGCACGAAATGTCATATGGTCTATAGAACACTATCTGTATACAGAAAATAATGATAGGAACAACAAGCATGCAAGCAAAAACAGTCACTGTTGAACTGGATAAGCATTCTTATAACATCATCATTGGTCCAGATCTTATCACACAGGCGGCTTCACAGATTAAGCGCGCTCTTCAGCAAAAAGATCTTCATCAAACACGTTTAGCACTTGTTACAGATAAAAATGTTGCCTCTCTGCATTTAGAGAGATTCCAAACAGAACTAACAAAAAATAAAATTCATACTGTTCCAATCATTGTCGAAGCAGGGGAACAATCAAAGTCATTTTCAACGCTGCAAACGGTCATCAATAAAATTCTTTCTGCACGTTTAGAAAGAGGTGATTGCGTTGTTGCGTTTGGTGGCGGTGTTATTGGTGACCTGGGAGGATTTGCTGCAAGCATCATACGTCGTGGTATGAACTTCATTCAAATGCCCACAACATTACTGGCACAAATTGATTCTTCTGTTGGCGGAAAAACGGGAATCAATAGCCAGTTTGGTAAGAATCTTATCGGTACTTTTTATCAACCATGGTGCGTTATTGCTGACACTTCTCTTCTTGATACACTACCCCTACGCGAATTTCGCGCTGGCTATGCAGAAATGGTCAAATATGGTCTCATTAACCAGCCTGATTTTTTTGAATGGCTTGAAAAAAACGGGAAAAAAGTCTTTTCTAATGGCTCAATACGAACAGAAGCTATTGTCCGTTCATGCCAATTCAAAGCTGAAATTGTAGCGCGCGATGAATATGAAAAAGGGGAACGCGCATTATTAAACCTTGGCCATACATTCGGGCACATGCTTGAAACGGCAACCGCTTATGACTCAAACCGTTTAATTCACGGTGAAGCTGTCGCAATCGGAACTATTTTAGCGCACCAATTTTCCACTCAACTGAATTTAATAGATCCTACAATTACACAGCGTATTGAAACGCACTTTAAAGCCGTGGGATTGCCAACACGTATAGGAGATGTTCCAGGCCATTTACCCAATGCCGAAACACTGATGACTTTTATTGCCCAAGATAAGAAAGTTTCTCAAAACGACTTAACGTTCATATTAACACGTGGACTTGGGCAATCATTTATTGCAAAAAATGTCTCACCAGATAAAGTTTTTATCTTTTTGGAACAAAAATTAGCAGAAATCCGTTAATTCATATTGAATATAATTGATTCGTTTTTATACTTCTATTAAAGTGATAGAATGATGATGTCTGCGTAGCTCAGTAGGATAGAGCACAGGATTCCTAAAGAAATTGGGCGCTTTAAGGAGAAATCCTCAAAGTGGATCTGCTCAAATTCGGGGAAAGCTTTATGGGTAACCATATGCCAACCCCGAGCCAAGCCTCTCCTCAAATGGAAGGAAGGTGTAGAGACTGAACGGGCAGCACCTAAAAAGCGTAAGCTTCAGGGTGAAGAGACAGTCCAGACCACAAACAGTAAAGCTGGCGGTGAAAACCGAAGTGGTATGAATCCTGGGGTCGCAGGTTCGAATCCTGCCGTAGACACCATCGCATCAGTCAAATGCGTAATTATTAGGGAAGCATTTATGAAAAAAACTCTACATATTTTAGGATTTTTCACCGCTTTGAATCTATCACTCTTCAATTTAACCAACGTTCTTGCTGGTGCTTTAACCTTTGAAGTACCAGACAATCCAGAACCAATAACAGAAACAATTACTTATCAGTGCGAAACAAAAACAGGCAAAGAACGCGTTCAAGCAACTTACCTTAACACTGGCAATATTTCGTTGGTTGATTTCAGATGGCAAGGCGATCGTGTTATTGCTGCCAATGTCATCGCTACCACGGGGAAAAAATATGCGGGTGCTCAATACATCTGGTGGGAAAATAACAAAGAGATCATACTTTATGATCTTATCTATGATCCAGAAAAACAAAATCCCATACTCTGTAAAGATGAAACAACCTTATTATTCTAAATAACGGAGGAAATATGATGAAAAAAAAATTTTTTACCCTAGGACTTTTTACGACTTTAAGTTTCTTATTTTTCGGCTCAGCCAAAACCTTCGCAGGCTCTTTAATCATTGAAGTGCCAGATACCCCAGAGGCAACAGCAGAAACCATCACCTATCAATGTGATATGGAAAAAAATAAGGAACGTGTTGAAGCAACTTATCACAATGCTGAAGGAATTTCACTCGTTGATTTCAAATGGAAAGGAAAGCGTGTTATTGCGTCCAATGTCATTGCTGCTTCTGGCGCAAAATATGTAGGAGGCCCATATATTTGGTGGACAAAAGGAGATGAAGCCACATTTTATGATCTTCTAAGTGACCCAGAAGAAAAAAAGCCTATTTTCTGTGTAGCAGAAAAAAATCCACAATAAAAAATGTTTTATATCAAAAACCATGCTGACTCTCATCGCGTGATATTTGTTCCGATAAGGATGGTTTTTCCTCCCCCTTATGCGATAAAAGAGTCAGCGGTTTTTCTAATATATTTTCTGAATGATGTCGATAAGCGGCTGCCTGTGAAACCAGCATAGAAGCCACGGGTATTGTTATGAATAAAAAAATCATCAATAAAATTTCATGAAAGACAAAATGATGATCTACAAATATGGAATAAAGAAATGAAGCGATGAGAATACTTCCTGCCCCCCAACTTGTACTCAGTGACAGCATATGCAAGCGCTTATAAAAACTGGAAAGACGAACCAACCCTATTGTTCCAATCAATGTGAGACCAGATCCCAATATTAAAAAAATTGTGACAGCAATAGCAATGATAAGCGACACATCATCTTTCATTCAATAATTTCTCCCCGCATTAAAAACTTTGCCAAGGCAATACTTGATAGAGGACCTAACAGCCCAATAATAAGAGCTGCAACAAAATAAATAGTTGTTCCTGAACGAATATCGAATGTAAGAAACAAAAGAACAGTTGTTATATAAAGAGCATCTAAGCCCACAATCCGATCTTGCGCTCGTGGACCCCGAATCAACCGAAAGAGTGCAAGAATCATTGCTAGACTTAAAAAAAGCTGTGCAATAAAAATCCCCCAATAAAGAATCATCATACTCATGAAAAGATCTCCAAAAGCAATTGCTCATAACGTTTTCTAATCATCTGTTGGTAATTATATCCATTTTTAAAGTTTAAAACATGAAGCAAGAGCTCATTATTTTTTCTATTATAAGCAATCCAAACAGTTTCCGGAGTTACCGCAAGAATGCATGCTAAAACAGCCAAAGCAGTACGATTTTCAAGTAAAAGAGGAATAACAACAAAACCAGACTGCTGTTTTCGAGATCTTTTTGTTAAAACAAAGCAAGCCACTGAAGAATTTGAAACGATAGAATCAATAAACACACGAAAAATCAGACGAAAAACTGCACGCCAGTTCTTAATTGTGACCTTTTCTGGTTCAAGAAGCCGCATGATCCAACCACTCAAAAGAGCGATTATAATTCCTAAAAGCAATTGACCTAAACTCAAACCGTTTAAGGTTAACCACATTAAAACAATGAGCCCACTAAAAAAAGGAAAAGGACAAAAATAATTCATTGATGAATTCCCCTTTTTTTAAGAGAAAAGTCACCTAAAACACTCCCAATATAGTTTTGAGGATTATACAAAATCTTAGCGGTTTCAGACATATAGTGGCTAACAGGACCCGCTACAATTGTTATAAGGAAGCACAAAGCAAGAAGCACAGCAATAGGTGCAAATTCAATTACCCGCACACGCGGAATCCTTCCTTCAAGAGAAACCCAAAACGTCCGAATTCCTGTTCGCATCAAAGCGATTAAAGCGGAAAAACCGGATAGGGTAACAAAAATGAGAAAAAGCCAATCTTGGTAAACCGGTAGAAAAGCAGTCCCCTCCTCATGAGAGTGGTTTAAGATTGCCATAAACATTATAAATTTGGCAACAAAGCCCGAAAAGGGTGGAAGACCAATAATCAAAAGAGCACAGATAGCAAAACAAGTCCCAAGAATTGCCAAAGTTACTGGTAAATAAATGGCAGCTTCATCATCTTCTTCCTCTTCATCATCACCATACACTTCCATTGTGACAGACAAAACATTCGCAGCCACATCTTGACAGCGTTCCACCAGCTCCACCAAAAGAAAAAAAGCGCCAAGTGCCAAGGTTGAAGAAACAATATAAAAAAGTGCACCTGATATCAATTCTGTATGACCAATCCCAATTGCTGCTAGCAATGTACCAGAAGAAACAAGAACGCTATAAACTGCCAAACGTACCAAAACTTGGCTCGCCAAAATCCCAATAAAACCAAAAGCCATGGTGATAAGCCCACCATAAAACAAAACTGTATGACCAAAATGGCTAAAATGTCCACTTTCAGGACCAAACCATAACAATGTCAAACGTAAAATAACATAAATACCAACCTTGCTCAAAATTGCAAAAGCAGCCCCAACGGGCGCTGCAGCTACACTATAAGTTGGTATCAGCCAAAAATTCAGAGGCCACATACCCGCTTTGAGTAAAAAAGTAATCCCCAAAAGCCCAGCACCTATTTCGAATAAAACAATATCCTCAGCCGCTATATGTCTTATTTTTACAGCTAAATCAGCCATATTAAGAGTACCAACAACCCCATAAATGAGTGCAGCACCGACTAAGAAAAACAATGAAGCAACAAGGTTCACCACAACATAATGCAACCCTGCACGCACACGTAGCTGCCCAGAACCATGCAATGCAAGCCCGTAAGAAGCTGTTAACATCACTTCAAAAAATACAAATAAATTGAATAAATCACCCGTTAAAAAAGCACCATTTACTCCAACCATAAAAAATTGCATCAGTGATTGAAAATGGGGCCCCGCTTTATCCCAATGCGCGCGTGCAAACACCAACGCAGCAATGATCAACAAACTGGAAAGCAAAAGCATCATAGCGCTGAGACGATCAAGGACCAAAACGATTGCGAAGGGAGAAGGCCAATTGCCAAGCTGATAAACATCCGAAACCGGAGCAACTTCAAGAGCACGCATAATCAATAAAACAGCAATCAAAACCAACAAGCCCGCAGAAGCAAAGCTTATGGAGGATTTCAGTTTTGCACGACGTTCATCATAAAAAAGAAGGAGTGCCCCAGTACTTAACGGTAAAAGAATCGGCAAAATAAGAAGATGGTGCAAACAAGTTTCCATCATTGTACCTCACGTCCATCAACATGATCTGAACCTGTTAATCCGCGTGAAGCCAAAAGGATAACCAAAAAGAGAGCTGTCGTTGCAAAACCAATCACAATTGCTGTCAAAACCAAAGCCTGTGGAAGAGGATCGACGTAATTCTCAGGATTGATAACCGTGGAGGGATCAACAATCGGTGCAGCATTACTACGCGGTCTACTCATTGAAAATATAAAAAGATTGACACCATAGGAAATCAAAGACAAACCAAGAATGATTTGAAAAGTTCGTGGACGTAAAATGAGCCAAATGCCCGATCCAACCAAAATACCAATCCCTAAAGAAAGAATAATTTCCATTAATTTTCCTTCTCTTCCAAAAGAGGTTTCTTACCAATTCGGTAACTACGAATTGACTGGTGTGCAAGGGCAATTAAAATGAGAACAGTCGCTCCTAATACAAGAGAAAATACGCCAAAATCAAATAAAAAGGCGGAGGCTATAGGAACCTTTCCAATCAACGGAAGATGAATATATTGAAAAAAGGATGTTAAAAAAGGAGCGCCAAAAAACCAAGCCCCTGCTCCCGTTGTAACCGATAACAATAATCCAAACCCCATCCAACGTAAAGGTAAAACCCTCAAATGGCTTTCCACCCAACGAATATCACGTGCAAGATATTGCAAAATAAAGCCTATTGCTAAAGTTACACCACCGACAAACCCGCCTCCTGGAAGATCATGCCCGCGTATAAAAAGATAAATCGAAAAAGCAATAATCACTGAAAAAAGCCACCCCATAATGACAGAAGGAACAGTAAGATAATTTAAGACTGTATCCCCCACATCCCTATCAGGTTGTGCCATATCAAAAGCTTTCTGAACACGTTGTTGAAAAGGCGCCTCAATACTTTCAGGCGCAGGACGAAACCGTCGCAAAAGAGCAAAAACAGTGAGAGAAACAACCACCAAAACAACAATTTCTCCCATAGTATCAAAACCACGGAAATCAACCAACAAAACATTCACAACATTGCGACCACCAGCATCGCTGTAAGAATTTTTTAGAAAAAAATCGGAAACTGTTGTCCCTTGAGGGCGTGTCATCATCGCAAAAGAAAGCCACGCAACACCAACACCACCCACAAAAGCGATAAAGAAATCACGAATGCGACGCAAACGTACAGAAAAACACACAGACATTGAAGCAGGACTATACAAACGCTTGGGCAACCACCGTAAACCAAGTAATAATAAGACGATTGTCACCACTTCAACAACCAACTGTGTTATTGCCAAATCGGGTGCAGAAAGCCATAAAAAGGTTGCACAAGTCATCAAACCAGCGCCTCCTAAAAGCATAAGTGATGCAAGACGATGAAACTTTGCTTGCCAAGCAACAAGAAGCGCACACACTCCACCCACCAACCAAAGAGCAAGAAAAGGAATATCAAGTGGAAAAAGCGGTAATGGGCCCACCGAAATAAAACCATCATACCAAAGCAAAAGACCAACAAAGGCAAAACACAAGACAAAAATCCAACGCAATTGTATTTGCAAACGGCGTGTTGACAAAAAAGACTCCAAAGCACGTGCCCATTTCCAAGAAATAATCACGAGAATACGTTCAAAAATACGTGCTCCTTTCAAATGACGAAAAAAAGGAGGACCATCATCACAAGATAAAAAATAACGATGTCCGACAGCATAAAGAAAACCACCCCCCAATAAAGCCGCCAAACTCATCATTAATGGGGTTGTAAAGCCATGCCAAACAACCAAGCTATAGGAAATTGTCATCGGCCCTAAAACAGAGACAACGGCATTATCTAAAATAGGTCCTATTGTTAAATTAGGAAAAATACCAACTGCTAAGCAAATAAACACCAAAAATTCCATTGGTAAACGCATAAAATGCGGTGGTTCATGCGGAGTTTTAGGTAAGTTAACAGGTTTTTGTCCTAAAAAAACACCATGAATAAAACGTATAGAATAAATCACACTAAAGAGACTTGCCAGCGTTGCCACATAAGGTGCAATCCAATCAAGCCATGACTCCATATGCGTTTCAACCGCTTCAGCAAAAAACATCTCTTTCGATAAAAAACCATTCAACAAAGGAACACCAGCCATCGCTGCACTCGCTACTAAAGCAAGCGTTGCCGTAATAGGCATAGAACGATAAAGACCTGTTAGCTTACGCATATCACGCGTTCCTGTCTCATGATCAATAATGCCCGCAGCCATAAATAAAGAGGCTTTAAAAGTAGCATGATTAGCCATATGAAAGATCGCTGCCACACAAGCAAGGGAACTCCCAAGACTTAAAAGCGTGGTAATCAACCCAAGATGACTAATCGTTGAATAAGCAAGAAGTCCTTTCAAATCTTGCTGAAACATAGAAAAATAAGCACCAAGTAACAGGGTTGAGAGTCCTGAAAAGCCAACCAACCAAAACCAAGATTCTGTTCCAGAGAGAACGGGCCATAAACGAACAAGCAAAAATAGCCCTGTTTTTACCATTGTTGCTGAATGCAAATAAGACGATACAGGTGTTGGTGCAGCCATTGCACCAGGCAACCAAAAATGAAAAGGAAACTGCGCACTTTTTGTCAATCCTCCCAATAAAATACAAATAAGGATAGGACTATAAAGAGGACTTGACCGAATGATATTCCCTGACTGCAATACCTTATCCAAATCAAAACTGCCAACAGTGTATCCAATCAATAAAATCCCGATAAAAAGAACAAAACCACCAAAACCTGTGATTGTTAAAGCCATTCGTGCACCATCACGCGCACCTGCATTACGGTACCAATAGCCAATCAACAAAAAAGAAAAAATGCTAGTGAGTTCCCAAAAAACAACCAAAAAGATGAGATTTCCAGATAAAACAATCCCTGTCATTGAACCCATAAAGGCGAGAAAAAAAGAAAAAAACCGCGGCACAGAATCCGATGGGTCCATATAATAACGTGCATAGACAACAACAAGCAGCCCAATTCCTGTAATGAGTAAACAAAAAAGCCATGCAAGACCATCCATACGCAAGACCAAATCAACGCCCCACTCTGAAAGCCATGGTATATCTAAACGCACGATGTGGTTTTCGCGAACTGCTGGATAAAGCGTTATTGTAAAAAGAAGAGCGAAAAGTGCAAGAGCTCCAGCAAGCCACGCTTCATTATTTTTTGCTGTCGAACGAAAAAAACCAATAACAGCACTTCCACAAAAGGGAAGCAAAACGAGCAACATCAACATTGCTTCCCGTGTTGTCATTCTTCAAACTCCATACTGCCCTTCAATATTTTGTCATCGACAAAATCAAATTGATATTGCCCCCCTATCTTGTACTTAACGATAATAAAATTTAATAAAACTTAAAAGCATTTAAATTTTTCAAAAAACAATTGCTGCACCCCAAATGATACAGCATTGAAGTTTCCTTTTTATTTTAAAAACAATAATGCCCACGACAAGGTTTGAAAGAATTTTTTTTACATTTAAAAATGTCTACCCTTAAAAAAAGCGTGAAAGACACTGCTTACGCGGTCCATGAAAAGGCTGATAACTATTATCATTTTGATTGTAAGAACGATAACGCCTGCGACAAGATTCAATATGTTGTTTGATCATCCATGGCTTCTTTCCTTCTAAAGAAGAGGTTGAAAGCACCCCTTTCTCACTGGATACAACTCTCAATGGCGTATGCTTCGTGTTTAAATGCGAGGCTGTAACGAAAGCTGCTTCAGGATACCACCAATTATCTCCATATTTACGATAACCAGGTCGATAATTATGATAACCCTTAAAACCATTCAGTTCTCTACGTCCCGTCACAATCAAAGGGACCGCATTCTCCTGAACAGAAGCTTGAGGAACCGCTTTCGCTTTAGCGTCACTTCTATTTTGCGAAAAATCAACAATATTGGTTGTTATAATAAAGAAACTGCCAACACATATAAGAAGCAAAACATAATATAAATTTTTTTTCATACACATAACGCAAACTCAAAATATCAAAACAAAACGCAGTTACAGAAAGCCTTATCCACCATAAAACAGAAACAAATTCTTTTTTTTGAGACATTCTGTTACTCTTTGCATTAAACGTAAATCTTAAGAATAAGATCCTTCAAAAGAGAATGGGTAAATAATGATAAAAACTCCCTATTATCTTATAGATAAATCTAAGCTCATAAAAAATATGGAAATGGTTGCTCGCTTACGCGAAATATCTGGTGCAAAAATTTTGCTTGCTTTGAAATGTTTTGCCACATGGAGCGTTTTTGACTTTATGTCTGAGTTTATGGATGGCACCACATCATCCTCTCTCTATGAACTGCGATTGGGAAGAGAAAAATTTGGTAAAGAAACCCATGCCTATTCGGTCGCTTGGGCAGATCATGAAATTGATGAAGCCTGTGGTTATGCCGATAAAATAATTTTTAATTCCATTCAACAACTTCAGCGTTTTGCTGATGCAACAAAAAACATTAAACGAGGTTTAAGATTAAATCCAGGAATCAGTGCTTCCCATTTTGACCTTGCAAACCCTTCTCGCCCCTTTAGCCGTTTGGGTGAAATCAATCCAAGTGCCATAAAAGAAGTTTTGCCCCTTATAAATGGTTTGATGATTCATAACAATTGCGAAAATGCTGATTTTGATCTCTTCAATCAAATGCTCAAAAATATAGAAGAAAAATTTTCAGAACTTTTTTCTGCAATTGACTGGGTAAGTCTTGGTGGCGGAATTCATTTCACAGCTGAAAATTATCCTCTAGAAGCTTTTGCCAAACGCTTAAAAGATTTTTCAAAAACCCATAGAGTCACCGTTTTTCTGGAACCAGGAGAGGCTGCCATTACAAAAAGCACCACGCTGGAGGTAAGTGTTCTTGATACATTGTATAATGAAAAAAACCTTGCTATCGTTGACAGTTCCATTGAAGCACATATGCTTGATCTTCTTATTTATCGCGAAAATGCAAAATTAGAAACAAAACAAGGACGTCATGAAATTATGGTCTGTGGAAAATCGTGCCTTGCTGGCGATGTTTTTGGCACATTTCAATTTCCCAAGCCCCTCCAAATAGGTGACAGACTATCTTTTCAAGATGCTGCCGGCTATACAATGGTGAAAAAGAATTGGTTTAATGGCGTTGCAATGCCTGCTATTGTTATTAAAGAACTTGATGGTACCCTAAAAATTCAACGACAATTTAGCTATCATGACTACAAAAGTAGTCTTTCATAAAAAAGCCGTTTTAAAAATCATCTGGAACAGTCTTAAAGAAGGAGATCAACACACAATGAAGAAAAACATCCTCATTATTGGTGCTGGAGGTGTTGCACAAGTTGTTGCGCATAAATGTGCTCAAAACAATGATATTCTCGGTGAAATCCATATTGCTTCACGAACGCTCAAAAAATGTGAAGCCATCATTGCTTCCATTAAAGAAAAAAACACAATGAAAGAACAAGGTGTTTTTATCGGACATACACTTGATGCAATGAATGTCGAAGAAACTGTGAAACTCATAAAAAAAACAAAATGTGAAATCGTCATCAATGTTGGGTCGGCTTTTCTTAATATGTCTGTTCTTTCAGCTTGTATCGAAACAAAATGCGCTTATATCGATACTGCAATTCATGAAGACCCTTTGAAAATTTGTGAAACACCTCCCTGGTATGGCAATTATGAATGGCCCCGCCGTCAAGAATGTGAAAAAGCTAGTATAACCGCTATTTTGGGTGCTGGCTTTGATCCAGGTGTTGTCAATGCTTATGCAGCATTAGCCCATAAACACTATTTTGATACGATTACCGATATTGATATTATTGACATTAATGCCGGAAGCCATGGACGTTGGTTTGCCACCAATTTTGATCCAGAAATTAACTTTCGCGAATTTACAGGGCAGGTATGGTCTTGGCAAAATAAGCAATGGGTTTCCAATAAAATGTTTGAAGTGAGTCATGAATGGGACCTCCCCGTTGTGGGAAAACAAAAAGCCTACATGACAGGACATGATGAAATTCATTCATTATCCAAAAATCTTGATGTAAAAAATATCCGTTTCTGGATGGGATTTAGTGAACGTTATATCACTGTTTTCACTGTTTTAAAAAATCTTGGTCTCTTATCAGAACAACCCATTAAAACAGCGGAAGGACAAGAGGTTGTTCCTTTAAAAGTTGTCAAAGCTGTCTTACCTGACCCATCTTCTTTAGCACCCGAATACACAGGAAAAACATGTATTGGAAACCTTATCAAAGGCGAAAAAGATGGAAAACCAAGAGAAGTCTTTATCTATAATATAACCGATCACAAACAAGCTTTTAATGAAACCGGCGCACAAGGAATTTCCTATACTGCGGGTGTCCCAGCCGCCGCCACCGCCCTTCTTATTGCCACCGGTGAATGGGATGTTAAAACGATGGTCAATGTTGAAGAATTACCACCGCATCCTTTCTTGAAATCTCTCGATAATATGGGACTTCCTACTTATATAAGAGAACAACAAGAAGAGAAAAAACTACAGTTTTAACCCATTCTTCATGGGCTAAAAATATTCTTACATACCAGCAATAAAGAAAGAAAAGCCACCCTTCTAAGGGTGGTTTTTTAAGACACAAAGATAAAAGAACAACTTTAAATTTAAAAACGTAAAAACACCTTATTTAGAGACCAAAATAAAACAGCAAAAAATATCTTGTGCTTTTTCAAAAGGTGCAAAACCGGCACTTTGAGATATTTAATATACATAAAAACTTTAGATATGAAGTGGCTTTGCAAAGGTTGCTAAAGCTGCTTCTCGCACTGCTTCTGATAAAGTAGGATGCGCATGGCAACAACGCCCCAAATCTTCTGATGAACCACCAAATTCCATTAAAACCGCAATTTCATGGATCATTTCACCAGCACCAAATCCCAGGATATGCCCTCCTAAAACTCGATCTGTCTTTTTATCAGCAAGAATTTTAACAAATCCATCACTTTTTTGCATTGCCCGTGCACGACCATTCGCCATAAAAGGAAACTTTCCAACAGTATAATCAACACCGGCAGCTTTGAGTTCTTCTTCTGTTTTTCCGACACTAGCAATTTCCGGCTGTGTGTAAACAACACTAGGGATGACATTAAAATTAACATGGCCTTTTTGACCAGCCAAAATTTCTGCGACAGCAACACCTTCCTCTTCTGCCTTATGCGCTAACATTGGCCCTTTCACGACATCACCAATTGCATAAATTCCTGGAACATTGGTCTGCCAATGTGCATCAATGGCAATAAAGCCACGTTCATCCAATGCAACACCAACCTCTTCCAAACCAAGACCCTCTGTATAAGGAAAACGTCCTGTTGCAATAAGCACAACATCAGCCTCTAAAGTTTCAGATGCACCGTCTTTAACACCTTCAAAAACCACCTGCGCTTTTGAGCCAGATTGCGTAATGGCTGTTACTTTTGTACTAATCTTATATTCAATCCCCTGTTTTTCCATTATTTTTTGAAACTGCCGTGAAACTTCACCATCCATTGATCCCAAAACTTTATCAAGATATTCAATAATGGTGACTTTAGCACCTAAACGACTCCAAACAGAACCAAGCTCTGAACCAATGACTCCAGCACCAACGACAATCATACGCGCTGGCACTTTTTCAAGAGCAAGTGCACCCGTAGAAGAAACAATCATTTTTTCATCAATTTCAACATCCACACCAGGAATGCCAGCACTTCCTGAACCGGTAGCAATAATAATATTTTTTGTTTCTACGGTTTGTGAATTCCCATCCCTCGCCACAATTTCAATTTTACCTGCGCTTAAAATTTTTGCTGTACCAAAAAAAGTGTCAATTTTATTCTTCTTCATCAAAAAAGAAACACCACTTGTATTGGCTGTCACAACAGCTTTTTTATGCGCCATCATCTGCTCAAGATTAAGCTTAGATTTTGTGATAGAAATACCAAGTGTTTCAAAACCATGCTGTGTTTCAGCAAAAACTTCCGAAGCATGTAATAACGCTTTCGATGGAATACAGCCAACATTAAGACATGTACCACCGAGAGTCATTCTCTTCTCAATAATTGCTGTTTTAAGCCCCAATTGTGCCGCCTTTATTGCTGCAACATAACCACCTGGACCCGCGCCAATCACCACCACATCATAAGACATCCGCTTTTCCTTTCATCCTGAAAATTGTACTTTTACAAGTCAAGAACAAGACGTTCCGGATCTTCTAAACTTTCCTTAACACGCACAAGGAAAGTCACAGCTTCTTGGCCATCTACGATACGGTGATCATAAGAAAGTGCCAAATACATCATAGGACGGATCACTATTTGCCCCCCCACGACCATTGCCCGCTCTTTAATCGCATGCATTCCCAAAATACCAGATTGTGGTGCATTCAAAATTGGCGTGGACATTAACGACCCATAAACCCCCCCATTGGTAATGGTGAAAGTTCCACCCTGCATATCAGAAACAGCTAATTTTCCATCACGAGCAAGACGCCCCAAACGACCAATTTCTTTCTCAATCTCTGCCAAAGACATCTGATCCGCATTACGCACCACTGGAACAACAAGACCCTTGTCCGTTCCAACAGCAATTCCAGCATTGACATAATTTTTGTAAACAATATCAGTTCCATCAATCTCTGCATTAACAGCAGGAAGTTCCTTTAATACATGACAAACTGCTTTGGTAAAAAAGCCCATAAACCCCAGTTTAACACCATGTTTCTTTTCAAAAACATCCTTATAACGCTTGCGCAAATCCATCACCGCAGACATATCAACTTCATTAAATGTGGTTAACATTGCTGCCGTATTTTGTGCATCTTTAAGACGACGAGCAATTGTTTGACGTAATTTTGTCATACGAACCCGTTCCTCATGCACTTCCTGAACAGGAGCGCGAGAAGAACTAGAAACAGACGCAAAACGAGGTGCGGAAACAGACTCTTTTGCTCCTTGTGTCAACACATTAAGAACATCTTCTTTGAGAATTTGTCCACGCTTTCCAGAACCTGAAATATCGTTTTTTGTAAGATCATTTTCCGCCATCAATTTTGCTGCTGAAGGTGCAGGAGGCATCGCATCACCCGAAGTAAACAGCTTTGATTCAGAAGGTGTCGAAGACACAGACGCCTCAGAAGACGGCGCCGCTTTGGAAGCACCAGCAGCGCCAGCCTCCACTCTTCCTAAGAGCGCATTTACTTTAACCGTATCGCCTTCTTTTGCAATGATTTCAGATAATTTTCCCGCAACAGGTGAAGGAACTTCAACTGTTACCTTATCAGTTTCTAATTCAATCAAGGGCTCATCTAAAGCAACAGCATCACCAAGATTTTTAAACCATTTTCCAACAGTTGCTTCGGTAACCGATTCGCCCAAAGTAGGAACACGAATTTCAGTAGTCATAATATTTTTCCATACATTTCAGAGTAGTCGTAAATTAAAAGCCTAACGCGTCCTCAAGAAACGCAGCAAGCTGTTCAAGATGTTGCACCATCAACCCAGACGCAGGTGATGCACTCGCAGGACGCCCTGCATAACGTGCGCGTGAGTATTCTGCATTAATATGCGTCAAAACCCATTCTAAATAAGGCTCAATAAATGACCAAGCCCCCATATTCTTTGGTTCCTCTTGGCACCAAACAATTTCTGCCTGCAAAAAGCGCGACAACACATCCACCAAAGCTTTTGCAGGAAAAGGATAAAGCTGTTCAACACGAAGTAAATAAACATCATCAATACCCCTCTTTTCACGCTCTTCATAAAGGTCATAATAAACCTTACCCGTACAAAGAACAACACGCCGAATTTTACCATCTTTCTGCAATTTAATGACGGAATCTCTAAGACACTCCGCATCATCAAGTAGCAAACGATGAAAACTTGTTTCCGGCCCCATATCATCAAGAAGAGAAACCGCTTTCTTATGGCGTAAAAGTGATTTTGGTGTCATTAAAATCAATGGCTTACGGAAATAACGTTTAATCTGTCGGCGCAAAATATGAAAATAATTTGCAGGGGTCGTACAATTAGCAACCTGCATATTGTCTTCTGCACAAAGTTGCAAGAAACGTTCCAAACGCGCGGAAGAATGTTCTGGCCCTTGCCCTTCAAAACCATGAGGCAACAAACATACAAGACCAGACATGCGGAGCCACTTACGCTCTGCAGATGAAATAAATTGGTCAAAAATGACCTGTGCACCATTAGAAAAGTCACCAAATTGCGCTTCCCAAAGCGTTAATCCCCTTGGTTCAACAAGAGAATACCCATATTCAAAACCAAGAACAGCTTCTTCAGAAAGCATCGAGTTAACGACTTCATAAAATGCCTGTCCTTTTTGCAAATTATTCAAAGCGATATAACGTTTTTCATTTTCTTGATCGTAAAGAACGGAATGACGTTGTGAAAAAGTTCCACGTTCAACATCCTCACCGGAAAGACGAACCGGTGATCCTTCTACGCAAAGTGAACCAAAAGCAAGTGCTTCAGCTGTTGCCCAATCAACACCTTCACCAGTCTCAAAAATTTTAGCACGATTGTTTAAAAAGCGCTGGATGGTTTTATGAACATGAAAGTTTTCTGGAATTTCGACAAGTTTTTGACCAATTTCCTTTAAAGTCTTTAACTCAACCCCTGTCTTCTTATTATGTTGTTCACCAGTATTGCTTGAAGATTTGAGCCCCATCCAGCTTCCATCAAGCCAATCAGCTTTGCTAGGTTTATAAGAAGAGCTTTCTTCAAACTCACCCTCCAATTTATCACGCCAAAGCTTTTTTTTCTGTTCAATTTCTTCTACAGAAACCACCCCTTCTTCTACCAACTGATCGCCATAAAGCTGCAACGTTGTTTTGTGATTACGGATAGCCTTATACATAAGTGGCTGTGTAAAAGAAGGCTCATCGCCTTCATTATGCCCATAACGACGGTAACAAAACATATCAATGACTACTGACTTATGGAAAATTTGACGGAATTCTGTTGCTACTTTTGCAACAAAAACAACAGCCTCAGGATCATCACCATTCACATGAAAAATAGGAGCATCAATCATTTTTGCTACATCAGATGGATAAGGTGAAGAGCGCAAAAAGCGTGGATCTGTCGTAAAACCAATCTGATTATTAATAATGACATGAAGTGAGCCAGCAACACTGTAACCTTTTAGACCCGAAAGACCAAAAGTTTCCTGAATAACACCTTGTCCTGCAAAAGCAGCATCACCATGAATCAGCAATGGCAAAACTTTCGAGCGTTCACTCAATGAAATGCTATCACTATGCATAAGCCCTACAAGTTGATCTTGTTTAGCACGTGCCTTCCCAACAACAACTGGATCAACAATCTCCAGATGAGATGGATTGGCTAAAAGCGATAAATGAACTCTTCTACCCTCAAACTCAAGATCAGCTGAAGTTCCCAAATGATACTTGACATCACCTGATCCCTCTACATCATCAGGCTTATAAGACCCCCCTTTAAATTCATGAAAAATAGCCCTATGCGGCTTTGAGAGAACTTGTGAAAGAACATTTAAACGACCACGATGCGCCATTCCTAGAACAACTTCCTGCACACCCAAAGCACTACCACATTTAATAATTTGTGCAAGAGCAGGGATCAGCGCTTCACCACCATCAAGACCAAAACGTTTTGTTCCTTTATATTTTACATCTAAAAACTGTTCAAACCCCTCTGCCTCAACAAGCTTATTAAGAATATCTTTTTTGCATTCTTTAGCAAAGGCAATACGCTTGTCTGGCCCTTCAATACGTTCTTGAATCCATGCTTTCTGAACAGGATCAGAAATATGCATATATTCCACACCAATCGTTGAACAATAGGTACGATTGAGAATCTCAAGCATTTGCGGAATAGTTGCGTATTCGAGACCCAAAACATTATCAATAAAAATTGGACGCTCATAATCAGCAGGCGTAAAACCATAAGCTTCTGGAGAAAGTTCTTTGTAACCTTCAGGTTTTTCCGACAATTGAAGAGGATCAAGCCGTGCATGAAGATGCCCACGTACGCGAAAAGCACGAATCATCATGAGAGCATGAATAGAATCACGTGTTGCTCGAATAATATCCTGTTCGCTAGAAGTTGTCCCTTTTTGTGCAAATTCTGCTACGGACTTTTCTTTTAATTTATCACCAATATGCTTCTCAAGACCAGACCAATCGCCATCGAGAGCAGAAACGAGCTCACCATTTGCTTTTAATGGCCAATGGTCGCATTGCCATGTTGCCCCTTTAGCATTCTTTAGAACATCTTCTTTTTTATCATGAAGATTTTCAAAAAAAGTACGCCATTGTGAATCGACACTTGTGGGATCTTTTTCATATTCAGCATAAAGCTGATCTATATAATCCGCATTTCCACCATACAGAAACGATGTTTGTGCAAAAAGACTATTTATTTCGTCTTGCCTTGCCATATACCTCTCCGGAACTCTTATTCCGTCTCCTTACATTTTTTAACCCTCAAACGCTTGCAAAGCAAACAAAGATCAGAAAATTCAAAAACTTTATTTTTATTCAATAGCTCATCTCAATAAGAACATCTCTTTATTGAGGTGAGATTTCTTTTACCCCTTTAAAACCATCATCAAAGTCTTCCCTATCTGTGATGGTGAAGGAGAAACCCGAATTCCAGCGGATTCCATTGCAGCAATTTTATCTTCTGCCCCACCTTTACCACCAGAAATAACAGCGCCAGCATGGCCCATTGTACGCCCCGGAGGCGCTGTACGGCCAGCAATAAAACCAACCACAGGTTTTTTACGACCTTTTTTTGCTTCATCTTGAAGAAACTGTGCTGCATCTTCTTCAGCAGAACCACCAATCTCACCAATCATAACAATAGATTTTGTTTCATCATCGGCTAAAAACATTTCCAACACATCAATAAATTCGGTGCCCTTAACAGGGTCACCACCAATACCAATAGCTGTTGTTTGTCCCAAACCTTCATTACTTGTTTGAAAGACAGCCTCATAAGTTAAGGTCCCCGAACGTGAGACAACGCCAACAGAACCTTTTCTAAAAATAGAACCGGGCATAATACCGATCTTACATTCATCTGGTGTAAGAATACCAGGACAATTAGGACCAATAAGGCGTGATTTTGATTTTTCTAATTTTGCCTTCACCCTCACCATATCCATAACGGGAACACCTTCCGTAATACAGATAATCAAACCAACCTCAGCCTCAATAGCTTCTATAATAGCGGCCGCAGCCCCCGCAGGAGGAACATAGATAACAGAAGCATCTGCACCTGTCTTTTCTTTTCCTTCCGCAACACTGGCAAAAATAGGAAGAGTTTCTCCTTTTGAACTCTTCCATGTCTCGCCACCTTTTTTAGGATTGACGCCACCAACCATTTGTGTGCCATGATAAGCAAGCGCTTGTTCTGTATGAAACGTTCCTGTTTTTCCTGTAAGCCCTTGAACCAGAACTTTTGTATCTTTATTCACAAGAATCGACATAACTTAAGCTCCCTTCACGACTGCAACAATCTTTTGAGCAGCATCATCTAAATCATCAGCGGAAATAACATTCAAACCACTTTCACTGATAATGGCTTTACCCTGCTCGACATTCGTGCCTTCAAGACGCACAACCAAAGGAACTTTTAAACCCACTTCCCGAACAGCAGCAACCACACCTTCAGCAATGACATCACAACGCATAATGCCACCAAAAATATTAACCAAAATGCCTTTAACATTTGGATCAGCCGTAATAATTTTAAAAGCAGCGGTTACCTTCTCTTTTGAAGCACCACCACCAACATCAAGAAAGTTTGCAGGCTCAGCTCCATAAAGCTTAATAATATCCATTGTCGCCATAGCAAGACCTGCACCATTGACCATGCAACCAATTGTACCCTCAAGAGCAACATAGGCAAGATCATGTTTTGAGGCTTCTATCTCTTTTGGATCTTCTTCTGAAGCATCACGCAGTTCCCCAATATCTGGATGACGGAACAAGGCATTATTGTCAAAAGAAACTTTCGCATCAAGAACACGCAAATGACCATCTTTCATCACTATAAGCGGATTGATTTCAAGTAGACTCATATCTTTTTCACAAAATGCCTTGTAGAGAATCGGAAAAAGTTTTTCACCATCTTCTCGTGCACTATCACGTAACTCTAATGCATCACAAAGTTTTGTACAATCAGCAGAAGTAACACCCTGCGTGACATCAATGGGAAGAGTTAAGATTTTTTCTGGTGTTTCTTCAGCAACCGCTTCAATATCCATTCCCCCTTCTGTTGAAACAACGAAAGCTGCCTGACCAACTGTACGATCAACAAGCAATGAAAGATAAAGCTCTCTCTCAATATCAGCACCATCCTCAATATAAAGGCGATTAACTTGCTTACCTTCTGGACCGGTTTGTTTGGTTACCAAAGTTTTACCAAGCATTTCTTGCACATTTGCAACAACTTCTTCAACAGATTGTGCAAGACGAACACCACCTTTTGCATCAGGACCAAGTTCTTTAAACTTACCCTTACCGCGCCCACCAGCATGTATTTGACTTTTAACAACATAGAGTGGACCAGGCAATCTCTTTGCCCATTTTTCAGCTTGCTCTACGGAATAAATAGCAACACCATTTGCAATTGGTGCACCATATTCATGAAGCAGACGTTTGGCCTGATATTCATGGATATTCATGGATCTATCCTTTTCTTTTACGGATTACTTTATTAATCTTTAAATCTTAATATTGTAAATACTCTGTTTTAGTGAATAAAATATTGCCTAATTTATTTGAGAGCAGGAACAAGAGAGACACAAGCCTCACAAAGCTTCTTGACTGCATTTACTGAATGCTCAAAAGCATCTCTTTCTTCTTTATCAAGATCAATCTCAATGACTCGCTCAACACCACCAGCACCAAGGACGACAGGAACACCAACATAAGTATCCTTAACACCGTATTCACCTGAAAGATAAGCTGCAACAGGAACAACACGTTTCATATCCTTCAAATAGGCTTCAGCCATAGAAACAGCAGAAGCTGCAGGGGCATAAAAAGCAGAGCCTGTTTTTAACAAGCTAACAATCTCTGCACCACCATCACGGGTACGCTGGATGATTTGATCAATTCTTTCCTGTGTAGTCCAGCCCATTTTTACAAGATCAGGCAAAGAAATACCACCAACTGTTGAATAACGCACCAAAGGCACCATTGAATCACCGTGCCCTCCTAAAACAAACGCTGTCACATCTTTAACAGAGACCTTAAACTCCTCAGACAAGAAATAACGAAAACGTGCTGAATCAAGGATTCCAGCCATACCAACCACTTTATGTGTAGGAAGATCTGAAAATTTCTGCAATGCCCATACCATTGCATCAAGGGGGTTGGTAATACAAATAACAAATGCTGAAGACGCATATTTTTTTATTCCAGCACCAACCTGTTCCATCACTTTTAAATTAATGCCCAAAAGGTCATCACGGCTCATACCAGGTTTTCTCGCAACACCTGCTGTGACAATGACAACATCAGCACCTTCAATTGCCTCATAAGTATCCGTACCTTTCAAGCTGATATCAAAACCATCAACGGGTGAAGAGGCGGCAATATCTAAAGCCTTACCCTGTGGTATACCTTCCGCAATATCAAATAAGATAACATCACCAAGTTCTTTAAGCCCAATAATATGTGCTAAAGTACCACCAATCATACCTGAACCAATGAGAGCTATTTTTTTTCGTGCCATTTTATTTTTCCTAACATTAGAATTTAGAATACACTTACCAGCGCTTGTATGTTAAATGTTTTTTTGGACCTTAGCCATATTTTTAATGATATTTTCAAAAAAGATAAAGATGAGATTCATTAAAACATCTTGACTTCATCATAGAAGCCACAATGTTCCCCTGAAACATACTATCAGAAAATTATTATACTCTATCGATAAAGTGAATTTTTTAAAAATACAATAGAATTATTATACTTCTTTTCATTACTTTTACAGTGGATATAAGATAGAATTGCACTTATTTTTTGTCTTTCAAAGTAAAATGTTCTTCCCAAAGTTTTAAATAATCTTGACTTTGCATTTCGAAAAGGCGCGATTGTGTTCTTTTAAATTCAAATGTTTCGGATGTTTGCGCATACCCCTTATACAAATCTTCAAGTTTTACTGCTGCCGACATAAATAATCTTATATGACGTTCATAAAGAATATCAATAAGTAAAATAAACCGTTTTGTTTCATTGCGGCTTGTATCATCCATCACCGGTACATTATCAATAAAAATCGTATGATAACGCTCTCCTAAAACTAAATACTCAGCCGCAGCCAAGGGCTTGGCACATAAATCTTGATAATCAAAGCGCGCACAACCTGCTCCAGTACGTGGAATATGAAGAAAGCGTCCTCTTATAGGAAGTTCATCAGATGTTTCCCTTTTTCCTTGCAATACCATCGTCCATGCTTGATCCATAAACTTCTTTGCTTTCAATCCTAACGGCGTTATATACACATGTTGTAAATTTGACTTTTCAAGACGATAATCTGTTTTTGCATCAAGATTAACAACACAAACATGTGCTTTCAAATCCTTAATAAAAGGCAAAAAAAGCTCTCTATTTAACCCATTGTAATAAAGATTATTAGGCGCAACATTTGAAGTTGCAACAAAAAAAACGCCTTTATCAAATAAAGCTGAAACAAGGCGACCAAGCACCATAGCATCAGCAATATCTGTTACACTAAATTCATCAAAACAAAGCACCTGGGTTTCTCGTGCGAGGTCTTCAGCAACAGCTAAAATAGGATTATTTGGTGCAGATTTTGTGTGTTTTGCTGCTTGACGATAAACATTAATACGCTCATGGACATCAGCCATAAAATCATTAAAATGAGCGCGTCTCTTACGCTTTTGTGGCAAACAAGAAAAAAACAAATCCATCAGCATGGTTTTGCCTCGCCCTACTTCACCGTAAATATACAATCCCCGAAAAAAATTCTCTCCATCACCTTGCTCACGAGAAAAAAGTTGTTTTTTTCTTTTAAAGAAATGCAAAAATGCCCAAGAATGAGAAACATTTTGTTCCGTAATTTTTTGTAATAAATGATCAAAATGCTCTGTTAAATCCAATTGAGCCGGATCCAAACTTATTTCTTTTTTGGACACCAGCTCTTTATAACGCGTTGAAACCAAAGTCATACAGATAACCTTTTTTCAAACGGTTTCTAATGAAAAAACACGTTTTTTCACAGACCTATACATATTTTATAAACAATCTAACGGCTTAAAACAACGGGGGCACCATCAAGTGTACGCCCCTCAAAGCGATCAACACTGGAAGAATAAAAGGCAACGATAACACGTCCTGAATTATTATAAAAATACAATCTTTTTCCTCTAATAGCCCACGAATTTACCTGAGAAATGATTCCTGGACAATGTAAAGGACCAGCCCGATACCCTTGACCAAATTTTGTTTGCGGTGTTGCAATTCGGCAAGATTTACCCCCTATAGAAAGATTCCAAACCCCAGCGATACTTGCAGGAAATAAATCAATAGCGTTGGCTGATATCTCAAGATGAGCCATTTGTCCATCACTTCGAGCATCTCCTTGCTCATACATTGAATCATTTGCTTCTTCATATTTTGCTTCTTCATATGTTGAAGAAGAAGGATTTGACGTGACTTCAAATGTTGACATTTGTTGAACGGGATAAAAAACGCCCATGTTGTTGTCATTCCGCGGAGCTAAACATCCCGTTAAAAATGTTGCAGTTGATATTACTACGAAAAATGAAGTTTTTGAAAATGACATATCTATACTCTCTCCCACGACAATCAATAGGTTTTCTTAAAGTTTAAGTTTTAAACATTTTATTATAGGGTATTTTACAAAGATAAATTAACAAATAAGAAAAACAGGATGAAATGTATCTCTTTTAAGCGATATAATTTCTTCTACGCATTTTATTCTATTAAACACTAGAAATTTATAAGATTTTCAGCCATATATTCTTTTGTGAGCAATGGTGAACAATCACGAAAAAATAGAGAAACTTCATGAAAACGCCATTCAACAAAATGAACGGTCTTGGAAATAAAATTATTGTTGCTGATATGCGTGAAAACACATATGCGCTTACACCGCAAGCAATTTTTGCCTTAGCAACCGATCCTCAAACACAGTTTGATCAAATTATGGCTATTCATCCACCACTTCATGATAAAGCTGACTTTCGTCTTGAAATATGGAATGCTGACGGCTCAATGGCCAACGCTTGCGGCAACGGAACCCGCTGTGTCATTGCATGGCTCACAGATAATAACCTTTGCAATAATCTTGGTGAAGTCTTTCGATTGGAAACGCCCGCTGGAATAATCGAAGGGAAACGCAAAACTGATAGCCTCATCTCTGTTAACATGGGATGCCCAAATTTCAATGCAAAGGATATGCCTGTTTCACATGAAATAGTTGATACCAATCACGTAGAAATTACTGCTGGTCCCTTAAAGGATGCTTGCCTTATATCCGTTGGTAATCTCCACGCTATTTTTTTTGTTGAGAGTAATATTCAACATATTCCATTAGAAAAATACGGACCAAAACTCGAACATGATCCTCTTTTTCCAGAACGGTGTAATATTTCTATTGCTTGCGTAACGTCAAAGAAAAGCCTAAATTTACGCACATGGGAGCGGGGCGCTGGATTAACACAAGCATGTGGAAGTGCGGCTTGTGCGAGTGCAGTAGCGGCCTATCGACGTGGTCTGACAGAACGCCATGTCGATGTGAATTTACCAGGAGGAATATTGAATATTTTTTATAGAGAAGACAACCATATTATCATGACGGGTCCAGCCCAATACGAATTTAGTGGTTTTTTAAACCCTTTGACAGGAAGTTACAAAAAGGATCACTTTTGATGGCAGTAGAAGTTGTAACATTTGGTTGTCGGCTAAATAGCTATGAATCAGAAATCATACGCAAAGAAAGCACGTCTTCTGGACTTGATCAACTTAAAGATGGTGCGATTATTTTTAATACCTGCGCAGTCACTGCCGAAGCTGTGCGACAAGCAAAACAAGCTATTCGCAAAGCAAGACGTGAAAATCCAAATGCCCGCATTATTGTAACAGGGTGTGCAGCACAAATAGAATCACAAAGTATTGCCTCCATGGCAGAGGTCGATCTTATTTTAGGAAATGAAGACAAACTTTATGCGCACTCTTATCGTCAACTTCCAGATTTTAACATCAATCATTCTGAAAAGTTGCGTATCAATGACATTATGGAAGTACAAACAATTGCTCCACATATGGTCAGTGCAATGGAAGAACGCACACGAGCTTTTGTACAAGTACAAAACGGATGCGATCATCGCTGTACATTTTGCATTATTCCCTACGGACGGGGACCATCACGCTCAGTTCCTATGGGTGCTGTCGTTGAACAAATTAAAAAGATCATAGATAATGGTATTAAAGAAGTTGTTCTAACCGGTGTCGACCTTACAAGCTATGGGCACGATCTTCCTGGAAAAGCGACCTTAGGAAAATTAACCTCCACCATTTTACAGCATGTTCCTGACCTTCCTCGATTACGTCTTTCATCAATCGACTCTATTGAAGCAGACGAAGAACTCATCAGTCTTTTAGCCTATGAAAAAAGAATCATGCCACATTTGCATTTATCTTTACAAGCTGGCGATAATATGATTCTAAAAAGAATGAAACGTCGGCATTTACGCGAACATGCAATTCAATTTTGCCAAGATTTGCGTGCGAAACGCCCTACAATGGTTTACGGTGCTGATTTAATTGCTGGCTTTCCGACTGAAACAGAAGAAATGTTCCAAAATAGTCTCTCTTTAATCAACGATTGTCATTTAACACATCTTCATGTCTTTCCTTTTAGCCCAAGAGAAGGAACACCTGCCGCACGGATGCCACAAATCAATCGTAGAATAGTTAAAATGCGTGCAGAAAGCTTACGTAAAGCAGGAGATGTAGCTTATCAGAAACATCTTGCCCATTTACAAAATAGTCAACAAACAATTCTCGTTGAAAAAGATGAAATTGGACGAACAGAAGATTATACGCTTGTACAAATCAAAGGTGCAAAAGCTGGAACAATTGTTCAAGGGCTTGTTGTTGGCCATGATGGCGATAAATTAATTGCTGTCCTCCCAGAATTAAACGCAGCTTGAGCAGGAAGCTCTTATGACAAAATCTTTTATAAAAAAAATATTTTCCTTTAACAGATCTAAAGAACAGGAAAGGGAACAAACTTCCACTTTTTCTGAAATCGATAGAGTAAAAGAAAACGAAAAAAAAAGCCAAGATACAAACAATAATCAGGTTTCTATAGAGAGAGAAAAAAATCAAAATATAACACCTACAAAATATGATGAGAAAAATCCACCTTTTGAGACACACTCTGGCAAAGTCATTGTTGCAGATACAGTTCGTGAAAAAAAGATTGAAGAATTCTTACCCACCTCGTCTGTTGAACAAAAAAAGACAGCATGGTTTGGACGTCTTAAAGAAGGTTTATCCCTTTCTTCACAACGTTTAAGTGAATCAATTGGAGATCTCTTTGTTAAAGGAAAACTTAATGAAGACACATTACAAGAATTAGAAGATATTCTTATTCAAGCTGATCTTGGTGTGGAAACAGCGACACGCATCACTGATACCTTAGCGTCTGGTCGCTATGAGAAGAATTTATCTCCAGATCATATTCACGCCATTGTCTCTGATGAAATAAGAAAAGTTTTAGAACCTGTTGCAATACCATTAGAACTTGATCTCAATCATAAACCTCACGTTATTTTACTTGTCGGTGTCAATGGTACAGGAAAAACAACAACTATTGGAAAACTTGCAGCAAAACTCACCGCAGGTGGATTAAAAGTTATGTTGGCAGCTGGGGATACATTTCGCGCGGCCGCCATTGAGCAATTACATGTTTGGGGTGAACGTACAAGATCTCCGGTTGTTTCAACAAAACTAGGTGCAGATGCTGCAAGCTTAGCATTTGATGCTTATGAAAAAGCAAAAAAAGAAAACAGTGATGTATTAATTATTGATACAGCTGGACGCTTACAAAATAAAACTGAACTTATGGATGAATTAGCAAAGATTATTCGTGTCTTGGGCAAACACACCCCAAAAGCTCCCCATACAGTTCTTCAAACACTTGATGCAACCACGGGACAAAACGCACTTAACCAAGTGGATATTTTTCGTGATGTTGCCGGCGTTAATGGTTTAGTCATGACAAAACTCGATGGTAGCGCACGGGGAGGAATTCTTGTTGCTATCGCCTCAAAATACAAACTACCCGTTTATTTTATAGGTGTAGGAGAAAATATCGAAGATCTTCAACCTTTTTCTGCTTCTGACTTTGCTGAAACTATCGCAGGAAAACGCACATGAAAAAAATCCCCTTACAGTTTCACTCACATAACAATTCTGATTTGCGTAAAATGAATAATAATCAAAAAACACCTCTTTCACCAACATTTAAGTTTTTCTTAGAAATGGGACCATTGATCGTCTTTTTTCTTGCTAATTACAAAGGCGAGTGGTTGATAAACAATATTGAGCTTTTTAAAAATTTTGATAAACCTATTTTTCCTGCAACAGCCATTTTTATGATAGCAATTATCATTGCTCTAAGCTTATCATGGTTTTTTGCACGCACAATTCCCATCATGCCTCTTATTTCAGGAACATTTGTTATTGTCTTTGGATTTTTGACTCTTTGGCTTCACGATGATACTTTTATAAAAATGAAACCAACAATTATTAATTGCCTCTTTGCTCTTATTCTTTTTGGTGGCATGTTTTTTAAAAAACCACTTTTGCGTTATGCCCTTGATTCTGCTTTAAAAATCGATGATTTAGGATGGAAGAAACTCACATATCGTTGGGCATTTTTTTTCATTTTTCTTGCTTTTTTGAATGAAGGAATTTGGCGAAACTTTAGCGATAATTTTTGGACAAATTTTAAAGTATTTGGTGTTATGCCTATCACCATTCTTTTTACGCTCACACAAATTCCCCTTATTGTTAAACATTCACAAGGACTTTTTCCAGAAAAGGATAAATCGGATTCTTTAAAATAACATATTTAGCTTTAATTATTAAAGATATTTATTACTGTACCCTGTTTAGGGAGAAAACACGTGTTAGTTGAGCAGTTTATCTGCAGAGAAGATAATTTTGGTGTTCTCATTCATGATGAAAGAAGCGGCTATACAGCCGCAATTGATGCACCTGAAAGTAAAGCAGTTCATGATGCCTTGAAACGTCGTAATTGGACACTTCAAGCTATTTTTGTAACACATCATCATCATGATCATACAGAAGGATTGGCAGAGTTAAAGAAAATTTATAAACCTATCATTATAGGACCAGAAGCAGAAAAAACAAAGATTCATCATCTTGATAAAATGCTTAAATCTGATGAAAGTTTTCTCTTTGGTACACAGACAGTCTTAGCTCTTTCAACACCTGGTCATACGCTAGGAGCATTGTCTTATTACCTTCCGGAAGAAAATTTACTCTTTGCGGGAGACACTCTTTTTTCACTCGGATGTGGACGCCTTTTTGAAGGAACAGCAGCACAAATGTTAAATTCTTTAAAAAAGATTCGTCAATTTCCCGATGAAACACTCCTCTATTGTGGACATGAGTACACAAAAAATAATGCTCTTTTCGCGCTCACAATTGATCCACATAATAAAAAACTCCACCAAAGAACAGAAGATGTTTTTTTATTGCGCGCAAAAAATGCCATGACTCTCCCTGTCACTTTAGTGCAAGAAAAAGAAACAAACCCCTTTCTTCGTTGGGATAATTACACAATAAGAAAAAAACTTTCAATGAAAAATGTTACAGATGAAGAAGTTTTTGCTGAAATTCGCAAAAGAAAGGATAATTTTTAGTCATGTTTAAACTTGCATTGTGCCTCCTCTTCCTTTTCCCTTTTGTTTCATATGCCCAAGAAAAAAAACAAGAAACGGATAAGCATCCTATTGTATCACCAATTACTAAAAATTATCTCTTAACAGAAGATCTTCTTGTAAAATTAGAAAAAATTGAAAAAGAATGTAAAAACTTGCTTTCAGAAACAGAAAATAATTCTTATACTTACAATTCTAATGTTTTCTCTAATATTGAAAAATACACTGCCTATATTTCTAGTAAACCAAAATTCATGAATATTTTAAAAGAAAATAACCTCACACCAAAAGATTTTGCTGCTGGAACCTTAATATTTGAAGAAATATCAATGATTCTTACATTTGCACACGAAAAAGAATATTCATCTGAGAAAAATATTATATTTTTAAAAAATCTTGAATTTGTTAAAAAACACTTTTACAAAGCAGTGAATATTTCAAACTGTAAAAGTCTCATTTTGATAAACTAATCAATTATGAAACGTTGAAAAATATCATTCCATTGCTGTAATAAGTCAATATATTGATTTATAATTATAATTTTCTATTTTATATGTTGAACCAATAAAAAACATCCACTTACACGTTACAAGTGAGGAAAGTTGTGTAGAGTGAAATTTTATAATTAAAATATCTTTCATAAATAGTTAAGTACCAAGGACTTTGTAGCACATTGAGAACGGGCAGAATGTATGATAATGTGGTCTGCTTTTTTATAAGCCATAAAGATAGAGGAGCTCTGCTCTGTAATTTTATATGTTCATAGAGCCTTAGTTGTACTATTATGACGAATATCATTTTGAAATAGAAGTATTAGAAGATGTATTTTAAAAACAAAGGTGTAAATTAGCAATCCAATGGTGTTCTATTCTTCGTTAGAGGTATGACTCTATCAAAAAATCATCCTATTTTCACCATTCTTAATAATTACTTTAATCCCTATTATATTTACAAATGATTTTTATAAAAACAAAGAGCAACAGGTAGAAAATTTTTTATTAAAATTCGCAAAAGAAAGGATAACTTTTAGTTATGTTTAAAATTGCACTGTGTCTCCTCTTCCTTTTCCCTTTTGTTTCATACGCTCAAGAAAAAAAACAAGAGACAGATAAACCTTCTTTTGCATCATCCCTTATTGCAAATTATCTCTTAACAGAAAATCTTCTTTTAAAGTTAGAAAAAATTGAAAAAGAATATAAAAATTTATCTCAAAACTCAGAAAAAACACGTACAAAAATCTATCACCCCACTGATAATGATAATATTGAAAATAACATTGCCTATATTTCTAGTAAACAAGGACTCGTAAATATTTTAAGAGAAAATGATATCACACCAAAAGATTTTATTATTGCTCTCCAAGCACTTCGGGAAACCTTAATTGTGCTGACACATGAAGAGAATTCTACTTATGAAAAAAATGCTATATCCTCAAGCAATATAGAATTTGCTAAAAATCATATGTATAGAATAATCAAAATTTTGAGAAATTGTTGTGAAGAAAATCCTTCTTAGAACAATTTTTTAACTTTGTAAACGCCGGCAAATTTCATCTAATTGTTCTAACGAAGAATAATGTATTTTTAAATCTCCACCTTTTTTGCCATGTCTAATGATAACTTTCATCCCGATCACATCCGCAAGTAATTTTTCTAGAGATTTTGTTTCTGCATCTTTTTCCACAGGCGTTCGTTTTTTGACTTTAGGATTTGCCTGCTCATATACAAGTATTTCTGTTTGTCGTACAGAGAGACCTTCACAAATAATTTTTTCTGCCAACTCTTGCGGATTATCGACGGTTACAAGACAACGAGCATGACCAGCAGAGAGTTTTCCATCGGTTAAAAACTGTTGCACTTTTGGTGGCAATTTTAACAAACGAAGTGTATTTGCAACATGACTTCGACTTTTTCCAATTACTTGTGCTAAGTCTACTTGTGTATAACCATGTTCATTTAGCAACATTTCATAGCCCATTGCTTCTTCAATAGGATTAAGATCAGCACGCTGAACATTTTCAATAATTGCTAATTCCAAAGCCGTTTTATCATCTACATCGCGAATAATAACCGGCAATTGATGTAAGTTAGCACGTTGTGCAGCACGCCAACGCCGTTCACCAGCGATTAATTCAAACCGATGAGGGTGATCACGTAAAGGTCTAACAATAACAGGCTGAACAACACCGTGTTGGCGAATTGAATGTACTAAATTATCAAGTTCTGACTCGGTAAAATGGCGCCGCGGATTATGTGGATTACATGAAATAGATTCAAGAGGAACAAATTTTTCAGAAAAATTATGAGCTGAATGAGATTCAGTCAATTTATCAGTATCGGATGAACGTGTAAAATTGTTGTTTAAATTAATATCTCCAATTAATGCCGCTAATCCACGTCCAAGTCTTTTTTTTGATTGATCATCATTCATAACTTTGCTCTTCAAATCTATTTAACAAAAATTACTTTTCTTACATTTTCAAGCAGCAGCACATGCTTGTTTTTCACGTTGTATCACTTCTGATGCTAAACGTAAGTAGGCCTGGCTACCAGCACATTTAAGGTCATAAAGCAACACTGGTTTACCAAAAGAAGGAGCTTCTGATACCCTAACATTTCGTGGAATAACCGTACGGTAAACTTTATCTCCCATAAAAGAACGCACATCCTCAACAACCTGGTTAGAAAGATTATTACGGACATCATACATAGTTAGAACAATCCCTTGAATTTCTAAGGATGGATTAAGAGCAGATTGGACTTGTTTTACTGTTTCAAGCAATTGACTTAATCCTTCAAGAGCTAAAAATTCGCATTGCATAGGAACCAAAACTGAATCCGCGGCTCCCATAGCATTGAGTGTTAAAAGATTAAGCGATGGGGGACAATCAATTAAAATATAACTGAATTTTTTTTTCATCTTTGGATCATCACAAAGGGCCTTACGTAATCGTTGAATACGATCTTGTGATGAAGCTATTTCCATTTCTACACCTAAAAGATCAAGCGTAGAAGGAACAATATGAAGATTGGGGACAGCTGTTTTTAGAGCTGCTTTTGTAACTGAAACTCCAGAAACCAAAACATCATAAGATGATAAAGGGCGGCTATTACGATCAATTCCTAATCCTGTACTTGCGTTTCCTTGTGGATCAACATCCATAATAAGAACATTTTCACCAATAGCAGCTAAAGCTGTAGCAAGATTAATAGCTGTAGTTGTTTTACCTACTCCGCCTTTTTGGTTTGCAATAGCGATAATCCGTGTGTCGCTCATTTTGCTCTACCCTCACATGATCGAACATGAGAAATTTCTAAAATAACAGAATTTTCATCAATTTTACTTTTATGTTTTAGCAGATCAAAGTGCCAATTGGCAGATGCATTTTTTATTTCTGTCGCGTAATCCCGACCTTTTTGCAAAAGAGCTTTTGTTTTTTCTGTTAATAAAGGAAAAATAAGTCGTAAAAGATCATCAAGTGAAGCTAATCCCCGTGCTGTTATAATTTCTGGTTTAGCTATTTTTTTATATACATCCTCAATTCTACAATGATAGACTGTTGCTGAAAGATTCAGTTGAGCAATAACTGTTCGTAAAAAAGCTACTTTTTTTCCATTGCTTTCAACAAGATCAATATGGCCTGTTTTTTTCTCCTTCATCAAAATAGCAAGAACAATTGCAGGAAATCCTCCACCTGACCCAAGATCACACCAATGCGACAAATGGTTGTATAAGGGATAAAGTTGTACTGAATCCAAAATATGACGTGTCCACAGAACTGGTATTGTTGCAGCGGATATTAAATTAATATGCATATTCCACTGAACAATAAGAGATTCAAATTGTATTAAATCCTCCATCGTTTCACGTGAAACAGAAGGAACAATCTCTAACAATACTTGGTATTTTTTTTCTTTAGAAAGATCCATCAAGCTGATTTAACCTTTTCACGCCGCTGACGTTGAATATAGGTGATAATAAGTGATAATGCCGCTGGCGTCATACCGTCAATTTTTTGAGCATCTGCGATTGAACGCGGCGATATTTTTTGAATTTTTGTTTTCAATTCATTGGAAAGACCAGAAATTGATTGAATATCAAGAGAAGAAGGAATTTCTAGACGCTCGTCACGCTGAAGAGCAACAATATCTTGTGCTTGTTTTTCTAAATAAACAGCATATTGCGCTTCAATTTCTAATGTTTCCACAGTTTTAGCGTCAATTGATTGTAATTGTGGCCAAATACGAGAAAGACGTTCTATAGTCATATGAGGATAAGCAAGAAAATCATAAGCCGAACGTCTCACCCCATCACGATTTACTTGTAGTCCATGTGCAGAAGCTTCATTAGGAGTTAGAAAAAGTTTTTGACATATTGATCGTGCTTGATCAAGACGTTTCTGTTTTTTCTGATAACAACCCCAACGTATTTGACTCACAATTCCCCATTGCTGTGCTAAAGGTGTTAAACGTGCATCAGCATTATCAGATCTTAGAGACAAACGAAATTCAGCACGTGACGTAAACATTCTATAAGGTTCACAAACTCCGCGTGAGATCAAATCATCAACCATAACACCAATATAAGCTGTAGAACGACTTATAATAATCTCATCAAGTTTACCGACTTTACGTGCTGCATTTAATCCAGCCAAAAGACCTTGTGCTGCAGCTTCTTCATATCCTGTTGTACCATTAATTTGTCCTGCTAAAAACAACCCAGGTAAAGAGCGTAATTCTAAAGTCTTCGTCAATTGTTGTGGATTAACAAAATCATACTCAATGGCATAACCAGGTTGTAGAACTGTAACATTCTCCAGTCCTTCAATGGTTTTTAATAAAGAAATTTGTGCATCTTCAGGAAGTGAGGTAGAAAGACCATTCGGATAAATAGTGTCATCATTTAATCCTTCTGGTTCCAGAAAAATCTGATGCCCATCGCGTTCTCCAAATCTAACAATTTTATCTTCAATAGAAGGACAATAACGGGGACCTAATCCTTCAATATTTCCAGAATATAAAGCAGATCGATGAATGTTTTCATAGATAATTTTATGTGTCTGTGCATTTGTACGCGTTATAGCACATTCAATTTGAGGCTGTTTTATTTTTTCTGTTAAAAGAGAAAAAGGAACTGGATCTTCATCAGCTCGCTGTTTTTCTAATATATCCCAATGAATTGTTTTTTTACT
This sequence comes from Bartonella rattaustraliani AUST/NH4, assembly GCF_000312565.1. Taxonomy (GTDB): domain Bacteria; phylum Pseudomonadota; class Alphaproteobacteria; order Rhizobiales; family Rhizobiaceae; genus Bartonella; species Bartonella rattaustraliani. The sequence continues at coordinate 74,665 of NZ_CALW02000031.1, forward strand.
AAGACGTGCAGGCGTTCCTGTTTTTAATCGACCAAGATTGATATCATAACTTTTTAAGCGTTCAGCAAGCTGCACACTTGATTGGTCTCCCATACGTCCAGCAGCCCAAGTTTTATCACCAATATGAACAAAACCATTTAAAAATGTTCCTGTTGTTAAAACAACAGCGCCAGAACAAATGATACCTTTATTTTTTAAAATAACACCTGAAGTACAATTTTCTTTAACGATCAAATCAATAACTTCATCCTCAAGGAGCGTAAGATTTTCTTGTTCTTTTAAGAATTCTTGAACTGCTTCTTTATAAAGTTCTCTATCAGCTTGTGTCCGTGGTCCTCTTACAGCTGGTCCTTTACGTCTATTAAGAAGTCTAAATTGAATTCCAGCAGCATCAGCTGCTCTCCCCATAAGACCATCTAACGCATCTATTTCACGAACAAGATGTCCTTTTCCAAGCCCACCAATAGCAGGATTACACGACATTGTTCCCAATGCTGATATTTTATGTGTAACAAGAGCTGTCCGTGCTCCAACACGCGCTGAAGCGAAAGCAGCTTCACAACCAGCGTGACCACCTCCAACAACAATAACATCATATAATTGCATGAGGATTTATCCCATAGAAAATCATTCAAAAATTTCACGTGAAACAGAATATATAAAATACATGATCTTTTTAATCTGTCTATGAAATAATCAATGTTTCACGTGAATCATTATTTTCCAATACAAAATTCTGAAAAAATAATATCAAGCAAATCCTCAACATCTATATCTCCCGTAATTTTTCCAAGAAAATCACTTGCACGACGAAGATGTTCTGCACGTAAACTTAAATCAAGAAATTGAGAATTTATAGAAGATTCTATCTCTTTAACAGCTTCTTTTAATAACTGAAGTTGCCTTTTTCTTGCAGGAACAAGATTTCCAACTTCAGCAGCACGACACAAACAAAATGTTTCAAGTTCATGAATAAACGGATCAAAATTTAAACCCGTTAATGCGGAAAATCGTAGAGACCAACGAAATTCATTTTTATCATAAAGATCAAGCTTATTACCAACATGCCATATTTCAGCTGATGTTTCTGGTAAAATAACCTCTTTAGGATCTCCCATATCATAAACTAAAATAACCAAATCAGCATCTTTAACATGCTGCCTTGCAATTTCTATTCCTAGCTGCTCAATTTTATTTTCTGTCTCTCTAAAACCAGCAGTATCTGTTAAAAAAATAGGTAAACCACCAAGAACAAGTCTCATTTCTAAAGCATCACGGGTTGTACCTTCTTCTTCTGTCACAATAGAAACAGATTTTCCAGCCAACCGGTTCATAATGCTTGATTTTCCAGAATTTGGAGCACCAGCAATGACAATCTTTAACCCATCATGCAAAATACTCGCACGTTCTCCTTCATCAATATGTTTACGAAGTGAAATACAAAGATCTTCTACATTTTCCCAAATTTTATCAGAAATTGAATCAGGAATATCAGCCTCATCAACAAAATCAAGCTCTGCTTCAATGAAAGCACGTGCTTTTATGAGTTTATGGCGCCAATCGCGATAAAGCGTTGTTAGACGCCCACTTGTCCCCATAACCGCTAAACGCCGCTGACTCTCCGTTTCTGCCGCTATTAAATCGGCAAGACCTTCTGCTTGAACAAGATCTAATTTTCCCTCTATAAATGCACGACGTGAAAATTCACCTGCTTCAGCAATACGACATCCAGAAAATGTCGATAATTCATCAAGAAAACGGTTAACAACCGCTTTTCCTCCATGTAAATGAAATTCTGCACAATCCTCTCCTGTAAAACTATGAGGAGCAGGAAAAAAAACCGTTAAAGCAGAATCTAAAAAGCTCCCATCACGAGCAGTAAGGTTGCCATAATACATAAAACGCGCTTTAGGTAAACGCCCACAAAGCGTCTTAACTATTTCCACCACATGGGGACCAGAAAGCCGAATAACTGCAACCCCCGAAGGCAACAATCCACTCGAAACAGCAAAGATTGTATCCACAGGATGTATCCTAATCAGAAAAAACGAATATTTTTACGTATTCATTGAATCAAAGAATTCACTATTATTTTTTGTTTGTTTTAATTTATCAATTAAAAACTCAATAGCATCTGTTACATTCATAGGTGCCAAAATACGGCGAAGTACAAAAATCTTATGTAAATCTTGCCGTGCCACCAAAAGTTCTTCCTTACGCGTTCCTGACTTTAAAATATCCATAGCGGGGAAAATACGTTTATCAGCAACCTTACGATCAAGAACGATTTCAGAATTACCCGTCCCTTTAAACTCTTCGAAAATAACCTCATCCATACGGCTACCTGTATCAATCAAAGCCGTCGCAATAATGGTTAAAGACCCACCTTCTTCAATATTACGTGCTGCACCAAAAAAACGCTTAGGACGCTGAAGCGCATTTGCATCCACACCACCTGTTAAAACCTTACCTGATGAAGGAACAACCGTATTATATGCACGCCCAAGACGTGTAATAGAATCGAGAAGGATAACAACATCACGCCCATATTCAACAAGCCGTTTTGCTTTTTCAATAACCATCTCAGCAACTTGTACATGACGTATTGCTGGTTCATCAAAAGTAGAAGAAACGACTTCTCCTTTTACAGAACGTTGCATATCAGTCACTTCTTCTGGTCGTTCATCAATCAAAAGAACAATAAGATAACATTCAGGGTGATTGGTTGTAATAGAATGCGCAATATTTTGAAGAAGAACAGTTTTTCCGGTTCGAGGAGGTGCTACAATTAATCCACGTTGCCCTTTTCCCAAAGGGGATATGAGATCAATCACGCGTGATGACATATCCTTTTCTGTAGGATCCTGTATTTCCATTTGAAAACGTTCATTTGAATAAAGAGGAGTAAGATTATCAAAGTGAATTTTATAGCGAATTTTTTCAGGATCTTCAAAATTAATTGTATTAATTTTAAGAAGAGCAAAATAACGTTCTCCTTCTTTTGGACTACGGATAGGCCCCTCAATAGTATCACCCGTTTTCAAAGAAAAAGACTGAATTTGCGAAGGTGAGAGATAAATATCATCAGGACCTGGGAGATAATTGGCATCGGCAGAGCGTAAAAAGCCAAAACCGTCTTGTAAAACTTCAACGACTCCCTCTCCAATAATTTCCACATCTTGCAGAGCAAGTTTTTTCAAAATAGCAAACATTAACTCTTGTTTGCGCATCAAAGAAGCATTTTCAACTTCTAATGTTTCAGCAAAAGAAACAAGTTCAACAGGGTTTTTACTTTTAAGTTCTTGTAATTTCATTTCTTGCATGAGAAATATGCTCTTTAAGTAGACGAGAAATTGCTCTTGGATAATTTACGGAAAATTTGAGGATCAAAGAATTATTTATAGAAAAAGCTATTGTACACTTAATTTTTAAAATCCGCAAGAACCATTTATATAAATGATTTCCGTATAAATTTAAGTAACTAGGATAAAAGGTTAATTATATAACTTTCAAACTTTTATAAGATATTTCTACAAAATAAAACACTTTAAAGAATGTTTAAGTACCTCTTTTCCTTCATAAGATATGAGATAAAAACGCTTTTAAATTTATATAAGTATTTGATTTATTTTTATAATTTCTTTAAAAGATAAAAGATTTTCCAAAGAAACTTTCTTTATATAGATTTTTAAGAGAGAATTTTTTTTATTTAAGTCTGTGTTTAATGTGAACAGTTTATTATACTTCATTTATCCTCAACTTTATCCACATAAATAAAGTGAAAAAAGGCAAACAAAACATTCTTTTAGAGATATTATCCTTGTTATTTTAAATAAATAAGGACTTAAAAGTCACAACTGTTTGGTTTGTGCATAATTATGAAATTTTTTTCATAGATTTTAGTTTTATAAAATAGTCAGAGGATATATACACACCTGTTAACAAGGAGTTAAAATTTTTGTGACAATAGAAAAAAAATCCTTTCATTTGCACATGCTTTCTGATGCAACAGGAGAGACGCTCTTTTCACTTGGAAGAGCTGTTGCATCGCAATACACGATGAACCAGGTAACAGAGCATATATACCCGATGATTCGTAATGAAACGCAACTACAAAGAGCTCTTGATGAAATACAACAAGAACCAGGTATTGTTCTTTACACAATCATTGATAAAAAAATAAAACTGCTTCTTAAAAAAAAATGTGAAAAAATAAAAGTTCCCTGTGTTGATATATTACATCCTGTTTTGAATGCTTTTCAGTCTTATCTTGGAACACCAACAAATTTACGAGTGAGTGCACAGCACGATCTTAATGCAGATTACTTTCGCCGTATTGAGGCATTAGATTTTACTATAGAACATGATGATGGACAATCTCCCGGTGGTTTGCCGGATGCAGATGTGATCCTTGTAGGAATTTCAAGAACTTCTAAAACGCCTACAAGTATCTATTTAGCGAATCGCGGGGTAAAAACTGCCAATGTGCCCCTTATTCCAGGAATTGAGCTACCAGAATCCCTTTTTGAAGCAAAAAACGCTTTGATCATCGGTTTAATTGCTTCAGCGGAAAGAATCTCACATATTCGTCAAAATCGCGATTTAGGAAGTAGTTTCGCCATTGAAAGCTACACCAATCGTATCAACATAGCTGAAGAATTAACTTATGCAAAACGCATTTTCGAACGTTTTTATTGGCCTATTATTGATGTCACAAGACGCTCTATCGAAGAAACGGCTGCAGCTATATTAGAACTTTTATCGCGATTTCGTGAAGGAAAATGAAAGAAATCTTATGACAGCAGAGACATTAATATTAGCCTCTCTTAGTTTTTATCGTGCACAATTATTGAAAAAAGCAGGTTTAAATTTTTGCATTGAAGGAGCTTCTTTTGATGAAAGAGAGGTAGAAAAAAGTGAAAGAACAAAAAATTCTAAAGATCTAAGCTGTTTTCTTGCAAGCGCAAAGGCAAAAGATGTTTCTGATCGTTTTCCTAATGCTTTAGTCATAGGTTGTGATCAAGTGCTTGATTTGGAAGGAGAGGTTTTTCATAAAGTCACAAGCAAGAGAGAAGCACAACAACGTTTACGTGATTTATCAGGAAAAACTCATTCTCTTCACAGTGCGATCGCTTTATTTCAAAATGGCCAAGAGATTTGGGTGGAAGCATTTAGTGCTTCTATGTCAGTACGTCCTCTTTCATCAGATTTTATTGAACGTTATTTAACACGTGTAGGGACAGATGTTTTTAACAGTGTGGGTGTCTACCAAATTGAAGGAGAAGGAATCCACCTTTTTGAAAAAATCGATGGAGATTTTTTTACTATTATTGGTTTACCTTTACTGCCTTTATTAACAAAACTGCGTCATTTAGGGGTTATTGATGGTTGATTTGATATCAAAGGACAAGAAAGTAATTTTTCCACGTGCTTTTGTTGTTGGTACGCCTATTCACCATTCAAAATCGCCTAAAATTCATAATTTCTGGCTCAAACAATATAATTTACAAGGTGAATATCTGGCACAGGAAATAGTACCTGAAGAATTTGAAGATTTTCTCACATCAATACAAAAAAGAGGTTTTTGTGGAGGTAATGTCACTCTGCCTTATAAGCAAGAAGCCTTTCATTTTGTGAAATATAAAGATGATATAGCAACAATGATAGGCGCAGTTAATACGCTTTGGTATGAAGAAGACAAACTCTGTGCCACAAATAGTGATGCTTATGGTTTTAGTGCTAATCTTGATGATTTTGCTCCTGGTTGGGGAGGGGAAACGGCGCTTGTTTTTGGTGCAGGAGGTGCTGCGCGTGCTATTCTCTATGCTTTAAAAAAGCGTGGATTTAAACGTATTTACTTAATCAATCGTACAAAGCAACATGCAGAAAATTTAGCGGAGCATTTTGGAAAACTTGTTGAAGTCCACGATTGGCATAAGATAAATGAAATACTTTATCAAGCTGATTTGATTGTCAATACGACTTCTGTAGGCATGGCAAATCTACCGACAAGAAAGAGTGATTTTTTTCTTTGTGATTTTCGTAAGACAAAGGCAACAGTATTGGTGACAGATATTGTTTATACACCATTAATAACGCCTTTTTTACAACAAGCAAAAGCGCACGGTTTAAAGACAGTTGATGGACTTGGTATGCTTTTACATCAAGCTGTTCCTGGTTTTGAACGATGGTTTGGAATAAGACCAGAAGTCACAAAAGCATTAAGGAATACAATCTTAGAAGATATGGGTGAAAAAAGAGGATGAAAATCATAGGACTAACTGGATCAATTGCTATGGGGAAGTCAACAGTTGCTGATTTTTTTAAGCAGGCAGGTCTTTCCGTTTTTAGTGCTGATGAGATAGTACACCAACTCTACGATAGCCAGCCAACATTATCACTCATAGAAAATACTTTTCCTGATGTTGTTGAAAATGGCAAAATTAATCGGCAAAAACTTTCTAAGATTTTGATAAATGATCATAAAAAATTACAAACATTAGAAAAAATAATTCATCCTTTGGTTCGAAAAAAAGAAAAAGAATTTATTGATACAGCGCGTAAAAAGGGAAAAAAATTAGTTGTTCTTGATATTCCACTTCTTTTTGAAACAAAGAGTGAAAGACGTGTAGATTTTGTGGTTGTTGTTTCTGCACCACCCACAATACAAAAAGAACGTGCAATGATTCGACCGAATATGAGTGAAGAAAAATTTGCTTTTATTCATGCTAAACAAATGCCTGATGAAAAAAAACGAGAACGGGCTCATTTTGTTATTGATACAGGAAAAGATTTAGAGAATACACGTCAACAGGTTTTGAGTGTGATACAAAGTTTGCTAAAGAATGGAAGCCATGCGTGAGATTATTTTTGATACAGAAACAACAGGTTTGGATAAAAATAAAGACCGCATAATCGAAATTGGTTGTGTAGAGATGATTGATCGTTATCTTACAGGACGCCAATTTCATGTTTATTTAAATCCACAAGGTGTTATCATCCCTGATGAAGTTGTCGCAATTCATGGTTTGACCAATGAACGTTTAAAAAATGAAAAAAGCTTTAGTGATATTGTTGATGAATTTTTAGAATTTATCAATGGTGCGACAATGATTGCGCATAATGCTAGTTTTGATATTGGTTTTATTAATGCAGAATTAGGACGCGTAAATAAGCCACTGATCAGTGTTGATAATATTCTTGATACATTAGCTATGGCACGGCGTAAATTTCCCATGGGTCCGAATTCTCTTGATGTTTTATGCAAACGTTTTGGAATTGATAATAGTCATCGTGTTCTTCATGGTGCTTTACTTGATGCAGAGATTCTCGCTGATGTTTATATTGAACTCATTGGCGGAAAGCAGGGTGTCTTAGGTTTTGACAAGAGCACAAGCGCTGATGAAAGCACCCAAAATGATAAGAATGTCCTATACACTATTAAATCTCGACCACAACCCCTCCCTTCAAGGTTAAATGTGCAAGAAAAAACTATGCATGCTGATTTTATCAAAAGAATGGGTGAAAAAGCGTTGTGGAATCATTTCAAACCTTTTCAATAATCTTTTTTCATGAAAAAATCATTGAAATGCTTAAGGATGGTAAGATCTATAAAAATATATCGCCCAAAAAAACGGTCGTTGTGGGGAGGGGAACACCACAACGACCTTGTCGCTACTTCGTACCCTAGCTATCATAGGAGGAGCAAAATGAAAGCTATTATATCCTGTAACAGCAAAGAAAAGCTCTAGGTACTCACTATAAATCATAACGACGTGATATCTTATGAAAAGAAAAAATGGCTTTTTAGAGGCAATTCGATAAATTTAAAAAAAAATGAAAAAATATATAAAAATGAGTTGTTTTTTTTGCTGAAATGGAGAAATGAAATTGTCATGAAAGCGACAGATCACCTTTTTTTAGTTGATGGATCAGGTTATGTTTTTCGCGCTTATTATGCTCTACCGGCTTTAAAGCGAAAAAAGGATGGACTTCCTGTAGGAGCTGTCGCTGGTTTTTGTAACATGTTGTGGAAACTTCTCTGTGATGCACGTAATACAGCGACCGGCGTTGTTCCCACGCATTTTGCCGTCATTTTTGATTATTCATCTGATACATTTAGAAAACAAATTTATCCACAATATAAAGCCAATAGAGTAACACCTCCTGAAGATCTTATTCCTCAATTTTCTCTCATACGCCAGGCAACAAAGGCCTTTAATTTGCCTTGTATTGAAAAGGAAGGATTTGAGGCAGATGATTTAATTGCTACCTATGCGCGATTGGCAACAAAGGTTGGTGCAAAAACAACCATTATCTCTTCGGATAAAGATTTGATGCAATTGGTGAATACGCATGTATCTTTGTATGATGGAATGAAAGACAAACATATAGGTATTTCTGAAGTTGTAGAAAAATGGGGTGTTAAACCTGAAAAAATGGTTGATTTGCAAGCTTTAACGGGAGATTCGACGGATAACGTACCAGGCATTCCAGGCATTGGCCCCAAAACTGCAGCGCAGTTGTTAAAGCAATTTGGCTCTCTCGATATGTTGTTGCAGCGTGTGACAGAAGTGAAGCAAGCAAAACGGCGTGAAAACATTCAAACTTATAGTGAACAGGCAAAAATTTCTCGTGAACTCGTTCGGCTAAAAACAGATGTGCCTATAGACAATGATTTAGATGATTTTATTTTAGAACCCCAAAATGGTCCACGCTTAATTGCTTTTCTGAAAGCGATGGAGTTTTCGACATTAACACGTCGTGTTGCAGAAGCAACGGAATGTGATGCAGCAATGGTTGATTCGTTTGATATCGATATTGAGTGGAATGCTTCTATACAAAAATTTGATTCTGAGGCTAAGAAAGGTGAGAAAATAATTTCTGATGATTCTTTTGAAAATTCTCCACAAGTTTTGGCACAAAAACGTAAAAATCAAGCTATAAATCAAAAAGTTACAAGAAATGCTTATATTACTGTTCTTGATGAAGACGTTTTGAAAGAGTGGTTATTAGAAGCACAAGAGCAGGGTTTTTTCGCTTTTGATACGGAAACATCCTCTCTTGACCCTCTGCAAGCAAAACTTGTGGGTTTTTCACTTGCATTGCAGCCAGGAAAAGCAGCCTATATTCCACTTGAACATATTGAAGGGAAAGATGATCTTTTAGGGAATGAACGCATTATTGGGCAGATTGAAACACAAAAAGCTTTAGCACTTTTAAAACCAATATTAGAAAATGAATCGGTATTAAAAATTGGTCAGAATATTAAATATGATTGGTTGGTCATGAAGCAAAATGGCATTGTGATGCGTTCTTTTGATGATACAATGCTTTTATCTTATGCGCTAAACGCTGGAACTTTAACCCATAATATGGATGATTTATCTCAGCGTTGGCTTGGTCATAAACCGATTGCTTACAAAGAGTTAACGCATAATGGAAAAAAAATTTCTTCTTTTGCACAAGTGGATTTACAACAAGCAACCCATTATGCTGCCGAGGATGCTGATGTAACACTTCGATTGTGGCAGGTTTTAAAGCCACAGCTTGTTGCTCAGAAAATGACAAAAATTTATGAACGTTTTGATCGACCACTCATAGAAGTTCTTGCAAGAATGGAAGAGCGTGGAATTCTCGTTGATAGGCAGATTTTGTTACGGCTTTCAGGAGAATTAGCACAGGCTGCTTTTATTCTAGAAGAAGAAATTTATCGGTTAGCTGGTGAAAAGTTTAATCTTGCTTCTCCAAAGCAATTAGGTGAGATCCTCTTTGATAAAATCGGTTTGCTTGGAGGTGCTAAAACCAAGGGTGGGCAGTGGTCAACTTCTGCACAGACTCTAGAAGAATTGGCTGCTGAAGGTCATGTTTTACCACGTAAAATTATTGATTGGCGCCAACTTGCAAAGCTAAAATCTACGTATACAGATGCTTTGCCCACTTACATTTTATCAAAAACAGGGCGTGTTCATACGAATTATTCTTTAGCAATAACCTCAACAGGGCGGTTATCATCCTCAGAACCCAATTTGCAAAATATTCCTGTTCGAACTGCTGAGGGGCGTAAAATTCGAACAGCTTTTATTGCTCCAGAAGGACATGTCTTACTTTCGGCTGATTACAGCCAAATTGAATTGCGCATACTTGCACATGTTGCTGACATTACAGCGTTAAAAGAAGCTTTTGCTAGGGGACAGGATATTCACGCAATGACAGCTTCGCAAATGTTTGGGGTTGCTATAGAGGGAATGGATTCAGATATACGACGGCGTGCAAAAGCGATTAATTTTGGTATTATTTATGGTATTTCAGCTTTTGGATTAGCCAATCAATTAGGTCTTTCACGGCAAGAGGCAGGGCGTTACATTCAGCTTTATTTTGAAAGGTTTCCAGGGATTAAAGATTATATGGAAACAACGAAGGCATTTGCGCGCAAACATGGCTATGTAGAAACTATTTTTGGGCGTCGTGTCCATTATCCAGAAATAAAAACCTCTAACCCACAAGTCCGTGCCTTTAATGAACGGGCGGCTATCAACGCACCGATTCAAGGGTCAGCGGCAGATATTATTCGTCGTGCCATGATCCAAATGGAAAGCGCTTTGGAAAAAGAAAAACTATCAGCAAAAATGTTGTTGCAAGTGCATGATGAGTTGATTTTCGAGGTCCCAAAAGATGAAAGTGAAAAAACGATGGCTCTTGTCAAAAAGGTGATGGAAAATGCTACAATGCCTGTTCTTTCTTTGTCTGTACCGCTTGAAGTAAAAGTTATGGCTGCTCAAAATTGGGATGAAGCACATTAGCTTTTTTTGTTTATCTTGTTTTTAAGAAAGGTCGTAGAATTGGCAAGATCAAGATAAGCTTTGATAGGCAAGTGATCTGAGGCAATGCGCGCAAGTGGTGAATGATGTGTTTCGATACGCGTTACCAATTGATGAGGAAAAGCAAACACTCTATCAAGAGCGAGAAAGGGAAAGCGAGAAGGGAAACTTGGCATGACCTCAAGTGTGTTATCAAAATAGGAAGAAAAATGGTTTAAGGATGAACCTTTTCCTACGCGCCATTCATTAAAGTCGCCAATAAGAAGTGTGGGCATAAGGGGACGTGTTTGCAAAAGTGAAAGGAGCATTTTTGTTTGCTTATTACGAGAATGACGTAATAAACCAAAATGCGCAGCAATAACACGAATAAGACCTGCTTCCATTTCTAACTCTACAATCACAGCACCACGCGGTTCAATACCAGGAAGAGTGATTTGTAAGGTATCGCGTATATGTCCTTTTCGTAAAAAAAGAGCATTTCCATGCCAACCATGACCATGAGGTGACATGGTATTTAAAGGGATAGGAGTCAGACCTGTCTCATTTTGTAACATTTGAAGATCAATCAAGCCAACACGTTCACCAAAACGTTTATCTGCTTCTTGAAGTGCTAGAATATCAACTTGCAGTTCAGTAATAACACGTATAATCCGCTCAGGATTAAAAGCTTTATCAACGCCTACGCATTTATGAACATTGTAAGAAGCAGCAGTAAGATCATAATGATGATTATGGTTTATGGTATCTGATTGATGATAAGAGGGGTTGCGAATTGCCTTTAAAAGTGGATGATGCAACCTTTTCTGCATAAATGCAGTGAATCGAGGAAATCCTTGAGGGTTCTTTGTCATTATGTGAAGTGGATACGCCAGAAAGATAAATAAGGAATATTGGCACTCAAAACAAAAGAACCTTGTTTCTTGCGAAAAACAAGGTTCTTTGATTTAGTTATGAATGTTGCAATCAATCACGGTTAGAACCAAGAAATTGCAGTAAGAAAACAAACATATTAATGAAATCAAGATAAAGATTCAGAGCACCCATAATAATTTTACGACCTTGGGTATCAACACCATCTCCTTCATAATACATTAATTTGATATTTTGGGTATCATAAGCTGTTAAACCAGCAAATATGAAAACGCCAATAATAGAGATTGCAAATTGCAGAGCACTTGATCCAAGAAAGATATTAACAATCATGGAGAGTAACAAGCCAATCAAACCGATAAAAAGGAATGATTTTAGCCCTGTGAGATCGCGATTTGTTGTGTAACCATAAAGTGAAAGAGCACCAAAAGAAGCTGCTGTAATAACAAAAGTTTGCACAACACTTTCTGTCGTATAACGCAAAACGATTGAAGAGAGTGACAATCCAACGAGAGCAGCATAAACAAAAAAGAGGCTCCGTGCTGCACTTGTACTCAATGTGCTAATTTTGAAACTCAGGAAAAGCACTGCCACAAGTGGTGCAAACATAATAATATATGAAAGCGGCGATGTATAAAATGTTACTCCGAATGAAGTTAAGTAAGTACTGCTATTGATTTGAGCGGCAGCCTGGCTCATATCTGTCGTCGTTGCTAGTGACGAAATTACGTAAGCAGCAACGGCTGTAATAAGCAAACCAATGGCCATTGTATTATAGACACCCAGCATATAGCTGCGCAATCCTTGATCAATTGATGCATCGGCATGGGAAACAGACGCCGAACGTAAATTTTTGAAATCAGCCATAATATAAAGTCCTTTAGCATATGTTCCACCAGATGTCAGGGTTAAAAAGAAACTCTCCTGTCACGCTTGTCGGCTTGCATAAGCTCTTAACGCAGGAGATACACATAACCCCAGGCGCTGCTTGTGGAATTCCAGCATACCTCCCTCTATTATGGAGATTTATTTTAAAATTACAAGAGAGTTCTACGAGGAAGGAACCTTACAAATTTGTAAGAAATTTGTAAAAAAGAGCTTATTTTTATTAAAAATGTTGAAGTTTTTTGGGTGATATTTTTTGCAAGGGAAGTCAAAAATGAGAATATAAGTTTTTTGTGTTTTTCGGAAATGATTAAAATCTGTTGATAACAATCACTTTTTATATTTATGAAACAGTAAGTTAGAACAGACTATTATAGTCCCAAGTTCTATCGTTATGCACGATTCATGAAAGGAACATTGCCTGTTTGTGTGTTTATTTTAAAAAGAGACATCTTTTGGAGGTTCTTGGCCCATTTCGCGGCGTCGTCTGTGAATTGTATGCCGATAAATCCATTGAGCATTACCATCTTCACGCTTCTAAGGGTACAAGCCGTCATCATCACTCTATTTACTAGTTCATGGTGTATTTACCAATTCATGGTGTTACGGATATCCTTTGCATGACGGCAGTTCATGAGAGGTATTTTTTATAATTTTTATCCACATACCAATCACACTTATGGCGTACAAGCAAAGTGAATGAAATTGATTCGACATAAAGAGGATTAAAATGAGAGAATCTTATGGGTATTGGGAGTTATGATTCGAGCGCGATGACGACAAATTATAATTATAAATCAATGTATTGTATGGATATTGAACTTCAAAATAGCAATTTCAAGATCTACGCTAATTCATCTTTTAATTTGTTATTGAACGGTTTTTTACGGCCTCACTATAAGAAGAAAAAACACAACAGAACACGGTAATATCTGGTATATCTGAAAAAATAATTTTTGTCTTTAAAATCAATATATTAATATCATATAGGAAAAATATACAAAAAAGAAATTATAAAAGTGAAATCATAAATAAAGAGCCCACAGGTATTTTATCACAACGACTGCAGCCGTTAAAAAAGCAATAATGAAAAAATAAGAAAGTGAAAAAAATCGTTTGTTAAATAGATGAGCTAGGTTTAATGCTTTAAAAGCTGAAAATAATGAAAAAGAGGATTTTTCATAAAGTGATTATTCAAAAAGTAAGATAAAGCCCCTCCAAATATTAAATTATAAAGATACATACACCTTAATAGAAAGCTTATTTAACCTTACAGAAATTCGCATAAAATGTAATAATCTCAGGCAGTACACAGGTTCTCATTTAGAGAGTGTACGATTGGAGGAACGTTTTCCTTTTATCCAAAGACGCAATTCTTCAATAAGGATAGCAATAACACCAAGTGTAATAAAACTATCTGCAAGATTAAAAATAGCAAAGTAAAAAATATCATCGATATGAAAGAGTATATAATCAGTGACGTGATGAAGGCGGATACGATCAATAAGATTACCGATTGCTCCGCCAATGATAAGAGTGAGACCAAAGCGCGTTAAAAACCTATTATATTCAACACTCTTCCAAAGCCATAAGAGAAAAACAATAGTAACAAATGTAATGGCAATGAGCCCCCAATGAGAAAAGGAAGAAAAAAACGAAAATGCAATACCCGAATTGCGCACATGATAGAGAGAAAGAAAAGGAAGAAACGGGCTTTCTGTTCCCAAGGGGATACTATGTACAACCCAGTATTTTACTGCTTGGTCAATTCCTACCGTAAAAATCAAACCAAAAAGAAAAAAAGGCAACGATTTCCGTATCATATTCTATCCTTGTGTGATTTAAAGTGTTAAATAAGGGCGTCGAATTTCGTAAAGCATAAGAGCTGTTGCAATTGCCAGATTCAGCGAATCAGCGCGTCCACTTTGTGGAATACGTGCGAGGTGATCACAATGATTTGCAAGAATATCTGGTAAACCGTGCTTTTCACTACCCATTAAAAGCACAATAGGACCATTTTTGAAATCAATTGTACGATAATCGGTAGATCCTTTGAGATGTGTACCAACGATCATGCTTTTAAAGTTTGCAGACCAGTTTAAAAAGGCACTTTCATCACAGTGGTAAAGAGGGATAGAAAAAATTGATCCCATTGTTGCACGTACTGTTTCAGGTGAGAAAGGGTCTGTTGTCTCACCGATCAAAATCACGCCCTTGGCGCCCACGGCATCAGCAGTGCGAATAATGGTACCAAGATTTCCAGGATCACGCACTCGGTCAAGTGCGATATAAACATCTTCGACCTGCCCTTGTATTGTTTCAAGTGATTGCCATTGTTGTTTAAAAATACCAACAACTGTTTGTGGATTATCACGGCGGGTAATGGCTTCCATGACCTTTTGCGAAGCTTTAATGACAAAACCGCCATTGGCTACAGTGCGTGCAGCAGTATTTTCAATCGTGGTGTTACCAATTTGGCTTTTGGAAAAGATAAGTGTTTGTATTGTCCATCCGAGATTAAGAGCATCGATCACCAATTTCAGTCCTTCTGCCATAAAGATACCTTCTCTATTGCGGTTTTTCTTTTGGCTAAGTGCTCTCAGATCTTTTATAATGGGATTACTAAGAGAGGTGATTTCTTTAACTCTACCGATTTTAGTTATACACATATTCAAGCAGTCCAACGGCTAAAAAGCGAAGTAGAAAGGGCACGTCCAGCAGCTTCTTCACGCAAGATCAGTTCTCCTGATTCAATAGTGCCACCAAGATTAACTAATTCATCATGCATTAAGGCGTGAAGTGCGTAGAAGGAAGCGCGAATAGAATAGGCTGTAAGTACAATGGAAAGAGGTTTATCAGAGAGAAGTTTGCGACAGTTTGTGATTATAGCTGGTAAGTGATCGAATAATTGCCAAACTTCACCATGAGGTCCACGTCCATAGGCAGGAGGATCAAGAAGAATTATATCATATTTTTTGTTACGACGAAGTTCACGCTCAACAAATTTTACAGCATCATCGCAAATCCAGCGAATAGAGTGGTTTGGTAGTCTTGCTCTTTCTTGATTGGTTTTTGCCCAAGCGATAGCTTTTTTAGAAGCATCAACATGTGTCACATTTGCGCCGGCACGTGCACCAATCAAAGAAGCAATGCCTGTATAGCCAAAAAGATTGAGCAATTTGACTGGTTGTGCAGCTTTAACAATTTGTTCTTCCATAAAACGCCAATGGGCATCTTGTTCAGGAAAAACACCCACATGACGAAAGGAAGTAAAACGTCCTAGAAAAGACAATCCATTCCAAGAAAGTGGCCATGTTTCATGAAGTGGTTTTTTGGGAAAATACCAGCGACCAACACCTTCTTCATCAAGGTTGCCGGTGAAAATAGCGTCAACATCAGTCCATTGTTTTTTTGAGAGAGTTGGCTTCCATAATGCTTGACCTTCAGGACGGATAATGCGGTAAGCACCATAACGTTCTAGTTTTTTTCCATTACCAGAATCAATGAGAGCATAATTCGCGCTGGCACCTGTTTCCAAAATAAGAGGCACCTGCTCCTGCGGATATCTATCATTATGATGAGGTTGAAAGTATTGTGCAGGCATGTTTCTTTTCACGATACAGGTACTTTAAAAATGGACGTCAAGTTTTTTGAGTTTCTCGTAAAAGTGCAAAGATTTAAAGTCAATTAAAGCATGTATAGAAAAAAAGAGAAAGGGTACTTTTGGTTTTGCCATGAGTGCCACGAGAAAAAAGCTTTAGAACATTACTCAACCATATTTGTAATCGACATTTTTAATTTTTCGAGTTCATCTTTGCTTTTTTTTAGAGTTTTTTTGCACTTATAATACGCAAACCAATTGGTTAAGTTTCCTAATAAAACCCCAAAACCTAAAAAAATGAAGAGCCATATAAAAAAAGGAGCATTATAAGTAAAATTTTTAGAGCTTATCCCAAAGGGATTGAGCGTTAATGTAACCATTTGATGGTTAGCTATGATAAAAACAACCAAAAATACTGTAAGAATTATCGCAATAATCACTAAAAGGACATGTTTTATTACCATAATGTCGGTACTCACTGATTAAGCCTATCACGCAGATCTTTGCCCGTTTTGAAAAAAGGAATCCATTTTTCTTCAATGGCAACTGCTTCACCTGTTCGTGGGTTGCGACCATTACGGGCTGAGCGGCTTTTAACAGAAAAAGCTCCAAAACCACGCAATTCAACACGATTACCGTTAGCAAGCGCTGTTGAGATTTCTTCAAAAATAGCATTCACAATATTTTCCACATCGCGTTGAATAAGATGTGGGTTATGACGAGCAATAATTTGTACAAGCTCTGATTTAACCAAAATAACCTCACTTTCACACAAAAAAATTCTCTCTGTGTACATTACGTATTGCATATTACATATATAAATATAAGAGTAAAATCAAACCAAGAAAAGATAAATTGCAAGAAACAAAATTTGAAAATATTTTTTATAAGGGTTATACAAAGAAAAAATGCTGCATATTTAAGAGATTAGGATAGCATGGTCATACATAATCGTTATGAACTTTTTTCAGTAAAATCATCTTTTGGTGATATTTTTAAAAAAGCCTCCCGTCATTCACGTTACATTAGTGTATTAAAGTTCTTTTTGCCTCTTGTAGCACTGGTGATAGCGCTTGTTTTTTGCTGGTTTACATTTTTCTTTGTTCCCACTGCTTCTAACCCTACAACATTGAGTGAAAATGAAGAGAGGGAGATCATGAAATTGACGATGCTCAATCCAAAATTAGAAGGTTATACGCGTTCTCATGAGCCCTATTGGTTTAAAGCAGAAAAGGCATTTCAGGATCATATACGTTCTGGAGTGATTGGGTTGCAAAACATTACAGCCGAGGCATTTATAGGCAAACGAAAACGAGTTTTTCTTGATGCACAAGAAGGAATTTACGATAATATGAGTAGTTGTTTGCAGTTGAACGAGCCATTCACGATTACCATAAATGATGGAACGATTGTACAATTTATAGCAGCAAATATTAATTTATCTGAAGGGCAGTTAGATACAAATCAACGTGTCAACATTCAGCGTGCAGGTTTGCGTCTTTCAGCAAATGCTTTGCAAATTCGAGAAAAAGGGCAAAATATGTACTTTCATGGTGGTGTGCATTTAATTTTTGATAAAAAATGAGAGCATATCAATACAAATTTTGAGAGACATTTATGAAGAGAAGCATGTGTATTATGTAAACAGAAGAATTGAGAGTGATAAGATGAAGCTGAGAGAGTTATACAAAAAATGGGTGAGTATTGCTTTAGCTTTGAGTATGGTAATGCTGGAGGTTGTAACAGTTTCTGGATATGCTGAAGTTGCTCACTTTGGGATTAATCTCTCAAATGATAAAAAACCAGTTGAATTTTATGCAAACTCTTTAGAAATACGTGACAAAGAAGGGATAGCACTCTTTAATGGTGATGTTTCAGTGATTCAAGGTGAACGTCTTTTGCGAACGGCAAAGTTAGTTGTTTATTATGATAAGACGCATAAAGTATCTGATAAGAGTCAGAAAGATGTGAAGATACAATCCTCGGCTTTGTTTGGCTCTGCAGGTTTTAAGAGAATGGAAGCTTTAGGAAAAGTTTATATAAAATTTTTCACACAAACCGCTACGGGTGATAAGGGTGTTTTTGATGGAAAGTCAAAAATAATGCATTTGACGGGGAAAAATGTGGTTTTAACTGATGGTGATAATGTGGCAACAGGGTGCAAATTGACGGCAGATATGAAGAGTGGAAATGCTTTTCTAGAAGGTTGTAAAACACCTGAAAAAAAGGGGCGTGTTTCTATTATTTTTAACCAAAGTCAAAAGAGTGGCAATTAAGATTTCATGTTTGGAATCAAAAGAAAAAAGCAGACGAACAAACATGATCTTGCAATGGAATCTTTAAGGGAGCGCTTAAAGGGAACTTTAATTGCGAGCCATTTGGTTAAGATCTATCGTGGAAGACAAGTTGTTAAAGATGTTTCTTTTGGTATTCGTACTGGAGAGGCTGTTGGCATTTTAGGTCCCAATGGTGCGGGTAAAACAACTTGTTTTTATATGGTTACGGGTCTTATAAAATCCGATGGAGGATCCATTAAAATTGATGGGTTTGATATCACGCATCTTCCGATGTATCGACGTGCGCGTTTAGGTATTGGGTATCTCCCCCAAGAAACTTCTATTTTTCGTGGTCTTTCCGTAGAAGATAATATTAAAGCTGTGTTAGAAGTGGTTGAAAAAGATCATGTTAAGCGGCGTGAAGAATTAAATGCTCTTTTACATGAATTTAAAATTGATCATTTACGAAAAATGTCTGCTCTTTCCTTGTCTGGAGGAGAGCGCCGACGCCTTGAAATTGCACGTGCTTTAGCTTCTCGCCCCCATTTTATGTTACTTGATGAACCATTTGCAGGAATTGATCCTATTGCTATTTTTGACATTCAACAGCTTATTCGTCATTTAACCAGGCGTGGAATAGGTGTGTTGATAACAGATCATAATGTGCGTGAGACGTTGGGTCTTGTTGACCGTGCCTACATTATTCATGCTGGGCAAGTGTTAGTTCATGGTGGACCCAATGATATTATCAATAATGCTGATGTGCGCAGAATTTATCTGGGAAATCAATTTTCTCTTTGACTTTAAAACGTCTGTGAATTCTCATTTCAGTTTCAAGAGATCAATATGGTGAGTACAAAGGCTCTTTCTACAGATTTAGACAGTCAAATACGGATGGGTAAAACTTTAAGCTATTATCTTATAAGCATTTTTACGACATAATAAGGCACAATAGTTATCCTATGAGATGATAAAACTATCATGATGTTGTTAGATCGTGTAAAATAAGGAGGGAAATGTAGGACTGCTTGGGGAAAAGAGGGAGGTATGTTTTTACCGTGAGTTATTTAGGAAGACTTTCTCGAGCGGTTGTGTTTAGCGTGTTATTATTGAGAGATTTCTCATTTCTTTTCTAACGGTATTCTTAAACTCAATTCTTTATGAGTGGTGGAAAAAAGTCCTCATCAAGATGCACTGATTCTACAGTTTTGTCTGTTTAGTTTATTTTTAATTGTATCGTGAAAAGATATCACTGGATTAACTTTATAATGAATGATAAATGAAGAGCCGTGGATAAACACGTGCATTGTTGTAAGATATATATGTAGTAAAAATACTTTTCTCTGTTGGATAAAAAAATATGTTGATGATGCTTTTTTAAATGTTTTTATGCTAGCACCATGGGGTATATGTGTACAGTTGTCAAATAATTTGTAGTGTCGTGTTGATTTGCATTGCGCATTTAGGAACATAGCTACAGATATCAAATCAGATCTGCAAATCTTTTTAGAATATCATTAAATGATTTAAGAGTCTTTGAGATCGTTGTAAATAGAGCAGCGCTCAAGTTGCACAATAATTGCCAAAATAAAATGCCATTTTACTTTATATTTTATAAAAGTGAGTTTTCAAAAAAGGAAGAGGTGGGGCTGATGAAGAATTGTATGCTCATTTTTGCGATGAAAAGATCAATAAATTTATGAGTAATGGTCTTTGCTTGTATCACGAGGAAAATTAATTTTATGTATAGCGACATTTCCTTATTTTCTCATACTGCTAATTAGGAGCTGAGTACTATGTATTGTTGCGCTGATAGTAATATTGGGTGAGCCAAGCTATTAGATTTTGTAAATTGAAAAGTAAAGTCACATGCTATGATGCGAGAAAACAATGGGCTTTTTTAGGCATCCATATGATTTACGGGTTTGTTTGTGGGCATTAGAGCGTGCAAAAGGAAAATTGAAGTATGAACTTGAGTGAGTTAATTGCACCGGAAACAATTATTCCGGCTCTTAAGGCGAATTCGAAAAAACAGGTTTTACAAGTTTTGGCTGAGAAGGCAGCCAAATTAACAGGTCTTAATGAGGAGGTCATTTTTGATATTGTTTTGCAGCGTGAAAAACTAGGTTCAACTGGTTTGGGTGGTGGCATTGCGATTCCTCATGGAAAGCTGCCAGATATTAACCGGATCGTTGGTATATTTGCACGTCTTGAAAACCCTGTTGATTTTGAAGCTCTTGATGATGAGCCGATAGATCTTGTTTTTCTTCTTTTAGCACCTGAAAATGCTGGCGCAGATCACTTAAAAGCTTTGTCACAAATTGCGCGTGTTTTGCGTCATGCTGATGTTGTTCAAAAATTACGCAATACGTATGATGCTCATGCACTTTACGTTTTATTGATTCAAAATTCAGAATCAAATGCAGCTTAAAAAGATTGCGTGAGGTGCTGTTCGTGAAGAGTATACAATCGGTTGGAAAATAGTATAATCTACATTTCATGAATTGAGAATGAGTGATTTCTTTATGTGGCTTTGAATGAAGCTTTTTTAAGAAAGCTTTGCTTCAAAGAAGAGGGGAAAGAAACAGCTTCTCGTTTTTGTTACTTTTTTGTGTGAATTTTCCATTATTTTAGATTGCTTATCCATAAACTAAGTTTTTCGTAAGTTAAGGTGCTTTGAAGATTTAAAGGTAAAGGGTATCATCTCTTTTATGTAAGTTGGTGAAAAAGGTTAACAGTTTAAAAATACCCTTTGTTTAAATTTCAGCTGTTGCGTAGGGTTCATTTTAAAGAACAATTTTGGACGGCACAAAATGGAAGTTGCGGTTTTTAGGTTTTGAGCAAAAGGGTTTTTATACATGTACAAGATTGTTCAATCACGATTGAATCAATGGAGAGTTCTTCTGAAAACATCGGAGAGAAGAAGGCTTAGAAACTGTTGTGGAAAGCAAGCCATTTGATATTTTGATAAATTGAATTCTTCAAAGGTTTTTGGTGAAGAGAGAGAGTGAATATTATCAAGCTCATGAAGCAAATAAGGTTAAGAGCTGGTTTCAATTTTTGAAAGCACTGCAAAAATTGGCGATTTAAAGTGGCAGATTTATGATAAGAATATACGGTATAAAAGTTTGCGAATTTACATACAGCGATGAGGGTAAGATTTGTACATTCTGTATTTTATGGTAAATAATCTGACGGTAGTATTTTATAATTTTCTGCAGAAGACTTTAAGATTGTGGAAAGAGTGTGTTGAGATAGTGTTGAATACGAAACCTTAACACACTATAATTGAGAAAAGGTAGGATATTTTATGGTTTTTATGAATGCAAGAGGCGTTAAACGGGTTAATTTATAAATAATATTCGAAGGGGTGTGAAATGTCCCTTTGGAATGTGTTTTCACGATTTTGCAAGAATTTTCTGGCGGTAAAAGTCTTCGTTTATTTCTTAGCAAAATGGTCGTATGTTGGTAATTTGTTTTTGAATCTTATGAGAGATGAATTGGCACAAAAACACAATTGGTCACACAAAATTAAAATGTTATTTTTTAATCTGATTATTGAATAAAAAGTTCATGTTTTAGTAATAATTAAACGTAAAAATCTGCTTTGACTTGTGCAAAAATATTTTGCTTTTTAAAGGGATTGCAACAACTACAATTCATAAATTGACGTGTTTTTGTTGAGTTTTTACAATGAAAACATCTTGTTAGAGATTAAAGAAGTGAGTTCAATGAAGATATCTAAAAAGACTTTTATTGCTGCATTTGTAATGATTCTGGTTACTGTCGGAGCAGTGTGTGCGCAAGCGCCGAGCCGTTTAAGTCAATTTGAAGCTTGGGGAGCCTACTCTTACAAGTCGCCCCAAAATACAATTTGCTATGTGCTCTCTGTACCCTTGGAGGCACTTCCAATCACAGTTAAGCATGGGGATAATTTCTTTTTGGTTACCAAACGTTCTAATTCGCCAATTTCTTTTGAACCACAGTTTATGGCTGGATATACATTTAAAGAAGGTTCAAGAGTTACTGTGACCATTGGAGGTCGGGATTTTGATTTTTTTACGAAGGATTCGTCCGCTTGGTTGGCATCAGCAGCGCTAGAAAAGCAGTTTGTTTCTGCTATGCGTTCTGGACTAGATATGACAGTGAAGGCTATTTCAAAACGGGGAACCCATACGACCTATACTTATTCCTTGAGAGGGATAACGGCTGCGTTGAATGCGGCTCAGGAATGTCATTAAAGTTTCTGTAACTTTAAAATAGCGATGTAAATTGGAAAATAATGGCCCTTTCATATGATCTTAGACCTGTTAATTCATGTCTAGCACAGGAAATTGTTACAAAGGAGAGCGCTAAGCTCTCTTTAATTGGTTTGTCGCAAGATGAAATGGCGCAAGCTTTAAAGAGCGTTGGTGTACCAGAACGACAGACGCATATGCGTGTGCGTCAGCTTTGGCATTGGCTTTATGTTCGTGGTGTTTCAAATTTTGATGAAATGCTAAATATTTCTAAACCAATGCAAGAAATGTTTAAAAGCCATTTTTCTATTGCTCGTCCGGAAATTATAGGGGCGCAAATGTCAAAAGATGGTACGCGTAAATGGCTTTTGCGCTTTCCGGCACGTGGGGCTGGAAGGCCTGTTGAAATTGAAACGGTTTATATCCCTGAAGAAGGGCGTGGGACTTTATGTCTTTCATCGCAGGTAGGGTGTACATTAACCTGTTCTTTTTGCCATACGGGAACGCAGGTCCTTGTTCGTAATCTTACAGCAGAGGAAATTCTCGCGCAGTTATTAGTGGCACGTGATTGTTTGGGTGATTTTCCTGATAAAAATACCCCTGATGGGGCCATTGTTCCAGTTGAAGGGCGTAAAGTTACGAATATCGTGATGATGGGTATGGGAGAACCGCTTTATAATTTTGAGGCAGTGAAAAAGGCTTTATTAATTGCGTCTGATGGAGAGGGGCTTTCTGTATCAAAACGTCGAATTACGCTTTCAACCAGTGGGGTTGTTCCTGGAATTATCCGAACTGGAGAAGAAATTGGTGTTATGTTGGCAATTTCACTTCATGCGGTACATGATCCACTTCGAGACATGCTGGTTCCAATCAATAAAAAATATCCGCTTGCTTGTTTAATGGATGCTTGTCGTAATTATCCTGGTCTTTCTAATGCTAGGCGCATTACATTTGAATATGTTATGCTAAGAGAGATAAATGATAGTTTGGATGATGCTAAGCGCTTAATTCAGTTATTAAAAGGCATACCGGCCAAGATCAACTTAATTCCTTTTAATTCATGGCCGGGGAGTAATTATCAATGTTCTGATTGGGAGCAAATTGAACGTTTTGCTGATGTTATTAATCAAGCAGGATATGCTTCACCTATTCGGATGCCACGTGGGCGTGATATTTTAGCTGCATGCGGCCAGCTCAAATCAGCTTCAGAGCGTTTGAGAAAACCTGAACGTTTTCAGCTTGAACATGGGGCTAGCGACAAATAACTTTAATCTTGAGCAATGAGAAGGCGTAAAGCAAAACTTGTAAAGATGCTTGCCATAAGCCAATCCAGAAAGCGGAGATAAGAAGGGTTTTGTTTAAAACTCTGAGTAAGTTTATGTGCCATAAAGATCGTGGAGACTGTAATGGGCAAAGAAATAGGAATATAAGAAAGCCCCAAAATAAGCAGTTTTTGTGTAGCCATAGGATCATGAGCATGAATAAACTGCGGTAAGAAAGTAACATTAAAAAGAATAACTTTAGGGTTGAGAAGGTTGATTCCAATACCAGCGAGGTAATTACGTCTAAGGTTTTGGAGTTGTTTAGAGTTTTGTTTGAGATAAAATTTTGATTGTCTAAGCACAACTTGCAAAGAGAGCCATAAAAGATAAAAAGCTCCCACAATTTTGAGAAGAAAAAAAATGCGTGGTGAGGTAAAAATAAGTGCGGATAAACCAAGGGCTACAGCCGTGACTTGAAGAGCAAAGCCCGTTGCACTTCCCAGAGCACATACAATTCCAGCTTTTTTCCCTTGTGTAATGGTAGTCCCCACAGATAACATGATATCTGGTCCTGGAATAAGTGCTAAAATGAGTGCTGCGGTAGAAAATTGTATCAAAATAGACCATTCTGGAAGAAACGATATTTCAACCTCTTTAATTTTCTAAAATTTTTTATTGTACAAAGAGGTCCCACTTTATGCCTCTTACATAAAAACACTTCTTTACCCATTCTCATTTTTTTTTGCGTCTCTAAAATGCGGATAAAAAGGAGTTTATTTGTATAGTTTTGCATATTTTCTCAATTTAAAAGAAAACAAACTCCGTAGAATTCTAAAATGCAAAAGTGGCAAAATATTAAAAAATGATTTTGATTTATTCAGGGAGACTAGATACATTAATTATTCTTAAATGATTATAAGATGAATTCGGTGCAGCAGTTATAACTTTTATGGCTTATTGGGATAAGAGGAAAGAATGAACACTTGCGCGTGGTAAAGCGGAAATGTTTGATGTTAAAAATCTATATTAAGGATTTATGCGAAGAATTTGTGTGTGATTTTGTTCTTCCGATATTTCAAACGAATGCAGTTTATGAAGGTATAAGCCGGCATCATTACTCTATTTACTAGCTCATAGTATACTTACCAACTCATGAGAGTGCAACGCTTTTTCATGAAGGCTGTTCATGAAAGGCATTTTCCTCTTTTCTTCTCTCGTTTTACCACTATGTCAATCCCGCTTATGATGTACAAGCCAAGAGAACAAAATTGATTCAATATAAAGAGGTTTGAGATGAGAGAATCTTGCGGGTATTCGGGGTATGGTTTAAGCTAGGGAAAAACAAATAATTATTATAAATCAATGTATTGACTATGATATGACCTATCTTTTGGAAATTTTAATTGCCTATTCATTGATTTCAAAGCACTTTATTGAAACTGCCAATGAAATAGGGACAGGTGGCAATTGCTTAGAGAGAAACAGGAAAGGCAATGATCAAGGATGTTTTGCGTTTTCTACTTATGCACTAATCCAGATATTAAAGTTATTTTTCCATGGCGTGATTGTTTTTTTTACGTCGGGCAAATTTGAAAAATTTTGCGCATAAACACCAAATTCGCTGGAGAAGGATAAGCAAGACGAGGGGCTTTTTTTATTGATTGCGAATTTATTGTGTTCATCATCAGAGGAGAAAATTCTGGAAGATCCCGCATTTTCTGCTTCTAAATATATATATGCGTATTTTAATCTGCTTTATATCAAGAAACCAGAATCACTCTTGGTTTTAAAAAAGGTGACGCCTTTTCAATCAATGGAAGAGTTTATTTTCTGAAAATTGACGTTCGCAATTGAATAGTTATGGACAAGATAACGATATCGGCTTTGGTTAGATTTGGTGGAAAGTGGTTTTGTCGGTATGAAATCATGCGACATTTATAAAACACTAGGAGAAACCATTCTTTTGATCATTCATAAGACGATGGAATCTTTTATATTGGATAGAAGGGTTGCGCATTTAAAAGAGAAATGAATACCACGTTATGCAGAACTTATTTATTATGGCTTTTGATGTTAACCTGAGTACAAAATGTTGGAGGACGATGAAGGTGTTTATAATCAAAAAGATGCCGCTGGCTTTATTAAATTAAAATGCTCTTCATTTGCACATACAAGCAGCACGTTTATCAAAATGCGAATAAATAATTCTACACGATCCACCCTTACAGCATAATAAAAGAGTGTTTAGTTTTGCACTTTTTCTAACTTATTATCGGTAAATTAAGTTATTTGTCAGACTTTGAGTACGATACGAATGGATTTTTTCTCTTGCTGATAGGTGTAATAAGTGTAGTAAGAAAAACCTAAAATAAGAGCAATGAGAATAGCAATAATCAAAATGAGTAAATGACGGTTCATGATACTGATGCTTCGTTGATATCAAAATACAAAGAAAAGGATAGAGCAAACATGAGCCACTGCAAGAGCATGATGAGAAGATTTTTGATGTACTTTTCATTTGCTATTATTGACGAATAAATTCAAGAACCATACACCATACACTTAAAGAGTTTAATTTTTTAGGATAAAGATAATGATGCGTGATCAGTATGATGCTTTTAGCCTTTCGTCTGAATTAAAAGAGGCGGCTGTTCAATCAAAAATTTGGCCTTTTGAAGAAGCACGTAAAATTATTAAACGATATGAAAAAACAGGTTATCCAGAGACTGTGATATTTGAAACGGGTTATGGACCTTCTGGTTTACCGCATATTGGAACTTTTGGAGAAGTCGCACGTACAACTATGGTGCGTCATGCTTTCCATATTCTCACTGAAAATAAAGTTAAAACAAAATTGCTTTGTTTTTCTGATGATATGGATGGTTTACGCAAGGTTCCCGATAATGTACCTGATCGCGAAAAAATGGAAAGTTATCTTGGTCAACCGTTAAGCCGAGTACCAGATCCTTTTGGCGATATTTATCCTTCTTTTGGAGCGGCGAATAATGCACGTCTGCGTAGTTTTCTTGACCGTTTTGATTTTGATTATGAATTTGCAAGCGCTACGGATTATTATAGCTCGGGTTATTTTAATGAAACACTTTTAAAAATTCTTGCCTGTTATGATAAGGTGATGGCAATCGTTCTCCCAACATTGGGGGAAGAACGGCGGGCGACTTATTCACTTTTTTTACCGATTTCTCCATTTTCTGGAAAAGTATTACAGGTTCCGATGATTGCTCGGAATGTTGAAAAGGGCACCGTTACTTATATTGAGCCTGAAACTGGAGAAACCATTGAAACGGAAGTGACGGGGGGAAAAGTGAAATGCCAGTGGAAGGTAGATTGGGCGATGCGTTGGAAAGCGCTTGGTGTTGATTATGAAATGGCAGGAAAAGATCTGATTGATTCCACAAATCTTTCTTCTAAAATTTGTAGAGTTCTTGGGGGCAATCCGCCAGAAGGGTTTAATTATGAGCTCTTTTTGGATGAGAAGGGACAAAAAATTTCTAAGTCTAAAGGAAATGGTTTAACCATTGACGAGTGGTTAACATATGCTCCCACGGAGAGCCTTGGACTTTATATGTTTTCAAAACCCAAAACAGCAAAACGGCTTTATTTCGATGTTATTCCAAAAGCTGTTGATGAATATTATGCGCATCTTTCAGCATATGGTCGTCAAAAATGGTCAGAGCGGCTTAATAATCCTGTATGGCATATCCATAATGGTCGTCCTCCACAGGTTAACCTGCCTGTCTCTTTTGCCCTTCTATTGAATTTGGTAAGTGCTTCAAATGCTGAGAATAAAGAGGTTCTTTGGGGTTTTATTTCTCGCTATGCCGAAGGAGTTAATGCGCAAACTTACCCTGAACTTGATCAGTTGGTGCAATTTGCTATTAAATATTTTGATATTTTTGTCAAACCCAACAAAAAATTCAGAGCACCTGATGACAGTGAACGCACAACACTCGTGCAAATTGATGAAACATTAGCCAGTTTATCCGAAACAGTTGATGGAAATGTGATTCAAAATGCACTTCTTGATGTGGCACGTTTGGTAGAACGTTATCAAGACCATAGCAAAAAGAGCCCTGAAGGGGGACCGGGTGTTTCCAATGTCTTTTTCCAAATGTTGTATGAAGTGCTTTTGGGGCAAGAACGAGGACCACGATGGGGATCATTTATTGCGTTGTATGGAATTAATGAAATGCGTGCATTGATTGCTGAAGCGCTTGCGCGGCCTATGGGGGAATAATGGAAAAGAGAGAGAGGGAAGTAAAACGGCGTCGCACATTTGCAATTATCGCTCACCCAGATGCGGGGAAAACAACGCTGACAGAAAAGCTCCTACTCTTTGGTGGAGCTATTCAGCTTGCTGGTGAAGTAAAAGCAAAAAAAGATCGTATTCAAACTCGTTCCGACTGGATGAATATTGAGCGGGATCGCGGTATTTCAGTTGTAACATCGGTGATGACATTTGAATATGAAGATCATATCTTCAATTTGTTAGACACTCCAGGACACGAAGATTTCGCTGACGATACCTATCGTACTCTCACGGCTGTTGATAGCGCTATCATGGTGCTGGATGGTGCACGTGGGATTGAGCCTAGAACACTGAAATTATTTGAAGTGTGTCGGATGCGCGATATTCCTATTGTGACTTTTGTCAACAAAATGGACCGTGAGGCACGCGATCCTATAGAACTTTTAGATGAAATTGAAGAAAAACTTGCTCTTGATATCGCACCAATAACTTGGCCAATTGGTATAGGAAAAGATTTTGTTGGAACATTTGATTTTCACAATAATCGTTTTCGCCAAAAAGATGATGAGGTTGTGCAACAGACGGTTTCTGGGTCTTATGAGGTTGCAAATTTGCTTCCTGAAAACCAACGTTTATCTTTTATCGAAGGGCTAGAACTTGCGCGAAGTGCTTGCAAAAATTTTGATCTTCAATCTTTCCGTGAAGGGCATATGACACCGGTTTATTTTGGTTCTGCCTTACGAAATTTTGGTGTTCGTGATTTGATTAACGCACTTATTGATTTTGGTCAAAGTCCTCGTGATCAGAGTACAGATCAACGCAATATCATGGCAACAGAATCAAAAATGACAGGGTTTGTTTTTAAAATTCAAGCGAATATGGATCCTAATCACCGTGATCGTATTGCATTCTTTCGGGTATGTTCAGGAACACTTGAACGTGGCATGAAAACAAAGTTGGTACGAACGGGAAAGCCAATGACACTTTCGGCACCACAATTTTTCTTTGCGCGTTCACGCCAAATTGCTGATCACGCTTATGCGGGTGATATCGTAGGGATTCCTAACCATGGAACGTTGCGTATTGGTGATACCTTGACGGAAGGAGAAGATATTCTTTTTAAGGGTGTGCCTAATTTTGCACCGGAAATTTTGCGTCGTGTTTGTTTGGGCGACCCGATGAAAGCTAAAAAATTGAAAGAAGCTTTGCAGCAAATGGCTGAAGAAGGGGTTGTACAATTGTTTATTCCTGATGATGGTTCACCTTCTCTCATTGGTGTTATTGGTGCTTTGCAAATTGATGTTCTCCAAGAAAGACTAAAGATAGAATATGGCTTACCGGTGGATTTTGAACCAGCACGCTTTAATATATGTCGTTGGATTTCGGCACAAAGCAAAGATGAGCTTCAAAAATTCCTTATCAATCATCGTTCTGCCATTGCTCATGATTTAGAAGGTGCCCCAGTTTTTTTAGCAGAAAACCATTTTTCATTGAATTATGAAGCAGAACGGGCACCAAAAATAAAATTTACAGCTTTTAAGGATTATCAAACACGTTCTGAATAAACAGATTTTTTTATCCAAGAAACTGTGCTTAAGAAATCAAATAAAAGGAGGGGATAGTACCTCTCCTTTGTTATAATATATTAATTCTAAAGAGTATTCATCATTTTTAAATTTTAATGAGAATCTCAAAAGTAGTTAAGATTCTTTCCTTTTAGATCTGCATATCCAAAATCAAAAAACCATTTTCTCAGCACTCTTGCAGAGGAATGATCATACGGGTACAGGTTGTTTAAGAAAGGCATAAATACGCTTCTTCTGAATTATGCAGCATATTGATTTATAATGATAAATTAGTATTATTCACCTTGAAACACAACCCCGAAAATTGTATGTTTTTCTCATTTCAAACTTTTTTATGTTGGGTCAACTTTGTTCACTTGTCTTTATGCTATAAGCGGGGTTGGTATGTTCATGGGTTTGTTTTAAAGTATCTCTTAGAGCACCTAAGCCCATTTTACGCTGGCGTCCGTGAATTGTATAGGGATAAAGCCATCGAGCACCTCCATCTTTATGCTTATGAAAGTATAAGACTGGCACCCTCACTCACTTTACCAGCGCTCAATGTTGCAACGTTGAAACCTACCTCTCGTGAACGGTATGAATACGAGAGGAGGCTCATAGAAAAACGAATAAAATAATGATCATACTCGTTGAGAGCAAAAAACACTTTCAATAAATTCATCAAATTCCTTCTTTGATCCAGTCGGAAATACGCCCTTTAGAAGCAGCACCAACCATATTTGATGCCACATTTCCACCTTTAAACATCAATAAGGTAGGAATTGAGCGCACTCCATATTGGGTAGCAAGTTCCGGATTTTCATCAATATTAACTTTGGCAATTTTAACTTGATTTTGCATTTCTGCTGAAATTTCATCCAAAATCGGAGCAATCATTTTGCAAGGACCACACCATTCTGCCCAAAAATCTACGATAACAGGGGTGGAAGAAGTCAGAACTTCACTTTCAAAATTGCTTGTATCAACTTTTATACATGTCATTGAATTATCCTTTATATTCATTTTTATAGATTGGTACGGTAGCAAGTCATATCAAGTCATTGCAAAGATAAATTATAAAAGAAACTTTGATGCGTAAAGTTTCTAAGCTTGTGAGGCAATTTCATCAAGGAGGGTATCGAGTTTTTCTGGAGAAAGTTTGAAAATTTTGACTTCTTTGCTGTAAGCAAGAAGAGCCTGGATGTCTTTGTCGGGGTGGATAGCTTGCAACAGTTTCCGATAAAGGGCCATTTGCAGCAAATAACGTGGTGCAATAGCCTCTTCCTTTTCTGGTGGTGTTCCCGTTTTAAAATCAGCAAAAATAACGCTATTTTGTGTGATGTAGAGACGGTCAATTTGACCAGAAACTTCTTGTTCTTTTCCACGAATTTTGACAATGCCCATCAAAGAGACTTCAGCACGGGCGTGTTCAGAGAAAAGAGGTTTAAGGTAGGAATGCTCTAAGATTTGCCAAACATGACGCAGGGCGTTTTCTTTTTGATCTTCATTCCAGTGAGAGGCTTTGCTATCAAGATAATGGCGCGCATAATCTCGACGTTTTTGAAGGGGACAATTGGGGAGATATTGTAGTAACCGGTGAACGATATGCCCATATTCGATATAAAAAGCTCTATTGGTGTTTGGTTCTCCCAAAACAGGCGAAATGCTAAGGTGCTTTGTTTGAGAGGAAATTTCATTATCAGCTTCAATAGAGAGGCTCGCAACAGAGGGCCTTAACGGATTTGGTAAGACTGGTTCTGCTGGTACTTTATGGGAGAAAAACTCCGGTAAAGGTGGAAGTGTTTGGTGCTCAGTACACGATATCTCTTGCTCTATTGGTGCAGAAGAAGAGGGTGTGATGCAATAGCGCCAAGCTGTAATATCTTCTGCGGGGCCTTGAATAGTAACCATATGTGGTTCAAGAGCTTTTTTTATCAATTGTAACCATGTATGGGAGGAGGTTCGCGCGCTGCTATAACCACAAATAAACAATCGATCTTCAGCACGTGTCATTCCAACATAGAGAAGGCGTTTGTATTCTTCTTCAGCACGTTCTTTGAGGTGTGAAAGCGCTTTTTCAGAAGTTTTTGTATTGAACTCTGCGTTGGGATGCCAAATAAAGCCTTGCTGATCACTCAATCCCGTGTTGTTTAAAGGAACTTTAAGAAGGTGTGGAGCATGTTTAGAATGCCAAATAGCACTTCCAGGGTCAACTAGGAACACAACAGCAGCTTCCAATCCTTTAGCAGCATGAACTGTCATAATACGGATTTCATCGTGGTTTTGATCGAATTCTCGTTTAATTTCTGGTTCGCTTGCACTGAGTATTTCCAAAAAGGCTTGGAGTCCAGGGAGACCAGTTTTTTGAATAGCGATGGTATAATCCATGAAAGCATCAAGCACATCATTCGCT
The DNA here is from genome assembly GCF_000312565.1 of Bartonella rattaustraliani AUST/NH4. Taxonomy (GTDB): domain Bacteria; phylum Pseudomonadota; class Alphaproteobacteria; order Rhizobiales; family Rhizobiaceae; genus Bartonella; species Bartonella rattaustraliani. The sequence continues at coordinate 106,862 of NZ_CALW02000031.1, forward strand.
TCAGATCCTAAGCGCGCTATAATTTTGTGTCGCCCTTTATCGTTATTTAGAATATAGCTATAAAATTCAAAAACTGGTATTTTATCGACCAAAGCACGATAATGATTCAAACTGTCAAAAGCTTGTTTAAAAGAGGAATTTGAGGGTGCATGTATAGCAAGACTTTGCCAAAGCGAGCCAGTGCGGTGGGCGGCAAGCTGGTAAAGTTCTTCTTCAGTCAGTGCGAAAAGTGGACTTTTTAAAACACAAGCAAGAGAAAGATCATCTTGTGGTTGCAAAATAAAACGTGCAAGTGCCATGAGATCACGGATGCTCATATGGTTGATGAGCTGTAAACGGTCGGCACCAGCGACAGGAATATGACGTTGTTTAAGCGCACGAGAAAGCGCAAAGACAAATTGATCACGCTTACGAACCAAGATCATAATATCACTGGCACGCATCAAGCGTTCTTTTGCTGGAAGTTTTTCTCCTTTCTGTAACCAGTTAGCAATGGTTTCAGCAACTTTTTCTGCCAAACGCGTTTCAGGTGTGTCTAAATGATCAACGGTGACATGCCAGTCATCGGGCAATTCATTAGTTTCTTTAGAAATGGCATCCCATACAATAACCTCACCTGGACTATGAACACGAATAGCTTCATGGACAGTTTTTATATTTTCTGCTGAAAGTCCTTTGTAATTTTCTGGGGTTTCAAAAACAAGATCCACACTTTTAAGAATATCAGCTGTAGAACGAAAAGAATAATGCAGTTGTACTTTTTCAAATTTCTGTTTGGTTTGTTGTGCTTTTTTTTGAATGATTTTCCCGTTTGCGGCAAAATTTTCTGGTGCAGCGCCTTGAAAAGAATAGATAGACTGCTTTTCATCTCCGACAGCAAAAAGCGTGCGTGTGTTTGTACGTTGACTGTATCCGGTGAAAAATTCTTGTGCCAAAAGTTGAATAATTTGCCACTGTTCAGGGTTAGTATCTTGCGCTTCATCAAGCAAAATATGGTCAAGACCATTATCAAGTTTATAATGCACCCATTGGCTTGCTCCTTGGCGCTGTAATAAATGGAGTGTGCGCTCAATGAGGTCATCAAAATCAAAAAGACCGTTTGCTTTTTTTAAATCTGCGTAGATTTTAAGATAGAGAGAACAAAGCTGAAAAGCAGCCTTATTGAGTGTGGCAATTTTTAAGCACTGATATTTTTCGAAAAGAAGAGAAAGTTGACTTTGTTTTTCTTCAAGCATTTGTTGAATAAAAGGCCAAATTTCATCTGACTTTTTACGAGAGAGATGTGAAAAACGGCGAGGTTCACCTTTGGCTGTGAAATAAATATCGGAAATAATGCTGATAATCTTTGTTTCATCAGTGGTATTTTCTAATAGAGAAAATTTTTTAATCATCTCTTTAAGATTTGCATTGCTGTAGATTTGACAATGTGTCAAAGCGTAAGGGGGAAGAAGAGCCGCTTGTTGAATTTTTTCCAGCAGCTTTTGGTTTGTGTCACTTGGTGCTAAATTAAAGAGTGTACACAGTTGTTGCTCTCCATTTTCTGTTTGAAGAGAGGATAAAAAACCAGAAAGTTTATGCTGTTTTTCGGTGGCTTCATACAGCAATTGGTTAAAACTGTGCTCACTAATCACTTTAAACAGTTGTTTCAATGCAGATTGTGCATCTTTATGCTCCAAAAGTTGGCGACGGGATTCTTGCAGTAATTTTTTTCGACTGATATCATCAATCAGTTCGAAATGTCCTGCAATGTTTGCCTCGAGCATAAACTGATGCAAGAGAGATTCACAAAAGGCGTGAATAGTTTGGATTTTTAAGCCTCCAGGCGTTTCAAGAGCACGAGCGAAGAGTCGACGTGCATGGGTTAATTTTTGTGCATTGACAGGCTTCTTTTCAAGCTGAGATAAGGTTTTTTGAAGTTGTGCATCATCGAGTTCATTCCAACTGGAAAGTGTTCGAAAAATTCGCGATTGCATAACCGCGGCGGCAGCCTTTGTATAAGTAAGGCATAAAATACGTGCTGGAGGAGTACCATTTAAAAGCAGACGGATAACACGTTCGCTTAAAACATGCGTTTTTCCAGATCCTGCATTTGCAGAAACCCACACATTTGTTTTTGGATGTGTTGCTGTTGCTTGTGCCTCAAGGGCGGCTTCAGGAATAGAAAAAATAGTCATGATTGTTCTGCTTTGTGAAGATTATTGAACCACTCCCACACACGTGCTAGGTGGTCATAATCATCTTCATATTCTTTTTTCATAGGGACGGCGTGTGAAAGATAGCCTTGTTGTGGGTTTTGATAATGATCCATTAGTGCAATAAGATGTTTCCATGCTTTTTCACCAAGATGCATTGCGTTTTGGTGCTCTTTTTCTCCTTTTTTTAAAAGAATGGATTGGGGAGAGATTTTGCCTTTTCCATTGAGAGCAATGTAAAATAAATTTGAGGGCGTGAGATCTTGAAAGTCTGTAAAGGCACCTTGCATAAGCAAAGCTGTCTCCAATGCCAATTGTGGGAATAATAATTCACGAACTTGTTTTGATGAGGGGGGCGTACTGGTTTTAAAATCAAGAATTTCAACCATTTTCTCTGGCAACACATCAATCCGATCAGCACGCCCTGAAAGGGTTACGCCTGTCGTACCTATAGGTATTTTTTGTGATACAACTTCTGGATATCGTTCTCGAGAGCTTAAACTTTGCTCCCATTGGATAAAAAATGGAGCAAAATTTTCAAAATTGTTCCACCAGATTTTTTCGATATCGGCAGGGAGATTGCATTTATCAAATTCTTGACGTCCAAGATTTAAGAGAACATTTAATGCATTTGCAGCATTTGGATTTTTGACTTGTGTACAAAAAGCAGCAAGAATAGCATGGTACAGTGTTCCACGTTCAGCAGTATTAGGCTCACGAATGAGGGGCTTGAGCGGTTTGAGACGCAGGATTTTTTTTGCATAAATAGCATAAGGATCATGCCGCAACGTGGCTATTTCAGTAACTGAAAAATGACGTGGACGCATTTTAAGAGGCGGAACAGGGCAAGGGCGGGGTGCAGGGGCAGTCATATCTGTACTATCAAGCATTTTTGCCCAATGAAGGAATACTTCACCTCGTGTACGGATTTGTTTCCAAACCTGTTTTCCTATAACTGTCTCTAGACGAAGTAACCAGCGTGAAGGAAGTGAAGGGACGTGATTAACCCGCAGTGCTCGACTCATCACCACTTTATTCATTCCCATGGCCCATTGAAAATCATGGGCAGAAAGACCAATACGCTGTTCAGGCGGCTCAAGTTTGAGCATCATTTTCATTGGTCGCGATAAAAAGGCATCATTGCGTGTTGTAATAGGCCATGATCCTTCATTAAGACCACCAATAACGACGGTATCAACTGTTTGCAGGCGAGATTCCAAAGTCCCCCAAATGAATAAACGTGGATGTCCTCCAGGCGGGGGGGAAACGGAACGGGTTGCTATGAGAGCTAAAAACATAGCAGGCCATTCGCGAAGATGAAATGTAAGTCCTGATTGATCAATCATCAATTCACGTAAAAAAGTTAAGAGAGCTTTTCCTGCTTCATCTTGATAAAGATGGGCAAGAGAATTGTTTTCATCACGCCCAAAATTTTCAAAAACTTCAACTGTTGCCGCCACAGCTTCATTGATGGTGCATTCTTTTTCTTGTTTCATGAGAGCTGTTAAAGGCTCAATAGCTTTTACCAAAAGCTGACAGAGCAGATGTGCTTCTTCACTCTTTTGTTGATCAAAGGAACTGTTGTCAGAATTTTGTTCGCGTGTTTTCATCCATTTTTCAAGAAATTGGTCACATTCGCAAAGATTCACACGCCCCGTGTTTTCTCGGAGAACAAAAAGCTCAAAATTTTCTGCCATTTTTCGTAAATGATGACGGCTTTGTTTGAGTGTTGTGAGGGGATGCTTGAGAAGGGAAAGAAAAGCTATTGGATCATGAGGTTGCAAGATATTTTCTAGAATAAGCCGTAAAAGGGTTGCAGGAAGTGTTTGTGCAAGGGGCAGTCCGCCTGAATCATTTGCTTCAATTCCAAAACGTTGGAGTTCAGCGCAAACACGGCGTGCTAAATTACGGTCATTTGTAATAAGAGCGGCAGTTTTTTGAGGTTCTTCAATAGCATTGCGTAAAGCAACAGCGATGGTGAAAGCCTCTTCGCGCTCATTTACAGCTTCAATGAATGACCAATCTGCACAAAGATTTTCATAATCATCACGGAGAATTTCTGTCCACCTGTCTGTTGTAGACGCTGGTCTGAGTGCTTCTGATAAAAGAGCTGCCCGTTTTTTCTTTGTTGCACTTTGTTGGCCAATTTCACGCACATGCATGCGGTGACATTTCATGAGAGAAAGAAGCTTTTTTAAATGGTATTGAGGATGACTAAAAACATTAGCGGTATGATCGAAAGAATCATAAGTCGTTTTTTCTTGCTTTATTGTGTCTAATGCTTCCCATTGCTCTTCATCCATATGAAGATCAAGACCTGGAAGGATAACAGCGCCTTTGGGAAGGGTCGCAATGACCTTTAAGAGGTGAGAAACTGCGGGAATGGAACCTGATACACCAGCTGCAATAATAGGTTTATTGGGTTGTGTGCGGTGTAAAATTTCAGTGTGTATTTTGAGTGCTTGATTGCGCCATTCCGCAGGATTGCTTCTTTGTCTTTCTTGTAAGATTTGTGGCCAGCTTTGTGTGACAATGGTAAGAAAACTAAGTGTGATTTGCCACCATTCGGCGATTGTATCGGGGGCAATTTCTTTAAGTTTTGACCAATCTGCAGCCTCTGTTTCAATTTCATCCATCAACTGTGCTAAGTCTTGAGCAAGCCAAATAGCATCAGCTGTATGGGCAGGAATAATGATATCTTCTGTCCCAAACATGGCACGTAAATGCGCTGGTAAATTTTCACGCCAAGGACGAATAAGACGCGTTAAAAGCAGAAGACGTTCACTTGTTCCAAGTGGTGGATTGAGAGTGCTTGTAGAGTATTCAGAAAAAAAGAAACTGTCTTCATCAACATCTCCTAAAGGGCGAATAACGGGCAAGAAGGTTGATTTTTTGTTACCTCTTTCAGCAAAGGCTGTACGTAGAGCGCGCGCAGCACGGCGTGTTGGCACATAAATGAGAGTATCCGCAAGGGTTGTTTGGATATCTTCACCAGACGCAAAGTCACGAATAAGATCACCTGAGAACAATGCGTCAACAAAACACGGTAGAAAAGCAGTTCCCGGAGAGATAGAAAAGACACGTGGGTTATGGAGCATATGATCTCATTTGAAGTGTATGGAAAATATTCTATTTTATTGATTATATGAATTGTTTGTACTGTATACAATTTTTATACAGGGAAAAATAATTTTATGCAGGAAAAAATGAAAAAGTTTTATTTGCGAAACAAGTCTTTTCACTTAAGACGAAAATTGAAAGATATCACACGATTTGAGTCATTATGTCATAGAGAGAAAGCAATTTTCTGATACAATTTGACAAAAGCGATGCTTTATTATTTAATCCAACCACTTCTTTAATCTCAGTAGGTTAAGAGAGAAAATTCTAAAAACTATTAAGCTTTACAAAGCATATGAGAATTTATGAAAGAGAATAAAGAGAGCATTGACCGTGTCGTTTATCCAGTATAAAGGTACAAGCTAGCGCCGTCACTCACTTTACCAGCTTGTGGTATGTTGACCAACTCATGATGTTGCGATAGCCCTTGCATAAAGGCGGTTCACGAGAGACATTTTTTATAATTTTTATTTCTCACACAAATTCTGCTGATAGCGTAAAGCCAAGTGAACACAATTGATTCAAGATAAAGTGGTTTGAAATGAGAGAATCTTACGGATATCCGGGGTTATGACTCAAGGTCATAACGATAAATACTCATTATAAATCAATACGCTGCATAGTATTGGAAAACACTTTTTGCATATCATATTATTTGCGAATAAAAATGATTCGTGATTTAAAAATAAGTTCTGTCTAAATCACCTGCGTGTGTCGTTGAATTTCTAATTAAGAAGGGTTAAATCTTAATGGATAATATGATCATTGTAACGGACAATGTGACTTGTTCCATTACTAGAGAAATGCAATGCTTGCAAATGTGCCTAAAACATATTGGTGTAAAGCCTATGGAAGAGTACAAGCACAATAACTTGTGATATAAGCACACTTAGTGCAAATCGTGAGAAGGCTTTATAAAGTGCTCGCCGCTTTTGGCATGAAGTCTGAACAAATTGATCAAACTCTCGTTATTGAAGACTTTGAAGATTTCACGGTTGATCCTATGGCAACACTTCGTGGTATGTCTTCTGCTTTGAAAAGTGGAAGTGTAACCATTGAGGAAATGTTGATAGGAACAGCTTAAAGTTTCCCGTGACTATGAAAAGGGAGAGGATCCTTTATCTGATAAACCTTTTAGGAATACCCGTAATACAGAAAAGAAAACCAATATCCATTCTCAATCAATCACAGAGGAAAAAATCAGCATAATCGATGAATTTTACACATTCCTCTTTGAAACCAATCAAGCAAACTAAGAATAATATTCATGGCTATGAGAAAACTCGTCATAACAGAACCGGAAATCAATCATATCATATGTTCAGCCAAAAAAAGGGGACAAGAGCAGTGGAAATAAGAACTGAAACCTGTTCTGTTTTAATTCATCTCAAAGGCGGCTTACTGCCTTTCGTACAAGAAAAGAAGCAAAAGAAATCTCCAGACTATTTTTTCAAATTGAAATTGTAGTTCATTAAAAATGCGAAAAAGAAAACCGCCCTATCTTGTGAAAGAAGTCACTAGATAGGAGAATATTTTATATTTATATTGAATACAGCCCTCGTAACGTCTTAAAGGGGTATTGAACACGGAAGTTTGTTGATTAATATGATCAGATCATTTGTATATTAAAGAATAATCAGTCCATACTAAGCGAGAAAAATTATGTAAAGAGTGGATCGCTCCAAGAATTCGCTATAAATGAAGAATTCATCTATAAATACTATGAAAGTTTTCACTGGAATAACTATCGAAAGGAATCCGTATAAGCCGGCGCCATCATTCACTTTACCAGCTTATGGTATATTTACGAGCTCATCCTGTTGCGATAATCCTTGCATGAAGGCGGTTCATGAGAGGCATTTTTCCTTCTTTCCTCACTAATTTTACCCTTATGCCAATTCCGCTGATAGTGTAAAGCCAAGAGAACAAAATTAATTCAATCTAAGTAAGTTTTAGAAAGAATCTTAACAGTATTCGAGGTTGTGATTCAAGGTGAATAACAATGAATTATCATTATAAATTAATATGTTGCAACATTTCAGCGGGGCATTGCTGATAGGGCGGTACTAAAGTCTTTAAAGATTGGTTCCTCTTATCACGTTGGTTACAATCAGAACTTCACGATGTCATCAAGAAAGCAAAAAACAACATGGTAACGAGGCCGCCTAAAGGAGTCCTATTTCTTGATAAAAATTTCGTAAAGGTGCCAGAATAGGGTGTGCGAGATTACGGGCAAGATAATCCTGCAGATGGGGGAGGTGTTTAAGGTAAGATGATTTTCCATCACGCTGAGAGAGTCTTACAAAAATCCCTAAAATTTTTGAAATCCGTTGAGCGCCTGCAAATGCATAGAGTTTACGCAACGCATCTTCATCAAAAGGTCGTGGTGCTTTATGACGTGCATGGCAATAGGCATCGAGAATTTTTTCTTCAAGTTTTGGTGAGATAAATAAGCGTGCATCTTGTGCTAAGGAAACAAGGTCATAGGCTGTAGGACCTTTTAAACCGTCTTGAAAGTCAAGAAGACCAATGCGCTCTGTTCCTTCTTTATCTTTTCGCCAAAGAATGTTGGGAGAATGATAATCACGCATAACAAAGGTATTTTCTCCTTGAACGAGACTATCAAGATAGGGCTGCCAACAAGCAAAAAAGGCTTTACGTTGTTCTTGCTCCAAGCTTTTTTGTGTTTGAAAAGGCAAATACCAATCCAGTAACAAAGAAAGTTCTGCTTGCAGTGCCTGGCAATCATAGGAGGGAATTTTAAGCAAAAAAGTTGTAAATTGCTTCTCTGAAGACCATGATTTTTGGTGGAAAGCAGCCAGCAATTGACTACAGGCAATATAACGCTCTTCAATAGGATTGCCCGTTTGATCTAAAAGTCCTTCACGTCCAAAATCTTCTAAAATGACAAGACCTTTTTCAAAGTCTGTAACAAAAATATGAGGAGCAGAAAATCCATTGTCTAAAATGAGCTGATTAATCCCAACAAATTGATGAATATCTTTTGCAAGACGTGCCATTGTTATGTAAGGAAGATCTGTGTTTTGTGCTATTTGCATAGTTGGTGCATCCATAAGAACTTCTTTGTGGTGCCCATCATCTAGAAGTTCATAGGTACGTGCAGAGGCATCACCAGCCAAAAAATGACGATGAACATGACCGCGTTTATGGTTTTTTAAAAATGTGCGAATTACAAAAGACCGCTGAAAACGTTCCATAGCATGTTGTGCTGATGTAAGAGTGACATGACGCCCATAGCCTTCATGCCGTAAGGTAAGTGCAAAGGTAACAGGTCCTAAAAGATTTTCAGCTTTTTCTGGCCATTCAATAAGCAAAATTCGTTGTTCACGTGTTTCGTGGAGTCCTAATTCATCAACTTCTTCTGCTATAGAAAGGCGATAAAGGTCAGCATGAATAATTTCCAATTGTGAAAGTTGGTAGCTTTGAACAAGAGTAAAAGTAGGGCTTGGAACGTCCATAGTGTTATCATTTGCAAGGGCATGAATGATCGCGCGCGCGATAGTTGATTTTCCTGTTCCAAGATCACCTTGCAATGTTATAAGATCGCCTGGCTTTAAAGCGAGAGCTAAATCTTGTGCAAAAAGCCTTGTTGCTTCTTCATTTTCAAGAAAAAAACTAAAATTCATTAACGGTTCCATGAAAGGAGGGGATTTTGCCATAAGAAAGGATAAGATTAAAGAACTTTATCTCCTTTGGGAATTGGAAAAAAACATTTCACGGTTGTTCCTTGTCCAGTGCCAGTAAGAATTTCAACATGCCCACTGTGGAGTTCAACAAAACTTTTCACTAAGGAAAGACCAAGCCCTGCTCCTGCCCGCCCACCATGATGTGAATGAGAGGAAAAACGCTTAAAAATTCTATCGAGAACATCTTCAGGAATATCGGACCCTTCATTATGAACACTGAAAACAATGTATTCGTCTTGTTCGTCGGCGCAAAATTCAATAATGCTTGATTCTGTTGCAAAATTAATAGCATTACTCAGAATATTAACGAAAATTTGATGAAGACGTGTTGCATCAGCAGAAATAAAATTTAAGGATGGGGAAATTTGCTGTAAAAGTGTAATATAACGTCCGTTAAGGCGTTCTTCCAGACGTGCTCCTGCTTGCATCATAGCATCAGCAATATTAACCGGTTTTATATCAAGCTCCATGATACCTGCATCAAGAGTTGCAAGGTCAAGAATATCATTAACAATATTCAAAAGAGTGTCTGATTCTGAATGAATATATCTAAGATATTCTTTTTGGCGTGCGTTAATAGAGCCAAAGATTTGGTCACGCAAAATATCAGAAAATCCAATAATATTGGTGAGAGGTGTACGCAATTCATAGGAGACGTGTTGAACAAATTCATTTCGCAGACGATCAGCACTTTCTAAGGCTGCATTTTTTTCTTGAAGAGCACGTGCAACATGCACAGAATCTGTAACATTAACAAAAGTAAGCATTGTCTGCCCATTGGGAAGTGGTGCGAGTGTGTAATCAATAATCATTCCGTTGACAAGGTCCATCCGACCTGAATATGTGTCACGTTTTTCAGCAAAGCCTGTAATAAATTGAGTAAATTGATCCCATTCTTTTTTCAAAGTTAAGGCTGAACAATGACTTTGTAATTGGGTAATATGGGTTCCTTCTACCAACAAATTATAGGGGAGAGACCATAATTTAGACAAGGCTGGATTAGATAAACGAAGGCGCCCATCAGTGCCAAAAACCACCACTCCTTCTGAAAGTTTATCAAGAGTTTCGCCTTGTATTTTAATAAGTGTATTATAGCGTTGTTCAAGATCAATTTTTTCAGTAAGATTTTCATAAAGCCAAGTGACACCCCCTTGTGGATGAGGGGTAGAAATAACACGTAGTGTACGCCCATCTGGAAGATTCCAAATTTGCTGATTTGATTCTGTTTGCCGATAAGCTTTAAAAAGCTCTTCTTTCCATGCGCGCCAATCAGGGTGTTCAGCAATGAGTCCTTTTTCACGCAAACGTTCAAGAAGCAATATATGGCTCGGTTCACTTTCTAGAAAAGAACTTTCTAAGGGCCATAAAATTTTAAAAGCATGATTGCAGAATTTCAATTTTTGATTGGTGTCAAAAATTGCTACGGCTGTTGAAATTTGATCAAGTGTTTCACAATGGCTTTGAAGAATATATTTCAATTCATGGGTAAGATTTTCATACGCGCTATCATCACGGGCAAAAGCTGCCATTCCTTCTTCTGTTGTAATCCGTGTGAGATGAAAGTTGTGTCGTTCTCCATCAATCACTATATGCACGTGTTCTTGAAAAAGCGTTTCTGTTTTCTCTGTTTTGTTTAGTTTAGTGTCATTGAAAAGATCGTAAACTTCATTGCTGCCTTCTTGAAAGCGTGTCATTTCTCTAAAGGCACGATTAGCAAAACAAATATTTCCTTCATTATCTCGTATCCATACAGGTTCTTGAATACAATCAAGAAGATTACGCTGCATGCTCAGCTCGATAAGAACTTTGGCAATATCTTTTTGTAAACGCGTATTTTCGCTCTGCTGTGATGAGATGTCTTGAAAGCGTGCAATGGCTACTGTTCCGGCAATGACCCCTGTAACTTGTAAAAGCGTATTATGTATAGTAGTGATAGAAAGCTCAAAAGGATACGATTTGTAACGCAATTGCGTTAATGCATGGTCAAGTTCTTGCAGAGAACTTTTTGCAATCCAACGCTCAAAATGTTGAAGATTTTGCTGAGAAATTTCACTTTTTTGTAAGGTGGAAAGATGACCAACAACACGAGGAGATTCGGTTGGATTTTCCCAAATGAGGAGAAGTTGTTCTGTTTCTTCTAGAAGCCACTCATAATATTTCAGTTTTTCAGAACAATCTGTTTGGATAGTTTGCAGAGGTCTCCATGAAGTTTTTTGGGCACGCATAATAACTGCTATACACGTGAGGAAGGAGGCACAAGAAATCCCCCCACAGAGTACTAAAAAAAGCCATGGACCATCGGGTAAAGTAAAGAGAAATGGCAAATGCGTTTCCCATGATTGAGCCACAACACATGTGGGGAAAAAAAGGAAAATAAGGCAAAAAATATGCATACAGATTCGTATTATTTTTTGAGCTTTTTCTTTGGGGGTGTAATCACCAAAGCTGAGCACAGTGCCTTTTCCTTTTTCTTTTAACCCAAGGAAACATATTAGTAACGATAATGATCTGGTTTATAAGGTCCTTGAGGTGTAACTCCAATATAAGCAGCTTGTTCTTCTGATAAAACGCTTAATTTGATTCCTAGCCTATCAAGGTGAAGACGCGCAACTTTTTCATCAAGATGCTTCGGCAAAACAGCCACTTCATTTTTGTAATGTTCTGAACGGGTAAAGAGCTCAATTTGCGCTAAAACTTGGTTGGTAAATGAGGCTGACATGACAAAAGAGGGATGTCCTGTAGCATTTCCAAGATTCAATAAACGCCCTTCAGAAAGCAAAACAATACGTTTTCCATCGGGAAAGGTAATCATGTCAACTTGCGGTTTAATATTTGTCCATGGCAAATTTCTAAGGGCTGCTACTTGGATTTCATTATCAAAATGGCCAATATTTCCAAGGATACACATGTCTTTCACTTGTCGCATATGGTCTAAGCGCACAATATCTCTATTACCCGTTGTTGTGATGATAATATCAGCACTGGAAGCAGCCTCATCTAAATCCACAACTTCATAGCCATCCATTGCTGCTTGAAGGGCGCAGATCGGATCAATTTCTGTCACTTTGACACGAGCACCAGCACTTGAAAAAGAGGCTGCTGAGCCTTTCCCTACATCACCATAACCACAAACAATGGCGGTTTTTCCAGCTATCATCACATCTGTTGCACGTCGAATACCATCTACCAATGACTCCCTACAGCCATATTTATTATCAAATTTTGATTTCGTAACACTATCATTGACATTAATGGCAGGAAAAGGCAAAAGCCCTTCCTTTTGTAATTGGTAAAGGCGGTTGACGCCTGTTGTGGTTTCTTCACTCACACCCTTGATTGCTGCACGTTGGCGTGTGAAAAAACCTGGTGTAGCATCCATACGCTTTTGAATTTGTTTAAAAAAGAGTTCTTCCTCTTCTGTCTTTGGGTGAGATAGTATATCTTTATTTGTTTCTGCACGGCATCCCATCAAAATATAATTTGTCGCATCAGCGCCATCATCCAAGATAAGATTTGAGGGATTGCCATCAGTCCATTGAAAAATGGCATCTATGTAAGTCCAATATTCTTCAAGTGTCTCGCCTTTGATCGCAAAGACAGGAGTACCATTGGCTGCAATAGCCGCTGCTGCATGATCTTGTGTAGAAAAAATATTGCTAGAACTCCATCGTATATCAGCTCCGAGTGCTTTCAATGTTTCAATCAAAACCGCTGTTTGAATCGTCATGTGCAATGAGCCAGAAATACGTGCTCCCCGTAAAGGCTGGCTTGAGGAAAACTCCTTACGACAAGCCATAAGACCAGGCATTTCTGTTTCAGCAATATCAAGTTCTTTATGCCCATAAGCAGCAAGTGCGATATCTTTGACAACATAGTCTAGAGTTGCCATTTTTTATTCCTTTAACATTATTTTTTCTCGGACGGTAGGAGAAATTAAAAAAAAATGCAAGGGAGTAGAAAGATTTCTCTATATGAAAATTTTTTCCAAGTTTTTATAAATCTTTGTAATGAGCATATATTGATAGATGAAGGAACGGTTTTATCAACAAGATATAAAAGAATTTGGGATAATAGGAGTTTATGCAGATTCTTTTAAGCAAATAAAATGTATGGGGGGGTGATTTTTAAATTGTGAAGAAGCAAAAATGGTAAAAGACTATAATGAGATTGTCTTTATCGAAAAAACAAGCCAGCATCATCATACTATTTCCCAGCGTATGGGTGTTGCGACAGCTCTTACATTAAGGTGATTCATGCGAGGCATTTTTCTTCTGTAATTTTCCCATATGCTAACTCCGCTTATGAAATCCAAGCTAAGTGAATAAAATTGATTCAATATAGAGTGGTTTGAAACGAGAGAATCTTATAATATTCAGTGGTATGGTTCAAGGTAAGAAACGACAAATAATCCTTATGAATCAATGCATTGTTGAATAAAGAGCAAGACATGTAAATTTCATCAAGAAAAGTTTTTCTTTTTTATAAAGAAGAAATACAAATTCAACGATAAAAAAACAATAAAACGTGAGCTTTAGCAGTTTTTGATACATTATCTTATAAATCTTTCTTTTCTGCATATTTGAAATCAAAATCAATCAATTTGTATCAATTTTTGTACGCTAGGTGAAATCCAATCTCTTCCAAATGCTTTTTGAGTTAATTGCTAAAATGAGAAGACAGCTTTATCGGGCAAAAATATGAAAGTATAAAATAGGTGCTAAGACTTTTTGCCTTTCTTCTCATTCGGTTTGACAATTCGTAAAATGCTCTCAAGCAAGAGCTCTTTAAATTATGAAGCTACGGAATATCTTACGCGTCTGTGTGTTGTATTTTTTAACGAGACCTATTCGATCGTTCAGAAACTCTATTTCACAACGCTGTTCATGAAAAATGTAACAAAAAAATCCATTGTATATCATCATTTATTCACGTAAACGACAAGCTGTAATCATTATCATAGTTGGCACTATCATTTTCTTAGCTCTTAATGATTGCTCATAGTTCTTATATTGAAACGATTTATAATAGCCATTTTTACTTTCTTCTCAAAAGCGGTTTTTATCCGCGTAATGATTTTGTTTGTGATGTACATGGGGAGACATGTTCTCATTGATTCATCATAAAAAGGATTTGCAATGAAAGGATTTAACGATATTACAACCTGTAAAGCGATAAATTCTTTATTCTAAGTCAATGTCTTATATGCACTAGATAAGCATTTTTTTGGAAAATTGACCTTGTGGGCGAAATCGCCAAAGATAATTTGGCAAGAATGCAGCCATTGCTTTGGGAGTAATGCCTACCCCTTCTAAAGTATATCCATTTTTTATAGCTTCTTGAGAAACAATGTTATCCACTTTCAGAAAGCGTATATGATGCGCGGTTATGAGTGTGGGCACAAGAGGCAATTTACCAATTGTTCCCAAAAGACTTCCCATAAAGAGCCCAACAGAAAAAGGCATAGGAAGAATTGTTTTTTTACGGCGAATGATTTTTAAGGTATGTTCGAGGGCGTTTTGGAATGTAATAATTTGAGGACCACCCAGATCATAGCTTTTCCCAGAAGGAACATGTCCTTCTAAAGCACGTAAAATAAATTCAGCAATATCACCGACATAGACGGGCTGCAATTTGTTTTGTCCACCTCCAAAAAGGGGTATAATCGGTAAAAAGCATGACAAGTTTGCTAAAGTATTAAAGAAACAATCCTCTGGCCCAAAGATAACGGATGGGCGCATAATGATTGCTTGTGAATGTGTATTCTGAACGATCTGCTCACATAGTAATTTAACACGTGCATAAAGAGATGAAGTGTTTTGATTGGTTACAAGCGCTGACATATAGAGAAGAGGAATACCAGCTTCTGCTGTTAATTCAGAGACATTTTGTGCGCCATCAACTTGTATTTTTTGAAAGTTTGATTGGTTTGCTTGCGTTAAGCTACCAGGAAGAAAAACGGCACCATCTGCTCCAAGCAATGCACGCGCAACAGAGGGGCGATGCCCTACATTGGTTTTAAGCATTTGCGTTTGTCCTACTTCTCCGATTTGGAGCATGTAGTAAGCTTTTTGCGGATGACGAACAGCAATGCGAACACGATAACCCCGCTTGGTTAAAGTTTCAACGACATGCCGCCCCACAAAGCCAGAGCCGCCGAAAACAGTGATAAGTTTAGGATGTTGATAAAGTGCATAATCAAGCTGCATGATCAAAAAGTCTATCTTTCAAAGCTCCACAGATAATTAATTTCTAACATGGTGGTGTTTTATTGTCACGTAAAATATCGCCGGCAAGGTAAAGGGAGCCACCAATAAGAACAATTGCTTGCCTATACTCTATGTTAATTCTATGTAAGGCTTCTTGTAGATGCGTTTGCGGGGTTGCAAAGAGCCCGACTTTTTTTGCAGATTCAGCTAAAATTGTTGGACACATACCAGCAGTGTTGTTGGTTAATGGGACCGTGTAGATTTTCTCTATGAGGTTTGCTAACGGACGAAAATAACCGACAGCGTCTTTCGTGTTAAGCATACCAGCGATCATAATAAGAGGACGGTTTGATTGTTTTTTCCATTGGGTAAGTTCTGCTGCAATGGCCTTTCCTGCAGCAGGATTGTGACCGCCATCTAACCATAAATCAATACCAGGAGCTAACTTGTCAACCAAATATCCATGGGTAAGGTGCTGCATGCGTGCTGGCCAGTAAATACCACGCAGAGCATGACTTATTGCTTGTTCTGAAAGTCGAAAACCAGCTTGATACACTGCTTCAAGGGAGGCGCCAGCATTGGCAATTTGGTGGCTTCCAATAAGGTTAGGAAGTGGCAGATCCATGAGACCTTGAGCATTTTGAAATACCATACGCCCATATTCTCGATAGCTTTGATAATCTTGATCGAACAGGAAATAAGATGCTTTATTTTTATCCGCAAGGGTTGTTAAAACAGAAAGAGTTTCATCGTGAATTTGCTTACCGATAACGACTGGAACTGTCGGTTTTATAATGCCTCCTTTTTGAAAAGCTATTTGTGCAATTGTGTTGCCGAGAAAAGCTTCATGATCATAATCAATGGGCATAATCAGTGATACAGCGGGCTTATTAATTACATTGGTCGCATCAAAACGTCCCCCCAATCCAACTTCTAAAACCACAGCATCAGCTGGATGTCTATTAAAGAGCATGAAGGCAGCAGCTGTGAAAATTTCAAAAACAGTAATTGGTTCTTGACTGTTTACTTTTATAACTTCACGAATTGTTTCTGCTAATTGGCTTTCTGTAACAAGTTGGCCATTCCCTGGTTGCCCTAGCCGACATCGTTCATTCCAGTTCACCAAGTGAGGTGAGCTATAGACATGCACACGGTATCCTGCACTTTCTAAAAGAGCACGACAAATGGCTGAAGCTGATCCTTTGCCATTTGTTCCAGCAATATGAATAACAGGCGCAAGCTTTAAATGCGGATTACCAAGACGTTCTAGGAGATGAAGAATACGTTTTAAAGAAAGATCAAATTTCTTTGGATAACTTTTCAGTAAATCATCCACCAGCTTTTGTATTGGGCTTTTTTCCATGAAGTTAAGCTGCTGTTGTTGCAGAAAATGGTGTTTGATAACCTGTTGGAGATGGATTGGAAGGATGAGACGCTGCAGGACATTTCATCATTAAGCGTAAAAGTCGCGCAATAGTCGTTTTCATTTCTAAACGTGATACAACCATATCAATCATGCCATGTTTGAGCAGATATTCGCTACTTTGAAAGCCCTCAGGCAAAGTTTCACGTATTGTTTGTTGAATCACACGTGGTCCTGCAAAACCAATCATAGCACCGGGTTCGGCAATATGAATGTCGCCAAGCATAGCATAAGAAGCAGTGACACCACCGGTGGTTGGATTGGTGAGAACAACAATATAGGGAAGCTTTGCTTCTTTCAGCATTTCAATTGCGACTGTTGTACGGGGCATTTGCATCAGTGAGAGTGTTCCTTCTTGCATGCGTGCGCCACCAGAAGCAGCAAAAAGAACCAAAGGACATTTTTTAGCAATGGCAGTCTCAAAAGCTTTAATGATTGCTTCTCCTGAAGCTATGCCAAGTGATCCCCCCATAAAAGCGAAGTCTTGAACGGTGGCTATAATGGGCAAGCCCTCAATAGTACCGTGTGCACTTAAAATATTATCGTCAACCCCAAGCTTGGAACGGTAATCTTTCAATCGGTCAATATAACGCTTTTCATCGCGAAACTTTAAAGGATCAACGACAACTTTTGGATTTTCAAGAGGCGTATAAAGTCCATCATCAAAAAAATTTATGAGACGACTTTTAGCGCTGATACGCATGTGGTGACCAGAACTAGGGCTTACATATTGATTCAGTTCTAGGTCTTTATGGAAAATCATTTCACCATTTATGGGGTCCTTGATCCATAGATTATCTGGAATTTCAGAACGTCTCAATATAGAGTTAATTTTAGGACGAACATAATTCGTAATCCAGTTCATCTTTATAACCTCTCTTTAAATTTATAGCCTCTCTTTTTAAATATTATACACTTTTTGCACAATTCGAAAAAATAGAGATTTAAGTGGTCAGACTCACTTTTCTGGCTAAATAAACAGACTTACTTAATACTTTTACTATTACACGTATAGCTCTAATTTCACTATTTTTTCATTTTTTACGTTTCCAAAGATTATAGTAGCTATCTTTATTCAAAGTGTTTATACAATTAAGTTTTTTAGAGATTGTAATGTTTATGCTATCTATTCTTTTATTTTGATACCAAAATTGATTCCCATGCTAGTTGGTAAACACTTTATCTGTTTTTTTATGAAAAACCAACATTGGACTATGAATGACAGTGGTGCGATCCTTAAGCCAAAGAAATATAAAGGTAAACACCAATAAGGCTATAACAGTTTATAAAAATAATGAATGCAGCAGTATTATGCTAGCGAGATGCTTATGTTAGAGCAAGGTCCTTTTCAAGGAGACTTCTTGATAAGAGGAATAGTTCTTTAAGAGGAAAGACTTCTCTTTGTTGGTTGTTTTTACACATCCAATCACCGATAATGTTAGGGCTTTCTATGCTATGTTTGGCAATATTTACAGGCTGAATCCAATGCTATAATTGGTTTTTTGGAATACATGCGGTGGTGTTTTTTGAAAGCATTTTATGTAAGTGTGTCATAAAGGCAGCTGCGAAAAGCGGTGTTGCTAAGTTAAGAATGGGAATCGAAACGAAAAGTGCGATCAACAATCCTGCACCAAAAACTGTTATGTAATGAGTTCGTAAAAAAGCATGTGCTTCTTTTTCAGGTCGAAACCGATAGGCAGCAAATACAAAATATTCACGACCGAGCAAATAACCATTAATAATATAAAAGGCTATCAAATTGATACCTGGCACGAAAAACAAAAGAAAAGCGATGCCATTCCCCAAAAGGCTTAGAATAACAAATTTTAAGGAAAGAATAAGAGAGCGCCCAAACGGCAGAGCTTGTCCAACAGGCTCATTTTGATAGTCTTCTTTTTCAATAATTTCAGCAGCAGAATCAATGAACAAACCACCAATCATAGCGGTAATTGGGGCAATGAAAAAAGCCATAAACAAAGCTAAACCAAGATTCAAAATGATAAGCATACCAAATCCCAACCATCCCGCCCAACTTGGTAATCCGGGAAGAAAATGAGCAATCCATGGCCAAAAATAAGATATAAAAAGTTGCCGCATACTTAACCATAGAAGGGCGAGCACAACAAAGGTAATACCCAAAGCTTTCAATATCATAGAGCGATATTGTGGCGTTATAAGACGTTGCAAAGCGCGATAGGCAGCAGTAAAAATCATAGTAACCAAGTAAAATAAGAAAAAAACAGTGAAAACAAGAGAGTGTTTTAAAGATGTATTTCTTCACAGAAGCTATAACTTTGTTCATGAATGGTCAAGAGATGATATTTTTGTCCATAATTGTAAAAATTTTTCTTTCAGTAGGGTAAGCTAGAACGTATTTATATGATATAAATTGAAACCATATAAAATGTTATGGGTTCTTTTACGATAGCTTCAAAATCAAAAGTATAATAATTTTTATACTTATTAGGCATTATTTTTAATTTCTTGCTTTCCTTAAAATTTTTATGGTACTTTCCATGAAATTTTTATAAAGTTTGAAATTTCTTTGTGATATTCTTTTATTGATAGAGTTGTTGCATAGTGATTATTAACGATTTCAGATAATCTATTAGCTATTTCAATCATCTCTGAAGAAGCATATAAACAATCTCTGGGATCTGTTGAATAGAAACCACCTGTTCTAAAGCCTTTCAGATAGAGATAATAGAGATAACAGCTTATATATGGTCCTTGTTCTTTTATCCAATCTTTTAGGATATAAGGAGGCCACACAGTTTCAGAAGCTTTCATAAAATTCAGATGATTTTAAATTAAAGTATTTAAACGTGGACTTTGGAAAATAATTTTTTAGTTTTATATGTTCAGTTTTTTTAATTTTGCCGCTAATTTTCCTGTTAACTGAGAAAATGAGCTTTGTACGGGGTAATTTAAACTATCATATTTTATGAGAAGGTCTTTTTTATTTATTAGTTTTCTTTTTAACAGATCTTTAACTATTTTATCTGCTACTTTAAAAAAATTAGGTGTAAGAGATACGTGTCCAGTTGTTTTATCTACTGTTATATTGCTTTTTAGTTTATTTAAATATGAATTGAATAATTTAAAGTGTTTTTCATTTTCAGGAATTGCATAAAAAATGAAAGGATGAGTTTGGAATTTTTGTATTAAAGTCTACTACTTTAACAGCAAAGTTTTCTTTTTTGTAAGAAGCGCTTTTTTCTTGTCACTTTTTTAGTTCTTTATGTAATTAAGGATACGTTTTTAGATGTTAGCGTTTTTGAGGGTTTAAAGATTGCCATTGTTTCCGTTGATAATTTTGTTTCTAAATGAGAATTGGCGTAGCTTATACAGAAGATTTTTTAATTGAATATTCGTCTCGGTTATTACTTGAAAAAAGAAAAATTATTTTTGGATTTTAACTTTTCTTTATAGGAGAGTTGTGAGTAAAGCGCAATGTGTTTTTTACCACTTTCTAATTTAATAGCCACTTTAAAACTATTATTTTCTTAGAGTGTACCAAACATTTTTATCATATCCAGAAATGTTTTAACTGCTGTTTTTTATTGAATATAATATATTATTGTTTTCTAAAATAAGAGGCACGCTTGTACCATTTATATATTGAGGAGTACAATATTATTTCTCATGAATTTTACTTTTCTTTTGTTGCAATAAACCATGGGAGTGTAAAATAGAAGAGCATATTCAGATCATGTTTTATTCGTAGAATTTATAAAGTGTATCATATCAGTGGTTCGTAGATGAAATAATGTGAGAGAAATTCATATGATTGCAAATGGGTGCAGGTTAAAAATCTTCCTACTTTAGAATGGAGTTAAGCATTGTAAAAATTGCGGTAGGATTTTTCTGTAACATTCATAACGAGCCGGCACCATTATTCTATTTACCAGTTCATGGTATATTGACTAACTCATGAGATTGCGACAGCTCTTGCACGAAGGCGGGTCATGAGAGGCATTTTTCCTCTTTTTTCGCTCATTTTTATTCCTCGCACCAATCCCGCTGATAGTGTAAAGCCAAGAGAATAAAATTGATTCAATATAAAAAAGTTTGAAAGGAGAACTTATAATATTTGGGGTGATGATTCAAGATGAGAAACGAAAATAATATTTATAAATCAAAGTGTTATGTGCGAATAGTCAAAAGATGGTACTTTTGTCCATAGTGCTGTAAAACTTTTTCTTTTATCACAATAAACTATGGGAGTATGAAATGGAAGAGCATATTCAGATTATGTTTTACGCATAAAATTTATAAAATGCATTATATCAGTGGTCAGCAGATGAAATATACGTGAGAAAAATTCATATGATTGCAAATTAGGCAAGTTAAGAATCTTTTCTGTTTTAGAATGGAGTTAAGCATTGTAAAAACAGCGAGAGGATTTTGCTATAACGTTCATAAAATAAACAGCATACATGACATACCAAGAAAAGCACCAATCACTCTTTTATAAAGATACTAAAGTATGGATTTATATCCCTCTTAAGAGAGAGATTATTTTTTGTGCAAAAATGGCTATTTTATAGAATATATTTTTATTATTTAAATTTATCTTTTTTATGTGTATTCTTCTATCTATAAAACAAAGTCTATAAACCTTGAATTTTATTGGATAAATAGACTAAATTATGAAAACTGATTATGTATGTGTTTCAACAGCTAATGAAAAATGGATTTACAGTGCGATGCTTTAATGGCCGTAGGTTGTGAGAAATCTTTACAGACACAGCTACGGATGCAAAATTAGCTCGATTAGGATTAGCTGAAGTTTTAAGCTTTGCATGTAAAGGCTATCTACTTGTTGTGTAGCGCCTTGACCGCTTAGGCTGTTTACTGCATGAGTGAGTTAAAATTGTAGCTGAGCTTGAAACTGCTGGAATTGAGTTTTAAAGTACGACAGAGAGAATTGAAATGCGTTCGGCCACAGGTCGATTGGTGTTCCACATATTTGCAGCCTTAGCAGAATTTGAGCGCCGTTTAATCATTGTCAATATATTGATTCATAATGGTTTTTTCGTTTGTCACCTTGAATCACAACCCCGAATACCCATAAGATTCTCTCATCTCAAACCACTTTATGTTGAATCAACTTTGTTTACTTGGCTTTACATTATCAGCGGGATTGGCACGTGGGTAAAATGAGTGAGGAAAGGAGAAAAAATGTTTCTTATGAACCGCTTTCATGCAAGGAGTGTCGCAATCTCATGAGCTCGTAAATATACTATAAGTCGGTTAATAGACCATGAGTTGGTAAAGGGAATAATGATACGGGTTTATCCCTTAATAAGCGTGAAAATGGTGGTTCTCAATAGGTTTATTAGTATACAGACTTTATCGTTATACAATTCACTAAAATAGCGCTGCGAAATAGGTTTGGGAACTCTAAGAGAGGTTTCTTTAAAACAAGCCCGTGAATGTGCAACGTCGGTGGCGTTGTGTTTTACGTGAAGGACGTGATTCCATTAAAGAACGTGAAAAACAAAAGTGTGAAACAATGCGGTATCTTCATTCTCTTAAAGACATTGCTGTGGGTATTTTAAAAGCCGTAAAGCTGAATGCAAGAATGATGGTGAGGATGGAGATTGTGGTGTTCACTTTTACAACTTCATGTATTCCCTAAGGCTGTCTTCCCATTTCAGAAATTATACAAGTAGATATACGCAATACACTAGCCCCCATATGGCATACAAAAGCTGCAACAGCAGAGAGAGTACTCATCCGCCTTTAATCTTTGTCTCAAACATACTGCTGCTTTGGGCTTGGATGTTGATTTACAAGCAACAGCGAAAGTACGGGCCTTCTTAGGAAAGCAACGCCATAAAGTGATTAATATGCCTTCAATGGACTGGAAAGATGTGCAGTTTTTTATAAGATGCTTTGTCAAACACAATCCTCACACAATTGGCTTTGCGTTTGCTTATCTTTACGGGTGTTCGTAGCAATCTTTGAGCGCACCCATGGTGGTCTCAAGGCAGCACGCGCACGTGGGCGCAAGGGTGGGCGTCCACCCTTGCAACCAGAGAAGATTTTCGCATTGCAAATGATGCTTGATAAAAACCAACCTATAGCTGAAATATGCAAACTTCTGAAAATTGGACGAAGTACGCTTTATAAATATACCAAGCATATAGAATGAAATTTGATTCAATGAATGTTTAAGATGTAAACAATTGTTCTAACTAAGCCCCGCTTAAATATCCTACAGATGGCGATACTCTCGCCTTATGATAAATGCGCTTTGTTATTATAGCTGTTTTGACAGGTGGAGGGGACCACCAGTCACTGCTTGATAGCCCCTATCCTTATAAAATTTCTTGGCAGTTTTGGTGCTTTCCAAGGAGCACATCTTTAGCCCACGTGCGCGGGCTTTGTCTTCAAGTGCAAGCAATATCGCCTTGCTTATTCCCTTGAAGTGTGCGTTAGGGTGAGCGTAATTGAGGAGGATTTCACCCCGTGCATCTACCATGCCGATCCCAACAACGTTGTCGGCAATTTCCGCAACAAGAACTGTGGTATCTTCGCGATTGATCCATGCTTCCCAGAACGCAGGAGTCTTATTGGAGAGCCAGTTCATAATTTCAGCTTCATCGTCTTGATGATCATCCTTGCACAATTGCATTACAGATTGGCGCAAAACTGCGATCGCTGCCTCGGCATCGGCTTTGTTACCGGGACGAATAGAAACAGTCATTTTAACCTCGAGATTTCACTATCATTGCATAAAAGCAATATCATTTTAATTTTATATATAACAAAATCAAAACGTAAATGTATGCTTTCGAACCCATATGTGATTTATAAACGCATAATCACATATCAAAAACAGTGCTTACGATTTCTGATAGTGTTTATGTTGCTATTCATAACCAATGTTGTTCTCAATTGTTCAAAGATATAAAGAAAACTTTATGCGTCTACTTGGGGCTGGGCTCCATATACAAATAGATAGGAAACCTACGGATAATATTGCGACAGCTCTTGCATTAAGACGATTCATGAAAGGCATTTTTCATCCTTATCCTTACTAATTTTTACCTATCTGCCAATCCCGCTTATGACATAAAGCTAAGTGAATAAAATTGATTCAACATGAAGTGATTTGAAATGAGAGAATCTTATGGGTATTCGAGGTTGTGATTCAAGGTGAGAAACGATAAAAAATATTATGAATCAAGGTTTTGCCAATGATGTACATACCTTTTGTTCATTAAACACTCGTTTAATGAACAAAGAGCACAATAAAAATAACTTTATGGGATTTGTTCTGTGGAGTTCATTTTTATTTTGTGTTGTCTTTTTTTAAGTATTGTATTTTCTGAAGTCTAGTGGTGTTTTGAAATTTTTTATTTAAAACAAAGCACTTTTTTCATGGATAATCAGGGAGATGAAGTATCAAAGAATGATACAATAACCTTTGCCAATTTTTGCGCAACATGTTGTTTACTCATCTGCGACCATTGTTCAACATTTTCTTTGCTGACAAGACAAACTTGATTTGTATCAGACCCCATAACACTTGTACCATCAGCATGAACAATGACATTATTAGCAAGAATAAAATCTGCCCCTTTTTCGATACATTTTTTCTGCGCATTTGCAATGATATCACAGGTTTCAGCCGCAAAGCCAATTACCAATGGTGGGCGGTTTGCAGCATGTCCAATTATGGCCAAAATATCAGGATTTTCGATCATATGCAAAGATGGTGGTGATTCATGAGCGCTCTTTTTTATCTTGTATAAAGATTGTGTTTTGCTACGCCAATCACAAACAGCGGCAACAAAAATTGCACCATCGGCAGGTAATGCAGCTTGAACAGCTTGTAACATTTGACATGCAGTTTCAACATGAATAGTTTTTACTTCTTGTGGGTCGGCAAGATCAACCGGTCCACAAACAAGGGTGACTTTTGCACCCAAATGGGCGAGAACCGTTGCAATAGCGTGCCCTTGTTTTCCTGAAGAACGATTGGCAAGATAACGCACAGGATCAATTGGTTCATGGGTCGGACCAGAAGTCACAATGAAATGGCGTCCAGAAAGTGGTTTTTCATGTATACCTAAAAGGGTCTCTACTGCAGCAACAATAGTTAAAGGTTCACTCATACGTCCGCAGCCTGCTTCATCGCGCTCAGCCATTTCTCCGGTTTCTGGACCAACTATATGTACGCCATCTGTGCGCAATTGTGCGACATTGCGAACAGTTGCTGGATGTGCCCACATGGCAGGATTCATGGCAGGTGCGATCAAAAGTGGGCAGCGCGCTGCCAAAAGCACACAATCAGCAAGATCATCTCCTATGCCATTGGCTATTTTTGCAATGCGATTGGCTGTGGCGGGCACTAAAATAATAAGGTCAGCATTACGTGCCAGCCGAATATGTCCGATATCATGTTCTTCTTCACGTGAAAATAAATCACTATACACGCTGCGACCGCTCAAAGCTTCTACTGCTAAAGGCGAAATAAATTTTTGTGCTGCTTTTGTCATGATAATGTTTAAATGTGCTCCGCGTTCTTGCAAACGGCGAATGAGATCAAGTGCTTTATAAGCTGCAACACTGCCACCAATAATAAGAAGAAGAGATTTTGATTGCAATGATTGCGCTTCAAGGGTGCTTGCTTGAGAAGGTAGTAGAGCTGTCTTGGTGGGATTACTTAAAATGCGACGCGCTTCTTCTTCCATAGAAACGCCATTTTGCGCAGCGCGTAGACGCAAAGATTCTTTTACTTCAGGAGAAAGATTACGAATGGTAATACTAGCCATAAAAAATATCCAACAAATAAAGTGATTGCAATGATTTCATTATAGATATTTTTAGCATATTGGGAAAATTAGAAAAGGTAAAAAAGAAAAAAGTGAGACAAAGACAACAAAGTGCAATGATAAAGAGACTATAACGACCATAACGATTGTTGCGACTTTGCTCGGCCGCCAGTTGTTTAAGAGTGGCGGGAGAAAGATGCAGGCCTGTTTCTCTCATTTGATTGAGATCTTCTTCCATACGTTGAAAATTTTGTATCAATTGTGGAGTTTTACGGGCAAGAGAAAGGAGAGCTTGTGCTCCTTCACTAAAGTCTTTTGCTAATCCTGCCGGCCCTAAATTTTTGCTAATCCATTCTTTGACAACAGGTTCAGAAGCTTTCCACATGTTAAAATGAGGGTCCAATGTGCGCGCTACGCCTTCAACAACAACCATAGTCTTTTGTAATAATAAGAGCTCAGGTCGTGTTTGCATATCAAACAGTTCAGTAACTTCAAACAACAGTGTGAGCAATTTAGCCATGGAAATACTTTGTGCTGATTGTCCGTGAATTGGTTCCCCAATGGCACGATTGGCTTGAGCAAAGCTTTCAATATTGTGATGTGGAGGAACATAGCCTGCGTCAAAATGAGCACGTGCCACCCGATGGTAATCGCGCGTAATAAAGCCATAAAGGATTTCAGCAAGAAAATGTTTTTCTTTTTTGCCGAGTCGTCCTGTAATTCCTAAATCAACAGCAACAATACATCCCTGTGGGTCTACAAATAAATTACCAGGATGCATATCGGCGTGAAAAAAACCATCACGCAATGTATGACGAAGAAAGGATTGGATAAGCGTAATGGCAAGCACTTTCAAATCAAAGCCCGCTTTTTTAAGAGCAGAAATTTCAGATATTCTGATACCATCGATCCATTCCATTGTAAGAACATTGCGTCCTGTTCTTTCCCAATCGATTTGTGGAACACGAAACCCTGCATCATATTGAATATTTTCAGCCATTTCTGAGATAGCAGCTGCTTCTAGGCGTAAATCCATTTCAATACGTGTGGTTTGTGCTAAAGTATCAACCACACAAACGGGGCGTAATCGTCGAGAAGCTGGTACATAACGCTCTTGTAAATGGGCAACGAGATAGAATCCTCTCAGATCTTTAGCAAAACGTGCTCTGATATTGGGGCGGATCACTTTAACAGCGCATTTTTTGATATGACCGGTTCCATCATCATATTCAGCAGGATGAACTTGAGCAATAGAAGCGGCAGCAATGGGTGGGTGAAAGTTTATGAATAAATCATTGATAGAACAACCAAGCGAACTTTCAACTTGTGCAATAGCATCGGTACAGGAAAATGTTTGGACACGATCTTGTAGCTGTGCCAAATCTCCGGCAATATCACGCCCGACAATATCGGGTCTGGTAGCAAGAAACTGACCAAGTTTTATGTAAGAGGGACCAAGTTTATTAATGGCATAAGAAATATTTTCGAAACGGTGTTTTTTTTTCGTTTTGCGTCTAGCTAACACACCTGCTACACGATGACATAATGCTGGAAACCCTTGAAGACCATCGTGAGGGAGAGCACTTAAAACACCTTCACGCGCTAAAACCCATCCTGCACGCATCAACTGAAAGTAAGGGGAAATTTGCACCATTTTTAAATTTTCCAACCTGAATGCAATGCTGCAATCGCACCCGTGAGATTGCGATACGATACCCGTGAAAAATCTGCATGGCTGATCATATGGGAAAAATCATTTTGCTTAGGAAATTTTCGAATAGATTCAACTAAATAACGATAAGCATCACCATCATTTGCAATGATTTGGCCAAGTGTTGGTATAGCATGGAAAGACCAAAGGTCATAAAGTTTATCAAGCAAAGGCATTTCAACATTTGAAAACTCTAGACATAAGAAACGCCCCCCTGGTTTTAAAACACGAAAAGCTTCGCTAAGGGCTTTGTTGATATGGGGGACATTGCGGATTCCAAAAGCAATCGTATAAGCGTCAAAGCTTTGGTCTTCAAAGGGCAGGTTTTCTGCATTGGCTTCAACAAAATCGATCAGAGGAGCAAGACCGTTTTTTTGTGCACGTTTTTTACCGACACTCAGCATTGAGCCATTAATATCAAGAACTGTAGCATGGGCTTTTTGACGTGAAGCATTGAGAATACGGAAAGCGATATCACCAGTACCACCGGCGACATCAAGGACTTTCCAATTAGGACGAACTGGTGGGGAAAGCCATGCAACCATAGAACTTTTCCACACACGATGTAGACCGAATGATAAAATATCATTCATCTTATCATAGTTTTCGGCGACAGAATGAAATACACCATCAACCATAGATTGTTTTTGTGTTTCATCAACTTTCCGAAAGCCAAAGGAGCTCTCCATACCACCTTTGGCTCCGACGCGTTCTGTTTCAGATGCCATGGACATGACCTTCCTTATTTTTTTATCGTAGATGAAGTATAGAAGGAATGCTCAAATACGAAAAAATAACGTATAAAACCACAACGTTTATACAGACAGAAACAAAAATACCTTTAGATATCAAGATTGGCAACGCTTAAGGCATTGTCTTGAATAAAAATTCGCCGAGGTTCTACTTCATCACCCATTAAACGAGAAAAGAGCGAATCTGCATTGGTTGCGTCATTGATTTTAACTTGTAAAAGGGCACGTGCATCAGGATTAAGAGTTGTTTCCCAAAGCTGTTCAGCATTCATTTCTCCAAGACCTTTATAACGTTGGAGAGTGAGGCCTTTTTTACCACTCGTAAAAATGCTTTCTAAGAGGCTCATAGGTCCAAAAATGCGCTCTGATTTATCTTTACGGTGTAGGAGTGGTGGAGGACTATATATTTCTACGAAACTTTTGGAAATGCGATCAATTTGGCGCGCATCAACAGAATTGATAAGTCCTGCATCTAGGGTAATCACATCTTTCACTCCGCGTAAAATACGTTCAAAATGCAAATTTCCATCTGATGTATACCGACCGCTCCATCCACGCTCTATATCATCAGCGATAAGGTCGAGACGGTTTGCTACTTTATTTGCTGTTTCTTGAGCCTTTTCTTGTGTTGAAAGTGATTCAGAATCAAAAATACCGGCAATAGCTGCTTGCTCAACAACCGTGCGGTCATAGCGTGTGTGAAGACCATTTAAAAGTTGGCGCAACATACGAGCGTCTTCGGTAAGTTGACGCAAATCAGCACCTGCACGAATTTCTCCTGTTGAGAGCTCTAGCCTTGTTTCTTCTAGACCAGCATCAATGAGAAATTCTTCAAATGCGGTTTCATTTTTAATATATTGCGATGATTTACCACGTGTCACTTTGTAAAGGGGTGGTTGAGCAATATAGAGATGACCGCGTTCAATCAGTTCGGGCATTTGTCTAAAAAAGAATGTAAGAAGAAGGGTGCGAATATGTGCACCATCCACGTCTGCGTCTGTCATAATGATAATTTTATGATAACGCAATTTATCTGGTGAAAACTCATCTTTACCAATGGAAGTTCCAAGAGCAGTGATAAGTGTTCCAATCATATCGGATGAGAGCATTCGGTCAAATCGTGCTCGTTCGACATTGAGAATTTTACCACGTAAGGGTAAAATCGCTTGATTTTGACGTGAACGCCCACTTTTTGCTGAACCACCAGCCGAATCCCCCTCAACAATAAAGATTTCTGATTTTGTTGGATCTCGTTCTTGGCAATCAGCAAGTTTTCCCGGAAGAGAAGTAATATCAAGAGCCCCTTTTCTTCTTGTGAGCTCACGCGCTTTGCGTGCTGCTTCACGTGCTGTGGCAGCTTCTACAACTTTACTGATAAGAAGCTTTGCTTCATTGGGATGTTCTTCTAGCCATACTGAAAGACCTTCATTGACCAAATTTTCAACGATAGGGCGTACTTCAGAAGAAACCAATTTATCCTTTGTTTGTGAAGAAAATTTAGGATCGGGAACTTTGACGGAAAGAATAGCTGTGAGCCCTTCACGACAGTCATCACCAGTTAAGTTAACTTTTTCTTTTTTGGCAATTCCTGAAGATTCAGCATAGCCATTGATCTGGCGTGTCAGGGCACTGCGGAAACCAACCAAGTGGGTTCCACCATCACGCTGAGGAATATTATTCGTGAAACACAAGACTTTTTCATGATAGGAATCATTCCACCACAAGGCAACATCAACACTCATACCATCCTTTTCATTTGCAATGTAAATAGGACTATCAAGAAGCGCTTTTTTTGTTTGGTCAATGTATTTGACAAATTCAATGAGCCCACCCTCATAATGCAATTCGACGGATTTGATATCAGCATGGCGTTCATCAACAAGAAGAATATGAATACCAGAATTTAAAAAAGCGAGCTCTCGCAAACGACGTTCTAAAGTTTCAAAATCAAATTTCACCATAGTAAAGGTTTCAGAACTTGGTAAAAATCTGATTTCTGTTCCACTTTCTGTACCGCAATCACCAACAATTTTGAGCGGAAAGTCAGTTACCCCGTTGGTGAATGATGTTTCGTGAATTTTACCATTGCGCTTGATTTGCAGCTTGAGCCAAACCGATAATGCATTAACAACGGAAACACCAACACCATGTAACCCGCCTGAAACTTTATAAGAGTTTTGATCAAACTTTCCACCTGCGTGAAGTTGCGTCATGATCACTTCAGCGGCAGAAATACCTTCTGTTGGGTGAATATCTGTTGGGATTCCACGTCCATTATCGCGAACAGAGCAAGAACCATCAGCATGGAGTGTAACATTTACAAGAGTCGCATGACCGGCTAAAGCTTCGTCAATAGCATTATCTACAACCTCATAGACCATATGGTGCAAGCCTGAACCATCATCTGTATCACCGATATACATGCCAGGACGTTTACGCACAGCATCAAGACCTTTGAGAACTTTGATAGAAGAAGCGCCATAGTCATCATGCTGTGTTGGTGAAGTTATTTCATCACTCATAAGTTAATCCATTTCTGCGTTCAATTTGCAATATTTTATCAATTTTTCTGGAACTTAATATTCTCACCCATTATTTATGGAATAACCATGTTAGACATTTACCGTATATCAGATCCATATTCAATATCTGTCGATATATAATAGACAGAAGGTCGATATATTACACAATTACAGGAATGGTTTTTAAAGATACAAACGGCATGGTGCCGTTATACCCACATTTTGTACACAGAGAAGCACTTAATGTATGCAGAGAAGTACTGAAGAGCATATTTCTCATGTAAGAAATGAGTCTGATCAACATTTATTTCTACAATTGAGAATATTTGAGGGAGTATGAGAATTTTTTGCGCTTTTACAATGATGCAAGAACAACATATTATAAGAATTTTCATGATAATGGAGGAAATCCATTTTTGTGTTTTTTGAACCTTTTTGTGAAATATATGAGCTTATTTCATAAATGGTGACATATGTTTGATGGATTCTTGTCATAATGCTTTAAAACCAGCAACGTGCTTTTGCATGATACTTTTTGAGGTTCACGAATGATTTTGATGAAATTTGATAGCAACATTAAAGATGTACGTCATTTCTAGCAGAAAAATCAGTACACATTTCCTTTAAAATTAATTTTTTCTTGGTTGAAAAAACTACAACATATTGATTTGTAATGATAATTTGTTGTTGTTGAGTTTGAATCATAACCCCAAATATTGTAAGTTCTCTCCTCAAACTTCTTTATGTTAAATCAATTTTATTCTCTTGGCTTTACACTATCAGCGGGATTGGCGTGAGGAGTAAAAATGAGCGAAAAAAGGAGGAAAAATGCCTCTCATGAAGCGCCTTCGTGCAAGGACTGTCGCAATCTTATAAGTTAGTCAATATACCATGAACTTGTAAATAGAATAATGGTACCGGCTTATACCTTTATAAACGTGAAGATGGTGGTGCGTAATGGATTTATTGTTATATAATTCATCCACATCGCTGCGAAATGAGCTTAGGAACCCTGAGATATGTCTCTTTAAAACAAGCCTGTGAACATGCAACGTGGGTGGTGTTTTGTTTTACGTGAGGGTCATGAGCTTCCATGAAAAAATAACACGAGCAATGTTTTTGATTGAGCAAAGATTTTTAGAAAAAACAAGAGAGGCAATTTTATTGACACCCCACGCTAAAGGAATCATTTTTTCAAAAATGATTTTTTGTGTATTGGTATGAGGGATTTGGTATCAAAATTCTAACACTTTCATAGGTTTTAAAAACTCTATAGCAACTGTTAAGTTTTTAGATATTTCAAAGGGGCGCAAAAATTTAATTCATTCAAGTAGCAGATATTTCCGTTAAGTGCGTTAGATATGATGGCTGAGAAGAATGATATTTTGGCTTTGAAAAATGGGGGAAAATTTTGACAGTCAGGAAATCTGTAACTAAATTCATTACTTTTATTGCAACCTTATTTTTAGCATGGAGCTTTCTGTCCTTCTCTTTCACAGAAGCCGAAACGGTTGGAAAGTTGCCTTCTTTTTTTTATTCATATAAACATTTGGTAAGACCGAATACAGAGGATCTCATTCGATTGCGTTTTGTGACAACTTTTGATTTTCCTCCTTTTAACTTTCTTGATCAAACAGGGTATCTTGCAGGCTATAATGTCGATTTATTACGGGCTATTTGCTCAAAATTAAACCTTCAAAAACGCTGTGAAGTAGAAGTTGTTCCTTGGGAAGAGCTTGTAAGTCATGTCAAAGATGGTGGTGCAGAAGTGATTATTGCAGGTTTAAAAGAAACAATGAAAACGTACCAAGATATTGTTTTTACAAAATCCTATCTGCGTTTTCCGGCTCGATTTGTTGCCTCTCAATTTGTAAAATTTGATGCTCCCATAAATGATAAACTGGAACATTTAAGAACTGGGTTATTGTTGAAGAGTGCACATAAAAAGCTCTTTCAGAGTTATTTTCCTGAAGCTCAATGGCAAGGATTTAAGGATAGGACAACGCTCTATCAAGCGCTACGAGATCATAAAATTGATTTGATTTTTGATGATGGATTTGCTTTATCCTTATGGTTAAATAGTCAAAAATCCAAAGATTGCTGCCATTTTGTTGGAGGGGCATATATGGCTCCACAATTATTGGGACAAGGAATGCGGCTTGCTGTTGCAAAAAAGAACGAAAAATTAATTGATATCCTCAATTATGCCCTGAAATCTTTAGAAGACGATGGCAAACTTGCAGAACTTTATTTGCGTTATTTTCCGATTAGTTTTTATGAATAAGTTTTTAGGTAAGAGCCGTAAGTCTTTCAGTCCTCAGCCGATAGGAAATGGCTTCTGCAAGATGATGACGAGCAAGATAGTCTGCTTCCTCGAGATCAGCAATAGTGCGTGCAACTTTGAGAATGCGGTGATAGGCGCGTGCAGAAAGGTGCATTTTTTCACTCACATCTTGTAAGAGTTTAGCAGCGCTTTTGTCTGGAATGGCAATTTGTTCAATAATTTTAGCAGGACAATCACCGTTTGTGCGAATATGGCTAAGATTCAGTTTTGTAAAACGTTTGGCTTGAATGGCACGACACCGTGCAACACGTTTTGCGACATCACAACTTTTTTCTGATTGTTCTGATTGCATAAGATCCATAGCTGTTAAAGCAGGAACGTCGATTCGTAAGTCAATTCGGTCAAGTAGAGGACCAGAAATACGGGATTGATAGTCGATTTGACAGCGTATTCCTTTAGCGCAAACATAACCTTTTTCTCCTGCCATGCCGCATCGACAAGGGTTCATAGCAGCAATGAGTTGGATGCGAGCAGGATAGCTGATATGGTGATTTGCACGGGCAATAACACATTCACCACTCTCTAAAGGTTGACGAAGGGAATCAAGAACTTGAGGGGAAAATTCAGGCAATTCATCAAGAAAGAGAACGCCATTATGTGCGAGAGTGACTTCTCCTGGTCGTGCTTTAAGCCCACCACCGACCATTGCTGCCATGGAAGCGGAATGATGTGGAGCACGAAATGGGCAATGAAGAGAAAGACTCTTATGAACTGTTTCTCCTGTGATAGAAGCAATTAGAGAAACCTCCAAAAGCTCTCGACTATCAAGAGGCGGTAAAAGAGAAGGTAAGCGTTGAGCTAACATAGATTTGCCTGCGCCAGGGGGCCCCACAAACAAAAGGTTATGCCGCCCAGCTGCGCAAACCTCTAATGCACGTTTGGCGGTTTTTTGTCCTTTAATTTCGCAAAGATCTGGAAGTTCAGTTTGAAGAGTATATTGGCGTGGTTGTGGACGCTTTTGAATTTGAGTTCCTTTAAAATGATTAACTATTGTGAGAAGAGATTCGGGAGCAAGAATATTCATTTCCGCATTTGCCCATGCTGCTTCAGGTCCGCATGGATGAGGGCAAATAAGTCCTTTATCGAGTGATAAAGCCGTTATTGCAGTTGGTAAAACACCATTAACAGCTGTAATAGAACCATCAAGTGATAATTCGCCTAAAATGACATAGTCTTGTGCTACTTCGGGAGGAAGAATGCCCATAGTAAGCATTAAGCCTACAGCAATTGGCAAATCATAATGTGACCCTTCTTTTGGTAAATCAGCAGGTGCAAGATTAATGGTAACGCGTTTATTAGGCATGGAAAGCCCACAAGCATGAAGAGCAGCTTGCACACGCTCACGGCTTTCTGCGATTGCCTTATCGGCTAATCCAACAATAGCCATTCCTATTTTACCAGCAGAAATCATAACCTGTACATCGACAGGTATTGCTTCTAGACCGCGAAAAGCAACAGTTGTGACATGCGCGATCATTTGCTTATTGCTCCCCCCCCCTTTTGACTTGAAAGAGACAATCATATTTGTTCATAAAAATCAAGAAGTGTCTCTATGGTTTTTAGAAGTGAGAGATCTATATAGATGTGCAGGATTTTTTCGTGCAATATGGAATGATTTTGTTCTCGTAAAAGAGTTCTTTGCATAAATTTAACTATGATTATATGCCATCAAACAAAACACTTATAATGCAGCAAACGAATATGCTAGGAAAAATAAAGAGCAAGATGATTTATATGAACACAGAAATGCAAAATACCGTAAATATTAAGGGGAGGATGATATTATATTTCGCAAGAAAAGCTATTCTTTAATGTAATAAAATATGTGAAATATCTGTCGTAGATATACTTATTTTTCTTGTTTGGTATTATTTTGAGTAAAACTGTATTGAAGGTAGCTGATTTTATGGTATACCAGATGGGATTTTTGTTAAAATCAGGAACCATGCGTAGTATATTCATAAGTTTATGCTTCATTTTTATTTTTTCGCAGCCACTTGCAGCATTTGAGCTTTTTGGTATCTCTCTCTTTGGTCAAAAGAAAATAAACTCTTCTCCTCATAATATCAATAGCACAGAGAAATTTTATAAAATTGATGTCGTTGCCCCGCCCGGAACGCCATCAGAAGGTGTTAAAATAGTAAAGAAAGTATCTTCTCTCGTTGCTGATCAAGACAAAGCCGTATCCAGTTCTTCTGGTTTGTTAGCGAAAGCCCGTTCAGATTATCGCGTTATTCTTTCTGCCCTTTATGCTAATGGACGTTATGGCGGTGTTATTAGTATTAAAATTAATGGGTTAGAAGTTGCTGATTTAAGTCCGGTAACGCAACTCCCGGCACAGTCCCATATCGTCATTACAATTGATGCAGGCCCACAATATGTTTTGAGCGTGGCAAGTATCAATAAAGTTGCTCCAATGGCAAAATCTAAAGTCCATAAAATGCCTACAATTGAAAAATTAGGTTATAAGGTCGGAGCTATTGCCAAATCTGAAACCATTCTGAAAGCAGAAAGATGGGTGATTGAAGGATGGCGTCAACAAGGTTATGCAAAAGCCAAAATTATGAAGAGTGAGGTTGTTGCTGATCATGCAGCACGTCTTATTGATGCACGAATCGCTGTTTATCCTGGACAAGAAGCTTATTATGGTTCTTTAAGTGTACGTAATATTAGTAAGAAACCACGTGTAGACTCAGATTATATTGCGTGGATGACAGGATTAAAGCCGGGACAAAAATATAGTTCTGATGCATTGGCAAAAGCAAGTGAACGACTTGCACGACTGAATGTTTTTCGTGCTGTGGATATACGTGAAGCGCATACAATTAATCCTGATGGGAGTTTACCGCTTACGCTTGTTGTAGAAGAACGTAAACCACGCCGTTTCGGTGTAGGTGGTAGTTATTCAACGCTCGATGGTGCTGGTTTTGAAGCTTATTGGATGCATAACAATCTTTTTGGCCACGCAGAGCATCTTAAAATCGAAACGAAAATAAGCGGCATTGGCAGCAATAAAAGCAATAAAAAAGAGTCGTATAACATGAAAAATTTTAATTATCTGTTCGGCGGCACATTTATAAAACCTGGTGTATTCACTCCCGATACCAATTTTAGAACTGAACTCAAAATACAACAAGATGTCTTAGATAATTATATGACAAAAGCCATTAAAGGAAAGTTTGGTATAGAGCATATTTTTAATAATAATTTATCGGGACAGATTGCTATAGAAGCATCTAATGGTTATTCGCGTGATATCTATTTTGGAAATCGTCATTTTACTACAATTGGGCTGCCCAGTAGTCTGATTTATGATAGTCGTAATAATAAGTTTAATGCGACAAAAGGCTTATATGGTGAAGTGGTTGTTGAACCTTTTTATGAAACACGCTCTCGTAATTTTGTGGCAAAAATAACCGTGGAAGGTCGTTCTTATCTGTCGTTGGATGAAAAGGATCGTATTGTTTTTGCAGCACGGGCAAAGCTTGGCACAATTCTTGGAAGTAATTCAGTACAAATACCTTCAGATATGCTCTTTTTTGCTGGTGGTGGTGGATCTGTTCGTGGTTATGCTTATCGCAACATTGGTGTTAAAACAAACAATGATGCTGTTATCGGGGGGCGGACACTTGTTGAGGGGGCGGCTGAATTGCGTTTTTCTTTAACCAATAAAATAGGGCTTGTCAGTTTTCTTGATGGAGGTTTCGTAGGGGAAAAGACAGATTTTGATTTTCCTCAAAAAGTGAAATGGGGAGCAGGGGTAGGAGGGCGCTATAAGACAAGTCTTGGGCCTTTACGTGTTGATTTAGCCTTTCCTCTTAAGCGAGAGAAAGGTGATCCTCGCATTGGTTTTTATGTTGGTATAGGGCAAGCGTTTTAATGAAAAAAAAAGTGCGTTTATCAGCTTTCTTATTTGTACTTTTGTTTCTTTTGGTGAGTGCTTTTGTTTTTGCACAAAGAAACAACTTATCTTTTCATGAGATGAAAACAGATAGCTCTTCATGGCTTGTTTCTTTGATTGAACACAAACTTTCAACACCGAATCGTCGTGTTCGTTTACATAATGTACAAGGGGCATTGTCTTCCCAAACATCAGTTGATACGATTACTGTCAGCGATAAAAAAGGGGTTTGGCTCAAAATTACCAATGCTAAAATGGATTGGAATCGTTTAGCATTGTTAAGAGGCCGCGTGGATATTAACCAAATTTCGGTGGGACAGGTTACATTTTTACGCAAACCACAAAGAAGCAGTTCTTTGCTTGCTACTTCTTTTGAGAAGGGGAAGTTTTCTTTACCAAAATTGCCACTTGCTCTTTCTATTAAAATGCTTACAGCTGAGCACGTGAGGTTTGAGGAAGAACCTTTTTGTTTTACTGCTGATGTATCCTTAAAAGGAAATTTGGTTTTAGCGCGTGGTGATTTTGATGTGAATATAGCAGCAAATCGTTTAGATGCACCAGGGTCT
This sequence comes from Bartonella rattaustraliani AUST/NH4, assembly GCF_000312565.1. Classification (GTDB taxonomy): domain Bacteria; phylum Pseudomonadota; class Alphaproteobacteria; order Rhizobiales; family Rhizobiaceae; genus Bartonella; species Bartonella rattaustraliani. The sequence continues at coordinate 144,095 of NZ_CALW02000031.1, forward strand.
TTTTCTGTTTTAACAAAGATATCTCACGATAATCGTACGGCTCAGATTGACATTTCTGCTCATGAACCGCAAAACGGTATTTTAGCGAATATTTTTCATATCGAAAAACGTTCCGCATTAAACCTTGCCATTAAGGGTGAGGGTACTTTTAATGATTTGGTTGTCAGACTTTATTTGGAAGCGGATCACTTTCCTATTTTAGATGGTAATGTTATTTTTGCAAATGGAGCAGAAGGACATAGTTTTTCTACCCAATTAGTAGGGACACTTAGTCCTTTAATGCCTCCTCAATATCGTAGCCTCTTCGAATCGGATTTAACTTTGAAGGCACAGGCACGAATGACAAAAGAGGGTGTGACACACCTTGATCATATAGCGCTTCAGAATAAAGCAATAAATGTTATAGCCAATGCCCAAATAACAGCAGATGGATTTTTGCGGCAGCTTTTTGTTGATGGTAAAATAGCTCTTAATAAGGAAAGTGAATCTGCGCATTTACCGGCTTCGGAAGAATCAATGCGTTTCGATAACCTTGCTTTAAATATTGATTATGGGCGCGAAGGAAAACAATCCTGGAATGGAAGGCTTGTTGCACATCATGTGAGAAATAAAAATATTCATATTCGCGATGCAATCTTTGATATGGGGGGGGTGAGCGAAAATCTTGATAATGCAGCGTCTCGCCATGTCGGTATACAGATTAAGGGAACACTCAAAGGGATTGAAAAATGGGAAGGTCCATTGATAGAAGAATCAGGCGAAACAATTCATGTATATTTAGATACGGATATTTTTTCCAAAAATCCCGTTTTAATTCATGATTTTAGTCTTACGGGGAAAGGTTTTTCTGCTTGGTTAAAAGGCAAAATGGACCGCTTTATTTTTAAAGGTGATCTTGGTTTAAAAACTCAAACACTGATGCCTTTTAGTTTGTTGAGTAAACAAGCACTTTCCGGGAGTGCAGATATTAAAGCAAAAGGAACAATCGGTTTAATGAGTGGCATCTTTGATCTTGAGTTATCAGGGATGGCTGACAATATGAAGCTAGGTGTGGAGTCTTTTGATCGTTTCTTCAAAGGCAGTTTTACTCTTTCAGGTGGTGCTGCTTACGATACGAAAAATTTCATTTTGCAGCGTTTGAATTTGAAAAGCCAACACGCCAATATAAAGGCTGATGGGTATGTTTCAAGTGAGAGAGCTAAAATGGATTTCTATGCTCAATTATTTGATCTTTCCAAATTGGATCCGAGAATAAAAGGGGCACTTACGGTCCAAAGTACGGCTAGAGGGCATGGCGGTCTTATAAAGCTTAATACGCGTGCTCATGTTGCTGAAGCATTCTTAGTAGAGAAGAAACTACAAAACACAACACTCACAATGAAAACAGTGGTGGATAATACATCACTGATGACTTCTCTATCTGGCTTTATAAAAGGTGAAGGAACTTTTGCCAAGAAACCTTTATATCTCTATTCGTCTTTTAAAGACTCCAATCGGATTCGAAAACTTGAAAATATTGATATAAGAGGGGGAAATGCAAAAATAACCGGTGATCTTTCTCAAGCAGTTGGAGGTTTTGTAAAAGGCGCTTTACATATTAATGCTGATGATATCTCATCGCTTGCTGCATTATTTTTGCAGAAAGGCAGCGGAAAATTAAAAGGAGATTTTGTTTTTGATGAAGAAAAGGGCAAACAAAAGGCGCATCTCAAAGCGCATGTTGACCATTTAAATTTTGCAGAAAATACAATTAAAAAATTAGCAATAGAAGCAGATATCTTTGACCTTTTTGGTATGACTCAGTTTGAGGGTTTTATCAATGGAGAGCATATGCAAACACCTTTTATGGTAGTTAACCATTTCAAAGCTCGTGCACATAATAATAATGAAAAAACGGCTTTTACCGTTCAAGCAATGTTGCCTAAAAATGCAAATGTACAGTTTTCTGGGCATATGATTCCGGTGAAGGTTTCAAAAGGCGTAAAACGAGAAGTAAAAATTGAAACTATAGATATTAAACAGTCCAATTTTCATGCAACACTACCAAAACCAGCTATGGTTGTTTTTAATCAAGATGGAATAACAATAGATGAATTAGGGGTTGCAATTAATGGGGGAAGAGCTGTGCTTTCGGGAAGTGTGCAAGAGACCATTGACCTGCATTTCACAATGAATGCGCTTCCTGCTGCTTTAGTGAATTTATGGAAGCCTGATCTTGGAGCCACTGGTGTGGTAACAGGTCAGGTTATGGTTCGTGGCAATTTCAAAAAACCTGATGTGACTTATGATATAAAGGGGGAAAATCTTACAACTGTCGCTTTTCAAGAGAAACAAATAATGCCTTTTGCGCTCTCTGTTACAGGTAAAACGGTAGATCAAAATCTTACTTTAAACGCAAATTTAAAAGGTGATGGAGCACAAGCACGGGCACAGGGCAGTGTGGCTTTGGATAAAAGCAAACTTGATTTTCATGTTGATTTACAAAATTTGTCTGCTGATTTGATCAATAGTTTTATTGCAAGGCAAGCGCTTGCAGGAATGGTAGTAGGCAAAATCGATATTGGTGGGACAGTGAAAGATCCATCTGTTCATTTTGATCTTTCCAGTCAAAGCATGACTGCTATGACCCACAAAGGAGCTTTCTCAATAGATATGCGTGCCCGTGGTTCTTACAAAAAATCGACTTTTCATGTTGAAAATATAGTAGCAACAGGGGATAAAGGATTAAATCTCGCTATCGATGGGCCTATTTCTCTCAATGATTTAAATGCTAAATTAAATGTTAAAGGCACAATGCCCCTTGCTTTTGCTGATCTATTGTTGGCGAAGCGTGGTGCATATGTAACGGGTACAGCAAGAATTGATACGATACTAAAAGGTCATTTATCTCGACCACAGTTAACAGGGCAACTTTCTATAGATAATGGTAGTTTTTTTGATTCAAAAACAAATTTAGGATTGAACAATATAACAATTGTAGCTAAATTAAATGGCGATCACATTCTGATAGAAAAAGCTTCAGCGTCTTCATCAGAAGGGGGGGCAATTTCTGCTTCAGGTCGTATTCTCAATGATCTACAGTCAGATTTGGTTATCCATCTTGACCACGTCAATTATAATAATGGCTCTATGATTTTGGCAACATTGTCAGGGGATATGACAATGGTTGGTCATTTTTTGAATGATCTTGTTATTGGTGGGGATGTTACCGTTGAAAAAGCGGAAGTTTTGGTTCCTGATCACTTTCGAAATGCAAAATTTCTTGATATTAAGAATGAGAATTTAACCAAACCAATTCAAAAAACACTTGAACGTGCTGAGGTTAAAAGCACCAATCAACGTTCTGATGTTTCTCAAAAGCCTTCATCAACTGTACAGTTAAATATGCGTGTTACAGCACAAAATCAATTTTTTGTACGTGGACGAGGGTTAGATACGGAGCTAGGAGGGCGCATTAATCTAACGGGTCCATTAAATGATGCACATCCGGTTGGTGAGCTTAGGATGATTCGTGGACGTTTTGATATTCTTTCACGACACCTTAGTTTTGATCAAGGACAAGTGAGCTTTAGTGGTAATCTTAAACCTACAGTTTCTTTTGTGACAAGTTATAATAGTGGTGATATTCACGTTACTGTAACTGTAAGTGGAACGATTGATAATCTTGATATCAATTTTTCTTCACAACCAAATTTGCCACAAGATGAAATTTTAGCACGTTTGATTTTTAATCGCTCTCTTAATGAACTATCACCCTTTCAGATTGCTCAGCTTGTGACAGCAGCAGCTAATCTTGTAAATGATTCTAATACATCTTTATTGAATACTTTACGGACTAAAATTGGTCTTGATGATCTTGATGTTATTGTTGATGAAAAAGGAAATACGGGCTTACGGATTGGACGCTATATACATAATAACGTTTATTTAGGTTTTGAAGCAGGGTCGAATGGAGCGACGAAAGGAACAATTAATTTAGATATTTCGCGTCATCTTAAAGCGAAAGGCGCTATAGGGAACGAAAAGAATTCTAGTATTGGTATATTTTATGAAAAAGATTATTGAGGGTTCCTGTTTTTTATGTTCTCAATTTTCTTACACATTGACATATTGAGGCGATCAGAAACTTCATGAAAGAAGAGCTTTTTTATTAAATTTTGAGCAGCTAAGTCTGAAATATTAGGTTTCTTGTTTGCTATCGTCTCTTATAACGTCATATTTTTTACGAAAAACAGTATGTTATTGTGCTTTTCATTCATATTTGTGTGTATTTCTTGTTGCTTTCATTTATTTTACGGCGTTTTTTGGAAAGATTTATTATAAAAATGTAATAAATTCAGTACATTAAACGTATTCATTTTATATGAATCCGTTTGGGAGTCTACATTTTTATACATGATTCAAGTGCTTTCCTTTTATCAACAATTGCCATCTATGAACAAAGCATAAAAAGCAAATCATGATGCACATATTATAATGCATATGAGCATTCAAAAGCAGTAATCGTCCATAACAATTCATAACACGTTCTCATCAATAAATTCTATAGTCACTATAAGACGCAATCGTTTGAAATGATCCAATAACATAAATTGCATGGTTTTAAATCACATCTTAATACTTGAATTGTTCATGGACTTATAACGTTCTTCATAATAAAACGTTTCTGCCTGTGGAAATGACGATAGAATAAATGCATTCAGTTAAATCAGGAAAAAGCTTAAAATATGGGTGTTTTCAAGGAGGGATTTTTTAAATGAGGATTACCGACCTGCCTCATCACTTTGTTGTTGGTCGAAAAGTGAGATTATTGGTTCCCGATGTATCTTATTCGCAGGAAATGTATACTCTTCTATCAGAATTTTTAGATCTGCATTATGAGTTTCTTTTATGGGCAAATATGGAACATTCGATTGAATTATGTTCTAAAAATCTCGAAACTGCGACAAAAAATTTCTTGGAGGATAAAAATGAATATAGGTTTTTAATGGTAGAATCCCATTCAGATTGTCTTCTAGGGTGTATAAGTTTATTTATCAAAAACCCTAAAATTTCATTTTACGAAATAGGTTGTTGGATTTCAAACTTAGCAATGGGTGCAGGCATTGTTACAGAAGCTTGTATTTTGGTCAAAAATATTGCCTGTCATTATTTACACTGTAAACGATTAAAGATTCAAACGGTGCAAAGAAATACGCGTAACACCAATGTCGCTATTCGCGCAGGTTTTCAATTAGAAGCAAGATTGAAAAATCACTGTCTTGATGGCTTTGGTAGCATTGACGATACTTGCATATATACTTATCCAATATAGCGCATATTTATCAAAATCAAAGAGAAGAAAACCAGTTTTTGTCATTAATATATTGATATATAACGATAAATTAATCATTATTTATCTGGATATCGCAAGATTCTCTCATTTTTATGTTGAACCAATTTTTTCATTTGATTTTACACTATCAGCGGGATTGATGTGAAGATAAAATGAGTGAAAAAAGCAGGAAAAATGCTTCTTATGAACCGCCTTCATGCAAAGGTTGTCGCAACAGCATGCGCTGGTAAATAGGGTTTATTTTACTTAATGAGTTCTCTATGAGAGTGATAGGGGCTACCGCTTTATAAGCGAAAAGATGGTAGTGCTTAATGGCTTATCGTTATGCAATTCATAGAACGCCACCGTAAAATGGGCTTAGGAACACTGAGAGATATCTTTTTAAAACATACAGCATATTGATTTATAATGGTAATCTGCCGTTATTCATATTAAATTAAGAATCTCGAATATTGTAAAACTTTCTCATTTCAAGTTTGTTCATGATGAATATGAAGCAGCCGAAATCTTCTGCCTGCACATATCTTCTGCCTGCACATTATAAGCATGGTTGGCATGTGGGTAAAAACGTTTGAGTAAGGGATAAAAATCCTCTCAATGCAAAAACTATCGTAACACGATAAATTGGTAAACATACCATGAGTTGGTAAAAAAATGATGATGTTGATTTATACCTTCACAAACGTAAAGAGTGTAGTGCACAATGGTTTTACAGTATATCATTCACGGACAGCGTCGTGAAATAGGCTTGAAGACCTTGAGAAAAGTCTCTTTGAAGAAAGATTCCTCAACAAGCTTATTTTTCTAAAAAGCTTTTGGGAGCATTATAGAAATCTATCCTGCCCTTTAGATTTGTTGAAATACGAACCGTATGATAGCATTATAACAGGTAGAATTATTCTTATTGCTCATTGCCAATGTTGCTCATCACTCTCGAAACCGTTCATAAAGTCGTTTTTAGTCTTTCACGAATGATTTTTACCAACGTTTCAACGTCTATAAGGAATATTCCGACTCTTTTACATAAAACAACTTAAAATTAAGAAAATCTGCTGATCTTCAATAAGCTCAATGCAATATGCAAAAGAACAGATGATTTGCTTATTTTAAATTGTTTTGCTTTTTTATGCAAAAAAATCAACAATGAAACGTTCATAGATAGCCGTAAGAGTTTCCATTGCCTCAAGGGCTACACATTCATCAATCATATGCATAGTTTGTCCTGGTAAACCAAATTCAACAACTGGACAATAATCCTTAATAAACCTTGCGTCTGAAGTCCCTCCCGAAGTTGAGCATTCGGGTGTATTCCCTGTCACAGTTTTAATGGTATTTGATAAAGTTTTAACGAGTTTATCATTTTTCGTCAAAAAAACACCACCCAAACTTGGAATCCATTCCAATTGGTAATAGGGAAGTTGATCACCTTTGTCTTTTGGTTGCACCAAAGCAAGACGCTTTTCGATTTCTGCCATGAGTGTTTCTTTTGTCCAAAGATCGTTGTAACGTATGTTAAAACGGATGATTGTCTGTGCTGGAATAACATTTACAGCAGAATTCCCCGTATCAATGGTTGTTAATTCCAAATTACTTGGTTGAAAATTTTCTGTGCCTTGGTCTAAAGCCGTCTGTGTCAACGCTTGAATAAGCTTACTGACTAAAGGTAATGGATTGGCTGCCCGCTCGGGAAAAGCAACATGCCCTTGGCAACCTTGAACTGTAATAATACCAGACAGCGATCCTCGACGACCAATCTTGATCACATCACCAACAGATTTTACACTCGTTGGTTCTCCCACAAGAGCTGCAGTCCATTTTTCGCCTTTTTGTTTCGCCCATTTGAGAAGTTTTACCGTACCGTTCACAGCAGGGCCTTCTTCATCACCGGTAATTAGAAGACTTACTGTTCCTTTCATAGGCTGTTTTTCGAGAACGCGAGCAAGTGCTGCAATAAAACAAGCGATGCCGCCCTTCATATCAACGGCACCTCGCCCATACAGTTTTCCCTGATTTATGACAGCGTCAAAAGGAGGATAAGTCCAGTCTTCCAGAGCTCCTGGTGGCACAACATCTGTATGACCTGCAAACATAAGATGCGGACCTTCTTGCCCCATCTTAGCGTAGAGATTTTCAATGTCTTGTGTATTTTTATCTGAAAAAATAGGACGTTCAACATGGAACCCTATCTTAGTTAGAAACTGTTCTAAAACGGATAAGACACCTGCTTCATGCGGTGTAACAGAGGGACAGCGGATAAGCGTTTGTAATAATTCAATAGGATTTGTAAGGACAGTCATCAGCGCTCTTCCAATTTGAATTTAAGAACTCTTGAAGATTATTACGCTGAATTACACAAAAGATAAAGAAAAAACATTGAAGACACTCAGCAAATCAAGCAGGGGAAGACAATATTGCTGAGGCTTCAATGAACTCTTCATCCTGTGATGAAGCACATCTATAATGAAATGCTTCATAAAAAGTTCCGTGAAAGATTATTTTTTCGCGTTTTTTTCATGTTTCTAATTTATATGAATCAAAATTGATTTTCTGCAGCATACGACCATTTTTTTTCAACCAAGCGCGATGCGTTTGACTGTTAGGATAAAGTTTTTCACAAAGAGCCCAAAATCTTGGTCCATGATTCATTTCGATAAGGTGGGCAACTTCATGCGCAACGACATATTCAACAATTTCTTTTGGTGCCATAATAAGACGCCAAGAAAAAGAGAGGCGCCCTCTTATCGAGCAAGAACCCCAACGACTTTTCGTATCTTTATAACAAATTAATTTTACTTTACGTTCTACTTTATCTGCGTAATATTCCACAAGGGGCGTTATAATGGCGGCTGCCTGTTTTTTTAAAAGATCAGCAACGCGTCTTGGTAAATATTCTAATTGGCCATAAACGATAATGTGAGGCTCTTGGTCCTCACTTTCTGTCATAATTTCTGTGATTCCACGGCCTGCTTTATGCCTGATAGTATGCTTAACGCCCAATATAGGAATCGTTGCACCATCTTTGAGATAAGAACTTTCACAAAAATTTTGTACACGAGCAAGGTGCGCCTCAATCCAAGACCGGTGCTTCTCAACAAAATCTTGAACTGCACAAAGATTGACCTCTGGTGGTTTTGTCACGCAAATTCCTTGGCCGCTTGCTTCAATCCGTAAGATGAGACGACGCGCATACTTATTTTCCCGTACTCGCAGGGGGACAACGCGATTAGAAATCATAAAAGACTGTTCTGTCATACATTATGTCTTTAATTATCAGTAAATTTGATTTTTATTCTGCATTAATTTGGTCAATCAATGACTTCAATGCGGTTCTGAGACACTCCAAATCTTGCGGACGCGAAAAACTATGGTCTGCATCACGAACGAGTGTCAGTGTCACATCATGTAACGGCAAATGGTTCAGTAAAGTCAATGTGTGCTGATAAGGTATCTCCACATCTTCCATTCCTTGTAAAATATGAATTGGGCATCCAACATCAATGCATCCCGTCATAACACAGTTGTCTCTGCCATCTTCAATAAACGCTCTTGTAAAAGGAACGGGCTCCGTATAACTTATCTCAGATCGTTCAGGATATTCCGTTTCTTCTAAAATTTTCCACTGCTTCACACCCCTTCCTGATTCTATCAATGTTTTTGTAAAATCAGGCGCTGGGGCAATCAAAATCATGCCAGCAAGTCTCTTATTCTTCTGTGCTAGCAGCAGAGCAAGCTTTAAGGCAATCCACCCCCCCATAGAGGTCCCAATCAAAATTTGCGGCTCCTCACAATAAGCTTCAAAAACCGCTAAACTTTCCTGAACCCAACGTGAAACTGTCCCTTGAAAAAAATCACCCCCAGATTCTCCGTTACCAGAATAATCAAAACGCAAACAGGACAAATCATTCCTTTGAGCAAAATTATCAACGAAACTCGCCTTATCCCCTAACATATCAGAGAGATAACCAGGAAGCCAAACAACACCAAGAGAATTCTTGCCTTTGCGATAACGCACTGCAAGAGAAGTGCCTTCAAACGAAAAAAACTGACACGGAATATTTTGATCCATTATACTTTTCCCTTATAAAACACCCTTACTATACAAGGAAAATTTCTCTCTTCCAAATTAAATCTCAAAGTTATAAATCAAATATGAAAAAAGCACGAAACATAGTTGTTTTTTTGTATAGAATTGTATATTAAATTACGTTGTAGATTCATAAAAATCTAAGGAGCATTGACCATTCGCAAACCGTTTAAAATGACACCTACTCAGAAAGATGGACCACGCTCAAATCAAGATATTCGGGTTCCTCGTGTTCAACTTATTAATGATGAAGGGCAGCATCAGGGAATTGTTGCAATACAAGAAGCACTTGCTATGGCTGCAGATGCGGGGCTTGATTTGGTTGAAATTGTACCAAATGCAGAGCCACCTGTGTGTAAAATCATCGATTTGGGTAAATTAAAATATCAGACCCAAAAAAAAGCAGCTGAAACACGTAAAAAACAAAAGGTTATCGAAATCAAAGAGATTAAGATGCGTCCAAATGTTGATGTTCATGATTATGGTGTAAAGCTCAAGGCTATTCATCGCTTCATTGGCAATGGTGATAAGGTGAAAATTACTTTGCGCTTCCGGGGTCGTGAAATGGCACACCAAGATCTTGGATTAAAGCTTCTTCAGCGCGTTAAAGAAGACACAAGTGAAATTGCTAAAATTGAGTCTGAACCAAAACTTGAAGGCCGTCAGATGATGATGGTGATAGCAGCTAAATAATTCTTCCATTGGAATATTCTATGGAGTGCAACTCATCGAGAATGATGTGTATAAATATGATTTAAGAGTACCGCATAGGGTTGGTGCAGTGCTTTTAAATTATGTGTGCAGGCTTAACATCTATTATGGTTGCTATTTCTAATAAAGATGGGATTCCATGTTGAACGTTCCGTCTTTTCAGAATAAAAATATACAAGATACTGAAAACCTCTACCTTAAGAAGTTGCTTTTTTGTCAAAAAGGCTCTCTGTTTTATTATAAGAATGGTCCTTCATTATTAGAATGCTTCAGTCTTGCATAAAATAACGGTAAAATATAGAAGCGCTCTATGGTGAAAAAACAAATTTCCGCTTTTGATAAACATCTTATCATCCGTCTTTTGCGAGAAAATTTTTATAAACACGTGCGCTGGTACAGTGCAGCTATTTTCTCAATGATCATTATTTCTTGCACAACTGCAGCCAGTGCATGGATTATGCGTGATGTTGTCAATTATATTGTTGATGCAAAAAATTTTGGAATGATTGTTTTAATTTCTAGCATCATTGCTTTCATTTTTATTCTCAAAGGAGTTGCCGCCTTTGCACAAACTTACTTTTTGAGAAAAGCAGGAAACAGTATTGTTGCAGAACAACAGCGTAAAATTTATGCTCGCCTTATGGAACAGGGTGTTTCTTTTTATCATGATAACACTTCATCTGATCTCCTTGTTCGAGTCACCCACAACGCTACAGTAGCACGTAATGTTATTGATACAATTATTACAACTTTTGTGCGTGATTTGCTTTCCGTAAGTGGTCTATTGCTTGTCATGTTTATTCAAAGTTTTACGTTAATCGTCATTACTTTAATAGTCGGTCCACTGGCTTTTTTAGGGGTTAGAATGGCTTTAAAACGCGTTCGCAGCCTTGTGGAAAAAGAACTCCTCTTACTTGGTGAAATTATCAAAATTGTACAAGAAAGTTCTCTTGGTATTCGCGTTATCAAAGCTTTTTCATTAGAAGAACTCATGAAAAAACGTATGAACAAAGCCATTTGCGATGCCGAAAAACAAGCAAACACTATTGCAACACTCCAAGCAATTACAAACCCGATCATGGAAACACTCACGGGTATTTCCATTGCAGGTATCATCTGTTTTTTTGGCTATCTTGCAACTCAGCGAGCAGGCGTTCAAGGTGAATTCATGTCTTTTATTGTCGCTTTGCTTCTTGCTTACGAACCTGCAAAAAGATTAGCCAATATACGTGTCAAAATTGAATCTGGTTTGGTTAATATCCGTACGATGTTTGAAATCCTGGATCATCCTCTTACGGTGATAGAACATGAAAAAGCTAAAGATCTGAAGAAAACACAAGGACCTATCCGTTTCGAACATGTTTCTTTTGCATATATAGATAACCAAATGGTGTTAAAAGACATCAATCTAGAAATAGAACCTGGAAAAATGACAGCGTTGATAGGACCGTCTGGTTCAGGAAAATCAACTCTTATTAACCTTATTATGCGCCTTTATGACCCTGTAGAGGGACGCATACTCATTAATGATCAAGACATTCGCTATGCTACATTTCGCTCTCTGAGAAATCTGATAGCCTATGTAGGGCAAGATACTTTTCTCTTTCAAGGAACGGTCAAGTATAATATTGGGCTTGGAAAAGTAGAAGCCAGCGATGATGACATTATCAACGCAGCAAAAGCAGCCAATGCTCATGACTTTATTATGGATCTTCCAAATGGATATGATACACAGATAGGTGATAATGGCTGTAATCTTTCAGGCGGACAAAAACAACGACTCGCTATCGCAAGGGCAATGCTTCATGATAGTGAAATCTTGATTCTTGATGAAGCAACAAGCGCATTGGATTCCCATAATGAAGAACAAATTAATGAAGCTCTGCATCATCTCACCAAAGGACGCACAACTATCGTCATTGCGCACCGCCTTTCAACAATTGTTCGCGCTCATAAAATTGTTGTCGTGAAAAATGGTCAACTGATTGAACAAGGGACCCAAAAAGAATTGCTCGCAAAGAAAAATGGCTTTTACAAAAAGCTTCATAATATCCAATTCAAAAAGGACATGTCCTAGTTTTTAGATATTTCAATAAAGTTTGAGATAAAGAAGAGAGAGGTAGCTGTGTTCTCCTGCATTGTACATGCTTGCCTGAAAGAGAGCTTTCTCAAAGCCCTAATTCCATTTCACGACGCTGTGTCCGTGAATGATATACTGTAAAACCATTGTGCACTACACTCTTTACGTTTGTGAAAGCATAAATCAACATCATCATTTTTTTACCAACTCATGGTATGTTTACCTATTCATAGTGTTACGATAGTTTTTGCATTGAGAGGATTTTTATCCCTTGCTCAAACGTTTTTACCCACATGCCAACCATGCTTATAATGTGCAGGCAGAAGATTTCGGCTGCTTCATATTCATCATGAACAGACTTGAAATGAGAAAGTTTTACAATATTCGAGATTCTTAATTTAATATGAATAACGGCAGATTATCATTATAAATCAATATGCTGTATGTTTTAAAAAGATATCTCTCAGTGTTTCTAAGCCCATTTTACGGTGGCGTTCTATGAATTGCATAACGATAAGCCATTAAGCACTACCATCTTTTCGCTTATAAAGGGTAGCCCCTATCACTCTCATAGAGAACTCATTAAGTAAAATAAACCCTATTTACCAGCGCATGCTGTTGCGACAACCTTTGCATGAAGGCGGTTCATAAGAGGCATTTTTCCTGCTTTTTTCACTCATTTTATCTTCACATCAATCCCGCTGATAGTGTAAAGCCAAGTGAAAAATTGGTTCAACATAAAGAGGTTTGAAATGAGAGAATCTTAACAGTATTTTGGATTATGACTCATAAGTGAATAACGACAAATAATTATTATAAATCAATTTGTTGCAATGAGAACGGCAGCAATTATTTTTTCAAAAATACCTTTATTGTAAATGAAAGACCGTAAATATTATTACTATGATAGTAGGTAAGAATCATAGAGATTTTAGTTTGCTAATTGACTGATGATGTGATTCAGCAGAATCCGTCCTTTGCTTGTCGCTTTTAAACGCTGATTTCCAGACATTTCCACGAGCCCTTGCTTTTGTAAATCAATAAGATTTTCTTGTGGTAAGCTCTTAGGATTTAAGATTTCATAACGCGAAAGATCTAAACCTTCGCCAAGACGCAAGCCCATAAGGAGCATTTCATTTGCTTGTTGTTCAGCGGTCAATTGTTCTGTTTCAATACAGCCATGCCCCGTTGTTTCTACCAATTCAAGCCAATGTTCAGGATATTTCTCATTTATAGTGACATAACGTTCACGATGCCTAATCAAAGAAGAAGGTGTTTTTGAAGAGACGGAGGAATGATTTTGTTCGTGTTCAATAAAGCGACCGTGGGCTCCTGGACCAAAACCTGCATATTCATGATAGCGCCAATAGAGAAGATTATGTGCTGATTCGGCACCAGGAATTGCATGATTTGAGATCTCGTAAGCGGGAAGACCACGCTGTTCGGTTATTTCTTGCGTGAGATGATACATGTCTGCTGCGAGTTCTGAAGTGGGAAGAATAAGTTTTCCTGCGTCATAAAGCCGTTTAAAAGCGGTTCCTTCTTCGATGGTGAGTTGGTAAAGAGAAAGGTGGTCTGCTGCCAATTCAATGGCTTGAAAAAGTTCACATTTCCATTGTTCGAGTGTTTGTTCCGGGCGGGCATAGATTAAGTCAAAAGATAAACGCGGAAAAATTTCTCGCGCTAAAGCAATAGCGTGAAGAGCTTGTTTTACATCATGGAGACGGCCAAGTTTTCGCAGTGCTTTGTCATTAAGCGCTTGTACACCCAGAGACAAACGGTTAATACCTGCTGTACGATATTCGCGAAAGCGTTCTACTTCCACACTTGTTGGGTTTGCTTCCAGGGTAATTTCCACTTTATCATCGATGGTCCACTTTTTTGCAAGTGCTTGCAACAAGGAATCAACAGTCTGAGGCGTCATAAGAGAAGGTGTTCCCCCACCCATAAAAATACTCGTGATATGACGTGGACCTATTTTATAATATTGCGTTTCTATTTCACGTTCAAAGGCGGTGACAAAACGTGGTTGATCAACGCCATGAACACGAACGTGCGAATTAAAATCACAATAAGGACATTTTGCCGCGCAAAAGGGCCAGTGAATGTAAATACCAAAAGGTTCATTCATGACGGTATCAAAAGGTTTTCTGCTAAAAGTTTGAAAGCGCGTGCACGATGTGAGAGAGGTGTTTTATCATTGAGTTTCCATCCATGTTTCTGCTCCATTGACATTTCACCAAAGGTATTAACATACCCATCTGGTAAAAAAATAGGATCAAAACCAAAACCTTGGTTTCCGCGTGGAGGCCAAACAAATGTACCATCAACGCTGCCACAGAAATAATCTGCGTGACCATCGGGCCATGCAATACAGATGACGGATATAAAACGGCATTTTCGTTGGCTTTTTTCATGAGCCCCGATTTTTTGGAGTTCATCTTCTATTTTTTGCATTGCTTTTGGAAAGTCACGTGTTCCATCGGGTTGAAGAGCAAGGTCAGCGGTATAAACGCCAGGTGCTCCATTTAATGCTTCGACTTCCAGACCTGAATCATCAGAAAGAGCAGGAATTTCTGTATTTTTTGCTGCTGCAAAAGCTTTTATGTAGGCATTTTCTTCAAATGTTGTTCCTGTTTCTTTGGGTTCAGGCAATCCGAGCTCTTTTGCTGATTGGATTGTTAAACCAAACGGAGCGATCAAGACGGCAATTTCATGTAATTTACCAATATTATGTGTAGCAATGACAAGTTTCTTGGCTGTTATGCTTCTCATATACATTTCTCCAGAAATGAAAGGGGGCTTTAAAAAACCAGCTTAAACATTCACATATACGCGTTTTGCCGGATTTTATGCAATATAATCTTTTTATACTCTTGATTGAACTTTCACTTAAATGAAATCGTTTGTTTTTGATAAGGAGAATGATTGAAAAAAGAAATTAAATGGTCCTTTATCTTTGATGATAATATTTTTTTATGATAAATATGTAAGATGTTTTCACACTGCTTTAGATGATTTGAAGAGACCATAGCGGAGCTTATATAAAGAACAGAGTATTTTTAAAGTAGTGAAATAATTACAATGAAGTATAAACCTATTAATGATGCACTAAAATGTCTTGATAAGCGTTCACGTGATATTTTTCGTCATATCGTTGAAGCTTATCTGAATGATGGTGAACCTGTAGGGTCACGAAATCTTTCACGGCTTTTACGACAGACATTATCACCTGCAACAATTCGTAATGTCATGAGTGATCTTGAACATCTTGGTTTAATTTATGCTCCTCATGTGTCTGCTGGGCGCATGCCTACACAATCAGGTTTACGATTTTTTGTTGATGCATTTATGGAAGCGGGTGAATTGCCAAATGAAGAGCGCGAAAATATTGCAATGCAAGTCAAGGAGGCAGGCCATGCGCAATCCGTTGAACAGTTTTTCATTCAGGCAAGCAGAGTTCTTTCAGATCTTTCACGTGGGGCAGGGCTTGTTTTAGCAACAAAATACGAAGGAACATTGAAGCATATTGAATTTGTACGCCTTGATGGAGAACATGCTCTTGCTGTTTTAGTGACTCAACAAGGTGAGATTGAAAATCGTATTGTTCATTTACCAGAAGGGGTTACTCATGCACAATTGACAGAGGCAACGAATTTTCTTAATGCGCATATCCAGGGGCGTACATTGAGTGAAGCTAAAGAAGAAATTGCACGTTTATGCTCAGAAACGCGTGCTGCACTTGATCATTTGTCTCATCATCTTGTTGAAACAGGATTAGCTCTTTGGGGTGGAGAAGATGCTGACCATAAAATACATCTTATTGTACGTGGACGAAGCAATTTACTTGAAGATGTGAAGGCAGAAGAAGATTTAGAGCGACTACGACATCTGTTTGATGATCTAGAAACGCGTGAAAGTATGGCGCAGTTACTTGATTTAGCAGATGAAGGTTCGGGAGTACGTATTTTTATTGGTTCGGAAAATAAGTTATTTTCGCTTTCGGGTTCTTCTTTAGTGGTAGCCCCTTATCGTGATTCAAAGCAAAGAGTTATTGGTGCTTTAGGTGTTATTGGACCCACGCGGCTTAATTATGCAAGAATCGTTCCCATGGTTGATTATACGGCTCAACTTGTGTCACAACTGTTGCGTTAAGATGACTATGTAGATATTTGTATAAGTAAAGACTCATTTTATTAAATACGTAAGGACCCCTTGATTTTTGTCTGTAAAATTTCAATATCGAGAATAACAAATCTTATGAAGGAATAGAATTTTTATGTCTGACGAAAAAAACAAATTTACGGATGCTTCATTTGAAAATTGTGATTTGAAAAATCCAGCTGATCGCGATGCGCTTAAACAGGCTGCTGACGAATTTTTAAAAACACGTGAAGCAGAGGCACGCGCAGAAGTAGAAGAAGAAGGCAATGAGTTTCTTGATCCTTTAACCGCTTTGCAGGCTGAAAATAAAGAATTGAAAGATCAACTTTTACGTCTTGCTGCAGATATGGAAAATCTTCGACGTCGCACTGCGCGTGATGTGGCGGATGCAAAGTCTTATTCAATCGCTAATTTTGCACGTGACATGTTATCTGTTTCTGATAATCTCAATCGCGCTTTGGAGGCTATTCCAGAAGGGGAAAAGGAAAAAGATTCTGGCTTGAAAACATTAGTTGAGGGCGTGGAAATGACAGAGCGTGCAATGATAGCAGCGCTAGAGCGCCACGGAGTGCAGAAAATTTATCCAGAAGGGCAAAAGTTTGATCCTCACTTCCATCAAGCAATGTTTGAAATTCCTAATTCTGACGTACCAGATAATACTGTTCAGCGAGTTGTTCAAGCGGGATATATTATTGGTGAACGTGTTTTGCGCCCTGCTATAGTTGGTGTTGCTAAAGGGGGGATAAAAGAATCTCCTGTTGCGTCTGATTCTGCTTGAAACATACAAGTAGTGATCTTAGCGAAAAATATAATATCACATACAGCGCAATTTTATTGCGTTCTTTGATAAAAGAGAGTTCTAAAGGGTGTGGATGGCACCCTTTTAGCTGCGAAGTGTCCAACTTCCTTTCACAATATAGGGAGCACTGCTCAAAGGAGATGGCGATAATAATAAAACAAAATGATCGATCTCAAAAGGAGGAAAAGAAAAATGACTTCGAGAAGAAAGATAGAGAGGAAGATCATCAGGTTTAATATTAAGCAGACGTGCAAGAGTAATATGCGGAATAAATTGTTTTTTTAGGGGGCAATCCCAGGTCGTTCCGGATATAGTGTATTTTTTCGTGTAAAAGATTAAGAGTTTCACAAGATTCAATACGAACAACAAGAGAATGTGGAATGTTTTCTGAACAAAAAACTTCAAAATCTTTTGTGCATAATACAAAGGGAGGAAGTTTTATCGTATCAAAGGCACGTATAGTTTATCTTCTACAAAGCTTTCATCTTCACTAAAGAAAGATAAAGTGACATGAAAGTTTTGCGGATTAATTCACTGTGCATTCGGTAAACCATTCTGCAGTGATACAAGCGCTTCTGTTATTTGTTGGGGAATTTGAAGAGCACTAAATAAACGGGGCATAATATTTCCTTTAAAGTGAAAAGATGCTCACGTAAATATGGTGGTGAATAAGTTAAAAAAAAGTTAAGTTACCACTACAAAGAAGACAATAATGTGGAAAAAGAGTGTCTAAAAATATTTTACGATATTGATGGATTGAATTCATAAAGCTTATTAAACTTCAAGAAACGAGAGTTATGATGACACTAAAAACTGTATTCTCGTGGACTTCATTACAAGAATATACAGGAAAAAGTTGAGTGTCGTTTTATTGAGCACCACCATCTTTACACTTACGAAGGATTGGCACCATTACTCTCTTTACCAACTTCCAATATATTTGCTAACGCATAGTGTATATTTACCAACTTATGGTGTTGCGACAGTCCTTGCATAAAGGTGGTTTATGAGAGGTATTTCTTTTCTCGTTTTTACTCTCACGCTAACTGCGCTTATGGCGTAAAGCCAAGTGAAAAAATTGCTTCATGATAAAGGGGTTTGAGGTGAAAGAAACTTGCAATACTTGGAGCTGTGATTCAAACCAGATAGCGACAAAAATCATTATAAATCAAGGTATTGAGACATATTATACACAACAGAACTGCTATAAGCATTGACACCTACAATAAATAACGAAAATGTTTATCTATCAAAAATTGTTATGCTGGTCCGTAAAGAATATGAAAACGGATGATTTCAAAAACAACACATTGATTTATAATAATAATTCATCATTTTTATATGAAATGTTCGCGCTTTGAGTATCATGTGTTTTCCTCATTTCAAATTTGTTTATATTGAATCAAAAAACGATTAGCTTGTACATCACAAGTACAGTTGGTGTATGAATAAAAACTGTTTAAGAAAGAACGAAACGCTTTTTATAAACCGTCTCAATGTAGGAGTTCCAGTTCCCTGCTTATGAAGTAACAAGCCAGCACCATCATTCTATTTAACAACTTATGGTGTTGCGACAGCCTTGCATTAAAGCGGGTCATGAGCTGTATTTTTCCTCCTTATCCTTACTAATTTTTATCTATGTGCCAACTCCGCTTATGGCGTACGAGCAAGTGAACAAAATTGATTCAACATAAAGTGGTTTGGAATGAGAGAATCTTACAATATTCAGGGTTGTGATTCAAGGTGAGAAAAGACAAAACCATTATGAATCAAGGTATTATACGCAATATAAAGGGTTGGAAAAGAGAATGGTGTTTTTGGTGTGTTATTTCGAAAAAGAGCCAATTAAAATAATAATGATGAGAAGTTTTTTCAGGGGAAATTATAATTTGGAAAGTAAGAAACTTCAGTTTTCCTCTCCAAATTTATTATTGATGAGCTTTTCAAGAGCATCAAGTGCATCACTTGCTTCTGGTCCAGAAACGCGAATAGTGAGGTCACAACCAGGAGAAGCGGCTAACATCATAAGCCCCATAATTGATGATCCACCAACGACTTTTCCATCTTTTTCAACTTCAACAATAACGTTAAAACTATCAACAGTTTGAACAAATTTAGCGGAAGCGCGTGCATGCAACCCACGTTTATTACAAATATTGAAATGACGACTTAGTTGAGAGGGGAGAGGATCTTTGGAAAGCATGAATGTTTAATTACCTGCTATAAAATCATACTGGCACATTAATATATTTACGTCCTGCTTCTTGCGCTATTCTTAAAGCTTCTGTTAATGAAATATCAGGGCATTGGCGAATAGAAATCAGTTTAATGAGCATGGGTAGATTGACACCTGCGATCATTTCAACACGCCCTTTTTCAATGGCAGGAATCGCTATATTTGAAGGAGTTCCACCGAATACGTCTGTTAATATGATGACACCATTGTTTGTGTCTGTAGAGGAGACTGCAGACATAATATCACTTCGGCGCTGATCCAAATCATCATCGGGGTAGATGCATATTGTTGCGAATTTTTCCTGTGTCCCAACAACATGTTCTACAGCATGTAAAAATTCAACAGCCAGCTCACCGTGCGTTACAAGCACGAGTCCAATCATTTACATAAACTCCTGTTAACTCAATATCTGACTATACTGGTAAAAGCTATATTCTACAAAGCTTTATCCTGCTGCCAAGAAAAAATTACAAAAAAAGGCAAAAATAATGATTTTTTTATCTTTAGATAAAAATTAAACAGATTTGCGCCATATTTTTCTAAAAAAGAATGCTTCAATGGCCTGACAAATGGCTGTACAATCAGCTTCATGAAGGCTAGGGAGTTTTAAAAGGGGGGCATGTATATCTGCAAATTGAAAAGTTTGTCCTGTGGAAAAACGTTCATATTCAGGACCAAGTGTAAGAACGCAATCGACGATTGTGTGTTTTTCAAACTCTATCATATAAAGACCAGCGCCACGAATCTCTATACCACCATGCAAACCTTCTGGAGCATATCCGTGAAGTTTTCCATTTTCCACACGCAGCATTGTATAATCGTCGCTGATAAGCTTTGCTTCACGCTTTGACCACTTAGCACGGTCAATCAAAGCAAGGGTAAGTGTTGACTTTCCTGAACCAGAAGGACCTATAATCAACAGTCCTTTCCCCCCTAGTTGAAGGCAATTCGCGTGTAATATTTCATTTGTTGCTTTCATACCTTTTGCTTTGGGTAGAGGATTTATTTGGCGAAGGGAAGTGTAATAATAAAACGTGCACCAGTTTTACGGTTTCCACGTTTGGGGTCAATAATATTTTCGGCTGTAATTGTTCCATTATGCGCTTCGATGATTTGCCGACTAATAGAAAGTCCGAGGCCTGAGTTTTGTCCAAAAGCATCTTCGTTTGGTCGATCAGTATAGAAGCGTTCAAAAATGCGTTCAATATTCTCTGAACGAATACCAGGACCATTATCTTCAATGAGTAAGATGAGAGTTGACGCATGACTTTTCATAGTGATATGAATTTTACCGCTATTATAGGGAATGAAGGACCGTGCATTTTCAATCAGATTAGAAATAACTTGTCCCAAACGAAGCTCATGTCCCAATACAAGATAAGTTTTTCCGTGGGGGTGTGGAAGAATATTCAGATTTATATCAATAGTTTGCGTGTTACGGTATACTTCTTGAGCAGCATGAACAAGGCTTTTCAAAAGCGGTGTCATATCAACGATCTGTGCAGTTTCACGAGCAAGCTCTGCATCAAGCCTTGAGGCATCAGAAATATCTGTAATCAATCGGTCAAGACGACGTACATCATGTTGAATAATTTCATATAATTGTTCTTGAGCTTCTTCATTTTTAGCCAAAGGGAGTGTTTCAACAGCACTACGCAGTGAGGTAAGCGGATTTTTCAACTCATGACTTACATCAGCAGCAAAGCGTTCAATGGCTTCAATGCGCATATAAAGGGCATTGGTCATATCACGAATAGAGGTTGAAAGATGACCAATTTCATCTTCACGCGTTGAGAAATCAGGAATTTCTACACGTTTATTATTGCCATTGCGTACACGGTCGGCGGAGGCAGATAGTTTGCTCAAAGGATGGGCAATGGTGTGGGCTAAAAATATGGAAAGCACCAAAAGTACAGTTCCAACCACAGCAAAGACTTTAAAAATGACTAGTCTTTCACCTTTTACAATGTCATCAATATCTGAACCGAGCGTTGAAAGAAGAAGGGCGCCCACCACTGCACGATAACGTTGAACAGGTACAGCAACAGAAACGATTAATTGCCCTTGTTTGTTGCGTCTTTTGGCAGTCGCAACAGCTCCATTTAAGGCTCTATACACTTCTGGGTAAGCAAGCCCACTGTTTTGTGCTTGTTCTCTATCAAGAGAAAGACCACTGCCATAAAAGATTTTTGAAAACCATGAAGTGAAACGTTCCCACATGGTTTGTTCTGTTTTAAGAGGGGGTAAATCATAGCTAAAAACTTCACCACTAGAGTAAAGAACACGCGAATCAAGAAGTAAAGTTGCATCACGATCATAAATACGCGCTCTTGTTGTTTTGGGTGTGATAAGCCGTCGTAAAAGAGGAGCAACCTGTTCAGGATTAATAGGAAAGTCCCAAGAATCTGTTGATTGAGGTGCAGGTGTAACGCTTTCTCCAGCTTGTAATTCTAAAAGTTTTTGAGGGTCAATGAGAATAGAATTTGTATCCACTGTTGCGGAAGCAGCAATAGCTCCAGCAATAATTTTTCCTTGGGTGCATAAACTTTTAATTTTTGCTTCAATCAAACCATCGCGAAATTGATTAAGATATAAAATACCTGTCACGAGAATGGCAAGGGCAGCAATATTTAAGATGACAATACGACGTGTAAGGCTGGAAAACAGCAATTGTCTGAAAAGACGCTGTATTCGAAGATGCGAATGAAAAATCTTAGGAAATGATGTTGGAGGGATATCATTTGGTGCTGTTTCTTGCAACGTTTCCTGTTGAGTGTTTTGTGTCATTGATTTGATTGCCGTTCAAATTCTTGCGACAAAATAATTTTACAATAGTTTTACACTTCATGGAAACGATAGCCTACACCATAAAGTGTTTCAATCATTGCAAAATCATCATCGACTTGTTTAAACTTTTTACGCAAACGTTTAATGTGACTATCAATGGTACGGTCATCGACATAGACTTGATCACTATATGCAGCATCCATCAAAGCGTCACGACTTTTTACAACTCCAGGTCTTTGTGCTAAGGTTTGCAGAATCAAAAACTCCGTAACGGTTAAAATAACAGGTTTATCTTTCCATGTACAGGTGTGACGTTCTTGGTCCATAACAAGATCCCCACGTTTGAGAGAAGAAGAGGGAGAGGTTCCTGTTGCAAGGGGTTGGTTGCGCGCATTAGAACGACGCAAGATAGCTTTTACACGTTCAATAAGGAGACGCTGAGAGAAAGGTTTTGTAATAAAATCATCAGCGCCCATTTTAAGACCAAACAGTTCATCAATTTCGTCATCTTTAGAGGTGAGAAAAATGACAGGAATATCAGACTTTTGACGCAGTCTGCGCAAAAGTTCCATCCCGTCCATTCGGGGCATTTTAATGTCAAAAATAGCTAAATGTGGAGGATGGAGTGTGAGACCTTTGAGTGCAGATGCTCCATCTGTATAGCTTTCAACGCGATATCCCTCTGTTTCAAGCGCAAAAGATAAAGATGTCAAAATATTACGGTCATCATCAACAAGTACAATCGTTTGTGTGATTGTTGGAGTATCCTTCATGGCTTCTTAGACCTTTCTATTGCCGTATGAGCAAATCAATCCATACTTATTTATATGGGAGTTCGCATTTTTTTTGCAAAACAAATATGATACAAATTATTGCAAAGCAAAAAATCTTTCATCTTTACGGTAAAAGCTTGTTTTATCTTTGCAATTTTATAATGTTTTTATGCGCATAAAGATCCCTTCGTTTGAGAGAAAATTTATATAAATACGTTTTTTGTCAAAGTTTTTTTTTGCTTTGCCAAAGTTTCTTGTCATCTCTGTTTCAGAATTGAACAGGTCCATTTTTGATTGTTGAAGTTTAGAAAATTCGCCTATCTTTTTTAAGAGAGAAATGAAAGAGTGTGGTGACATTTACGCAAAAAAATTGCTCTCATTGCACAAAAGGAGGAGGCTATAATGGGATTTTTTAATTTTATGAAAACAGTTGGTGAAAAGCTTGGTATGGGGAATCATGCACCAGAAGAAAAGGATTTTAAAGCTGCGTTTGATAACTTTCAACTTGGCACAGAAAAAGTGAATATTCAGGTTGAAAATGGTAAAGCTATTTTAAGTGGTGAGGTTCCAGATAGAGAGACACTTGAAAAAGCGCTTTTAGTTGTTGGCAATTCGCAGGGGATTTCTTCTGTTGATGTTGACCAATTAAAAATTGCAAATACCACATCTACAAAAGCTTCTCGCTTTTATGAAGTAAAATCGGGTGACAATCTTTGGAAAATTGCTGAAGAAATGTATGGAAAAGGGCACGGCGATAAAAATACATTTATTTTTGAAGCCAATAAACCAATGCTGAAATCCCCTGATCAAATTTATCCCGGGCAAATGTTGCGCATTCCTGAAATAAATCACACTTAATTCAAACAAAAGATAAAGTCTTTTTTACGGTATTAAACAAAAAAGCGTGAAAGAATTTTTCCACGCTTTTTACTATTGTGTATTAAGGACTAAAGCAAAAACTTAGTGTACAGAATCTGGTTTGGAAGGTGATTTTTCCACCATAGCGTTCACTGAAAAGTCAACGTCAATCGTTCCGGCTTTTTCAAATGTCAACTTTGCGGTGATTTTGTCACCTGCTTTGAAGGGTTTTGAAAGTCCCATGAACATAATATGATTGCTTCCAGGCTTAAGTGTAACTTCACCATTGCCTGGAATTTCAATGCCATGCTGCATGTGTTCCATTTTCATAATATTATTAACGACTGTCATAGCGTGGATTTCTGCTGTTTTTATTCCTTTTGCGGATACAGAAACCAAACGATCTGGGGTATTACTGTGATTAATGATGTAGAGATAACCGCTACTAACTTTTACACCTTTAGGCGTTGCACGCGTCCAAGGATGAAGAATTTCTATATTCCCAACCTTATATTGTTGAGCGGCTGCGGGTAGAGCTATACAAGCGAAGAGAAGAACGAATATGGCATTTGAAAGAACCTTTTTGAATGGATATTGTATGTGGGTTGTGTATTGAGATGCGAGCTTCTTTGTTTTTTCTACGATAAATATCATCATTGATTTACCCTCCTTCGTTAGATTCATCTCATGAATACATTTTTTCACTTTTACCAGAGTTTTTGCCTAAAATAAAAGAAAGAATTTTGAGAGTCGTATAAATTTAAATCTGAGCATAAAGATCATGGGTTTTCTTACTTTTAAGGAAAGTGATAAAAAGTAAGAATACATGGAAAAACAAGGAAGATATCTTTACTCTATTTGCAAATTTGAAAAGTCTGTAAGCAATTGAGCAGATCATGTTCAGGTGTATTCAAAACGTGATTTTCAAATAAAAAAAACAAATGATTAAAGATAAACTGTTGAGAGTTGATAGACAAATAATATCCAAAGATATAAACATTTTGTACAATAGGGTTTAATCTCGTGTGTTGAGTGATAAAGGGACGCGAAACTCTGTTGTCGCATCACGTCTTCCTTTCATATTTTCAGCAGGTATAATCCATATGTTCCCTTCAATCTGATCTTCACGAATATGACGAAAGGGATTGGTGCGAACGCCCGTAAGGATAAGCAAACGCAAAGTCAATTGTGTTAGGGTTGTTGCTTGGCAAAGTGTTTGATAAAAAGCCGGCACCTCTTTCCAATCCATTGCAGACATATTAGTCACTTTGTGGCGTTGTTTTCCTAAGAGGGCGCGTGCTTTGGTTGTGACTTGTAAATCAACATCTAATCCCAATGCAGCCGCATGTTTGAAACAAAGATTAAGACGCATGAGGGCTTTCTCTGCTGTTTTTGCTTTTGTATGCCAAATAGGAGCAAGCGTATTGCGTATATCTGTTTGTGTGATTTCTGAAATGGGCAAACAGCCTAATTTGGGGAGTACGTGAAGTTGTAAAGGCAAAAACCAGCCTCCAGCCTTACCATCACCTTTTAATTCAGCTTTACGACTTTCAAAAGTCTCTAGAGCAATATCTTTAAGATAATGAAGATTGCACATTGCCTCACGCTTTTGTTTCTCACGTTCTTTAATGGGGTCACGACCCTCATGTAAAACAGAACGCCACCGTGTTACAGTTTCGCGGGCTTGTTTTAAAGAGACTTCTCTTAGAGCCCCCAAGCCCATTTCACGGCGTCGTCCGTGAATTGTATAACGATTAACGATAAAGCCATTGAGCGCCACCATCTTTACGCTTATGAAGGTACAAGCTGGCACCATCTTATATTTACCAGCCCCCAATGTTGCGACAGCCCTTGGCACTTAAGGCGATTCATAAGAGGCATTTTTCCTCCTTTCCTCTATAATTTACCCATCTGCCAACCCCGCTTATGGTGTAAAACTAAGTGAATAAAATTGATTCAACATGAAGTGATTTGAGATGAGAGAATCTTACAATATTCGGGGGTATGATTCAAGTTGGATAATGATGATTTATCATTATAAATCAATGTATTGAATGATATAAGAAACGTGATTATTGATTGCATAAAGTTTATGCGCGTCATGATAAGAGGTTGAGTTTAAGAAAGATTGTGATATTCATGACGTAAATGATGCGTATCTGAACGCTATTTTTAACAAGCATTTCGTGTGATTTTGAGAAACTAAGAAAAGTGTGCAGCCATTCTCTTTCTCTTTATTTTTTTGATTTTAGAATCTGATATGTTTATGAGAATTTGTAGATAAAGAGATGCTATAGGTTCACATCTTCAACAAATATGGCGTTTACGTATAAGTAGAATGCTTCTACGTATAAGTAGAATGCTTCATTTTTAAAAAAAATTTTATTTTGAGATGTTTCTCTCATTATTCTCTTGTAGCAATAAAAACCCGTTCTTATATACGAAGCAGAAAGGCTTGTTGGGCTTGTTAGTTTATGATTTATGTAACTTGCGGTGAAATGCAGGCTTTAAGTGTTATGAAGGAGCTGTCTTAGAAAGATGCTTTATGAAGGTTGAGGTAGCTTGCTGAATGGAGATTATAATATGGCAAAAGTAATTGGTATTGATTTGGGGACAACGAACTCTTGTGTTGCTGTGATGGATGGCAAAAACGCAAAGGTTATTGAAAATTCAGAAGGAGCGCGGACAACACCTTCTGTTGTTGCCTTTACTGATGGGGGAGAGCGGCTTGTTGGGCAGCCTGCTAAACGGCAAGCGGTTACAAATCCTGAAGGAACGGTTTTTGCAGTTAAACGTCTGATTGGGCGCCGTTTTGATGATCCTATGGTTGAAAAAGATAAAGCCCTTGTCCCTTATAAAATTGTTAAGGGTGATAATGGTGACGCATGGGTTGAAGAAGAGGGCAAGAAGTATTCTCCGTCACAAATTTCAGCCATGATTTTGCAAAAAATGAAAGAAACTGCGGAATCTTATCTTGGTGAAAAGGTTGAGCAAGCGGTTATTACTGTTCCGGCTTATTTCAATGATGCACAGCGTCAAGCTACGAAAGATGCGGGTAAAATTGCTGGACTTGAGGTTTTGCGGATTATCAATGAGCCAACAGCTGCTGCTTTAGCGTATGGTTTGGATAAAAAAGATGGAAAAACCATTGCTGTTTACGATCTTGGTGGTGGTACATTTGATATTTCTGTTCTTGAAATTGGTGATGGCGTTTTTGAAGTTAAATCGACCAATGGAGATACTTTTTTAGGTGGTGAAGATTTTGATATGCGCTTGGTCGGTTATTTTGCTGATGAGTTCAAAAAAGAGCAAGGGATTGACCTGAAAAGTGATAAATTAGCATTGCAACGTTTGAAAGAAGCAGCGGAAAAGGCAAAGATTGAACTTTCTTCTTCACAACAGACAGAAATTAATTTGCCATTTATCACAGCAGATCAGTCGGGTCCCAAACACTTAACGATGAAGTTAACTCGGGCAAAATTTGAATCTTTGGTTGATGATCTGGTTCAACGTACAATAGAGCCTTGTAAAGCAGCATTGAAAGATGCAGGGCTGAAAGCTGGTGAGATTGACGAAGTTGTTTTAGTGGGTGGTATGACACGTATGCCCAAGATACAAGAAGTTGTGCAAAGCTTCTTTGGTAAAGATCCACACAAGGGCGTTAATCCCGATGAAGTTGTGGCAATGGGTGCTGCCATTCAAGGGGGGGTATTACAAGGCGATGTAAAAGACGTATTGCTCTTGGATGTAACACCTCTCTCGTTAGGTATTGAAACATTAGGTGGGGTTTTTACACGTCTCATTGAACGCAACACCACGATACCAACCAAAAAATCACAAGTTTTTTCAACAGCTGATGATAATCAAAGTGCTGTGACTATTCGTGTTTTCCAAGGTGAACGCGAAATGGCTAATGATAATAAGTTACTCGCTCAATTTGATCTTGTTGGCATTCCACCAGCGCCGCGTGGTATCCCTCAAATTGAGGTCACTTTTGATATTGATGCGAATGGGATTGTGAATGTTTCAGCAAAAGATAAAGGAACTGGTAAAGAACACCAGATTCGTATTCAAGCTTCAGGTGGTTTGAGTGATACTGACATTGAAAAAATGGTAAAAGATGCTGAAGAGCATGCAGCTGAGGATAAAAAGCGTCGTGAAGGTGTTGAAGCGAGAAATCAGGCAGAAGCTCTCATTCACTCAACTGAAAAATCTTTGGCTGAATATGGTGATAAGGTTTCTTCTGAAGAGAAAGAACAGATTGAAACTGCAATATCTGATTTGAAGTCCACACTTGATGGCACTGATACGGAAGAAGTAACAGCAAAAATGCAGAAACTAGCAGAAGTGAGTATGAAGCTTGGACAGGCTATGTATGAGGCTTCACAGGCAGCAGCAGCTGATCCTGAAACAGATAATACAAAGACTGATGATGTTGTTGATGCTGATTTTGAAGAAGTTGATGATAAGAAGAAATAATCTAGATACATGTCTAGATTAATAAACAAACCCGGTCTTTGGAATATAAGGCTGGGCTTTGTTATTTGGGATAAGTTGCTACTTTGTGACTAAGAATATACATTGAAAATAGATGATAAAAATATCAGGAATACATGATGAAGGTTGATTATTATGAAATTCTTGGCGTAACTCGCGAATGTGATGATAAGAAGTTGAAGTCTGCTTTTCGTAAGTTGGCAATGAAATATCATCCTGATCGCAACGCGGGGGATAAAGAAGCAGAGCGGAAATTTAAAGAAATTGGTGAAGCTTATGAGGTTCTGAAAGACCCTCAAAAGCGGGCTGCTTATGATCGATTTGGTCATGCGGCTTTTGAGAATAATGGACGAGAGGGTGCAAATCCCTTTAGTGGTTTTTCTACCAGTGGTGGATTTGCTGATATTTTTGAGGATTTTTTTGGTGAAATGATGGGAGGGGGGCATCGTAGGCGCAATGATGGACGTGAGCGCGGTGCTGACCTGAGTTATAACATGGAAGTGACCTTAGAAGAGGCATTTTCAGGAAAAACCGCACAAATTAATATTCTAAGTTCCGTTGCTTGTGATGCTTGTGAGGGATCAGGTGCGAAAAAGGGTTCTAAACCACAAGTTTGTGGCACCTGTCATGGTTCTGGTCGTGTGCGTGCTGCGCAAGGTTTCTTTTCCATTGAGCGAACATGCTCTTCATGTCATGGACGTGGTGAAATCATTACGGACCCATGTCCAAAATGCCAGGGGACAAGACGGGTGGAAAAAAACCGTTCATTGAGCGTAAATATTCCAACCGGTATTGAAGATGGGACACGTATTCGTCTTTCTGGTGAGGGGGATGCGGGTATTCGTGGTGGTCCTAGTGGTGATCTTTATATTTTTCTTTCTATTAAACCGCATGAGTTTTTTCAGCGAGATGGGGCAGATCTCCACTGTCGCATTCCAATTTCAATGGTGACAGCTGCTTTAGGAGGGGAGTTTGAAGTTTCCGACCTTGAAGGTGTGAAATCTCGTGTTCGGATTCCAGAAGGTACACAAAATGGACGCCAATTCCGTCTCAAGGGTAAAGGCATGCCTATGTTACGTCGTCAGCAAGCAAGGGGTGACCTTTATATCCATATAACCATTGAAACACCGCAGAAATTAACGCAAGAGCAACGCGAATTGTTGCAAAAATTTGAAAAACTTTCAAATCACGAAAATTCACCACAATCTCATGGTTTTTTTTCACGTATGAGAGAGTTTTTTGAGAATATTTCCGGTCAAAATTAGTGAAGGTCTATCAAGATTGATGAAAAAGCATAACTTGTGAGCAAAAAGACAGAAATTAATTTTATAGATCAAGCTGAAATTGGTTTTTGGTTTAAAAATCATTCTTTGATTTTACTTCTTTGCGGGGGATCATTCACCAAAAGATGCTATTTACATCATGTGAAAATTTTAAAAACAAATATTTATAGTGGCTTAATTTCTATCCTGTTGGGGAAGGGTTTTGTATCTTTATCTCTATAAAGTAGCTGTTTTTTCAATGAAAGGAACTCTCATTTTTCATAAAAGTAAGGAGAGCTTTATTCTTTATGCGCGAAGCGACTTTTATTTTTTAATCAGAAATTGTTTGAAGAGGATATTAAGTTTCTTTCGAAATGTCCTTTTCTTATCAGCGATGAGTATTTGTCATTATGACGAAGGCCAGTAACAATTAAATGCAAGAGCAATTGAATGGATCACTTTAAGGGAGTGCGTGTGGTTTGGTCATTTGTTTAGATGGCAATCCTAAGATGATGATATTTTTTTCATATGCCTTTATTTTCATAGCTCGTGTTGTTGTCAATTGTTCAATGGGATATTTTTTGACTTCGGATCACTTGGGAAAAGGGTGAATTTTAAAGTCAAAACTTTAGCTGAAATAAAAGAGGATTGTGATTTCGTTATTTTTTATGTTGGCGATAGAGCGGTTCACTTTATCAGTCAATTTTGTTTTCGTCTTATAAAATCAATGGTTGTATATCTTTATATTCATTGTTAAAGATTTTACTATGGGGTGAAGTTAATGGGCTGAATGTGCAGCGTAGCTTAAAAATCCTTCTCAATTTATACATAAGGTCATTAAGAACATAAGTATTATAAATCTATATTTTTCAATTCTTCTCTGTTTATCCTTTTTTAAGAAAGCTGCATTTGTTTCATCTTGTTGTTGGTTTTGTCATAATTTTAAAAAATTGCTAATTTTCAGAAGGATAGATAGAGTAAAGTTTGTTTTCACTTTTCTTAAATCTCACTAAGAAATGGTAAAAAGTGATGAGGAGGCCCTTTTTATGGATGATATTGAAAATGGTGCGGCAGATATTTTTGAAAAACAAGCAGCATTTTTATCGTCTGCGTTACCTTATATGCAAAAATATGAAAACGAAACAGTCGTTATAAAATATGGTGGTCATGCAATGGGTGATGCTGCTTTAGGGCGTGCATTTGCGCGCGACATTGCTTTATTAAAGCAGTCAGGAATTAATCCTGTTGTTGTTCATGGTGGGGGACCTCAAATTGCTAAAATTTTGATGAAAATGGGAATTGAGTCACGGTTTGAGAACGGTTTACGTGTGACGGATGAGCGGATTGTTGAAGTAGTTGAAATGGTTTTAGCTGGCTCCATTAACAAAGAAATTGTTGCTCTCATCAATGCTGAGGGTGAGTGGGCAATAGGCTTATGCGGTAAGGATGGCAATATGGTTTTTGCTGAGAAGGCTTATAAAACTGTCATGGATCCCGATTCGCATATCGAACGTGTTTTGGATTTAGGATTTGTTGGTGAACCTGTTGAAGTTGATCGTACATTATTGGATCTTTTAGCATGTTCTGAAATGATTCCAGTTCTTGCACCTGTTGCTCCAGGTCGCGATGGCAAAACTTATAATATTAATGCTGATATTTTTGCTGGAGCCATTGCTGGAGCATTGGAAGCTAAACGCCTTTTGTTTCTGACCGATG
Organism: Bartonella rattaustraliani AUST/NH4; assembly: GCF_000312565.1. Classification (GTDB taxonomy): domain Bacteria; phylum Pseudomonadota; class Alphaproteobacteria; order Rhizobiales; family Rhizobiaceae; genus Bartonella; species Bartonella rattaustraliani. The sequence goes on from NZ_CALW02000031.1 coordinate 175,397, forward strand.
TTCCGGGTGTTTTAGATAAAAATGGCCAACTTTTAAAGAAATTAGCAATCTCTGAAGCTGAAACTCTTATCAAAGATGGAACAGTTTCAGGCGGCATGATCCCAAAAGTAGAGACTTGTATCAAGGCGCTTCAAAATGGTGTAGAAGGTGTTGTCATTTTAAATGGCAAAACACCCCATTCTGTCTTGCTAGAACTGTTCACTGAACAGGGCGCTGGAACGCTTATTGTTTCGTAAGATGTGTGGATAAATTTGAGGGAAAGACCTTTTATGATAAAACAGTTGAAGCATCCTTTATCAAGCAAGCCCGAATTGGCATTATTTTTTGCAACGATATTGTGGGGCATTACATTTTTAGTGATTCACATTGCAGTGCGCTATAGTGGTCCCTTTTTCTTTGTTGGGTTTCGTTTTATTGTTGCCTCTCTGATTTGTGGCGCAATTTTTGGGCGTTCTATGAAAGGTTTGACTGTTTATGAGATTTTTGCAGGGATGGCCATTGGTTTAGGAATGTTTTTGGGATATTCTTTGCAAGCTGCAGGGCTTCAAACGCTTATGAGCAGTCAGTCTGCTTTTATCACAGCGCTTTATGTTCCGACCGTTCCTATATTACAGTGGATTTTTTTTAAGAAACCACCGCGTTTAGCTTGCTGGATTGGCATTGTTTTCGCTTTTATTGGTCTTGTCCTTATCTCTGGACAAGAGCCTAGGAAAATTGCGTTTTCAAAAGGTGAAATTCTGACTTTGTTTGGTGCTTTGGCTATTGCTGCAGAAATTGTACTCATCGGAATTTTTGCCAGCAAAGTAAACAGTCGGCGTGTAACAATTATACAGTTATTTTTCAGTGGTCTTTTTTCATTTCTTTGTATGCCTTTGATGGGTGAGGGTATTCCAGAATTTTCATGGATATGGGTGAGTATTGGTATTGGATTGGCGTTAATGAGTGCGATTATTCAACTGGCAATGAATTGGGCACAAAAGTCTATTTCTCCTACACGTGCAACACTCATTTACGCAGGTGAACCTGTATGGGCAGGGATTGTTGGGCGTTTGGCTGGTGAACGTTTATCTCCTTTAGCTTTATTGGGGGGAGGGCTTATCTTGATTGGAATTGTCGTGGCGGAATTACAGCCTTCACAATGGCGCAAAAAAGATAAAAGAATTGAAAAAATTGATTAATTTGCCCCTCATCTGTCATAATGTTTCACAAGATGGTACCATTATTCTTTTTACGAGCTCGTAGTATATTTTATCAACTCATGGTGTTGCGAAAGACCTTGTATTAAGGCGGGGCATGGGAGTCATTTTTTCTCATTTCCCCTATAATTTTTATCTACATGCCAGTCCGGCTTATGACGTAAAGCCAAGTGAACAAAGTTGATTCAACATAAATGGATTTGAAATGAGAAACTCTTACAATATTCGGGGTTATGATTTAAGGTGAACAACGATAGATTATGATTATAAATCAATAGTTTACTAACTTAAGAGATGCACTTTTTCTGTTTCCTTAAAAAATAAAGGAAGTTTTTAATGCTTTTTCGCCATTAAGGAAAAGTCAGGGAATTTGATAGAAGAGGTCGTCTTTTAAAAGAAATCTTTCCCAAGAAAGCCTGTTTCTGCCCTAAGAGAGTCTATTTCTGCAATGTGGCCGTTTAACATGTTTACTGCTCCGATTTTTATTTTTGTTTTGTGTAAAAAAGGAGTTATTATTTACGAACAAATATTGATTTATAAAGATAAATAATTGTTATACATCTTGAATTAAAACCCAGAATATTGTAAAAATCTCTCATCTCTCGATGTTGGAATCAATTTTGTTCACTTGGCTTTATGTCGTAAGTGTGGTTGATATAGGGGGGTAACGAGAGAGGAAAGAAGGAAAGAAGGAAAAATGTCTCTCATGAGCCGCTTTCACGTGAGGGCTGTCGCGGCGCTGTGAACTCGTAAATATACACAAGCTCGGAGAATGATGATGCCGGTTTGTTACGGAAAAAAGGGCATTTTTTGCAAATTTTATTGCAGGTCGCAGTAATATCGCATATTTTCATAAATATACAGGCATGCGTGTGATAAGATCAACAGATAGGTGAAGTGAAGAGCATTTGGAAACCTTCAGGTATTTGTCTTTTATGACGAAGAAAAGCCTTTTTTCAGTTATAAAAAGCGATGTTTTGGTGAGCTCTTTTATGGATATTCTTTCGAAGGTTTTCAAAGGAGCGTAATTGGTCTTTGCGTTTTGTGCTATTCTTTGCTAAATCGCCTTGTATGACAATAGATCGTAATCATATCCGTAATTTTTCCATTGTGGCGCATATCGACCACGGAAAGTCGACTTTGGCTGATCGTTTGATTCAAATGACAGGGGGGCTTGAGACCCGTGAAATGAAAGAGCAAGTGCTCGATTCTATGGAGATTGAGCGCGAACGTGGGATTACAATTAAAGCACAAACAGTACGTTTGCATTATAAAGCGAAAGATGGTGAAAACTATATTTTAAATCTTATGGATACGCCTGGTCATGTGGATTTTGCTTATGAGGTTTCGCGCTCATTAGCAGCTTGTGAAGGTTCATTATTGGTGGTAGACGCGAGCCAGGGGGTTGAAGCGCAAACATTGGCAAATGTTTACCAAGCCATTGATAATTCTCATGAATTGGTGGTTGTTCTCAATAAGGTTGATCTTCCAGCCGCAGAGCCGGAGCGCGTTAAAGAACAAATTGAGGATGTGATCGGCATTGATACATCTGAGGCAGTAGAGATATCCGCAAAAACGGGCTTAGGTGTTCCTGATGTTTTGGAAGCAATTGTGAAACAATTGCCACCTCCGCACACAGGCGATATTAACCAGCCTTTAAAAGCGATGTTGGTTGATAGTTGGTATGATGCATATCTTGGCGTGATCGTTTTGGTGCGGGTGATCGATGGTGTGTTGAAAAAAGGCCAAACCATTCGCATGATGGGGACAGAGGCAAAATATCCAGTTGAACGGGTGGGGGTCTTTACTCCAAAAATGCTTCAGGTTGAGGCGTTAGGACCAGGGGAAATTGGCTTTATAACGGCTTCTATCAAAGAGGTTGCTGATACACGGGTTGGTGATACTATTACAGAAGAGCGTCGTCCTTGTGAAGAAGCGCTCTCTGGCTTTAAACCGGCTCAGCCAGTTGTCTTTTGTGGACTTTTTCCTATTGATGCAGCTGATTTTGATGACTTGCGTGCAGCTATGGGGAAATTGCGTTTAAATGATGCGAGTTTTTCCTTTGAAATGGAAACATCAGCTGCTTTGGGTTTTGGTTTTCGTTGTGGCTTTTTAGGACTTCTTCACCTTGAAATTATTCAAGAGCGGTTAGAGCGCGAGTTTAATTTGGATTTAATTGCAACAGCGCCTTCAGTTGTTTATCGTATGAATCTGAATGATGGCTCTGTCAAGGAATTACATAATCCAGCAGATATGCTTGATGTTGTTAAAATTTCTTCCATTGAAGAACCGTGGATTCGAGCGACCATAATGACTCCTGACAATTATCTTGGGTCAATTTTGGAACTTTGCCAAGAAAGACGGGGGGTGCAGGTGAGTTTGTCTTATGTTGGAACGCGCGCCATGGTGACATATGACTTACCGCTCAATGAAGTCGTTTTTGACTTTTATGATCGTTTAAAATCAATCTCAAAGGGATATGCCTCTTTTGATTATCAGATGACGGATTATTCTGAAGGCGATTTGGTTAAAATGTCTATTTTGGTGAATGGAGAATCTATCGATGCATTGTCAATGCTTGTGCACCGCACAATTGCAGAAAAGCGCGGGCGTTCAATGTGTGAGAAGTTAAAAGATCTTATTCCTCAACATATGTTTCAGATTCCAGTTCAAGCAGCCATTGGGGGGAAAGTCATTGCACGCGAAACGATTCGTGCTTTGCGTAAAGATGTAACGGCGAAATGTTATGGGGGCGATGTAACGCGTAAGCGGAAACTTTTGGAAAAGCAAAAAGAAGGAAAAAAGCGTATGCGCCAATTCGGAAAGGTAGAAATTCCGCAATCGGCTTTTATTCAAGCGCTCAAAATGAAATAAATAAAGAAAAAGGGCATATTGCCCTTCCATGAATTGTCTTTTACTAAGTTTCTGGAAAATGACTTTTTACGCGCGCAAAAGATCATTAATGGATGTTTTTTCTCGTGTTTTTTTGTCAACGCGTTTCACGATGACAGCGCAATAGAGACTCGGACCTATTTCGCCGTTTGGTAATGGTTTTCCAGGAAGAGAGCCTGGAACAACAACAGAATAAGCAGGGACTTCTCCCATAAAAGTTTCTCCTGTTGTGCGATCAATAATCTTTGTAGATTTTCCAATAAAGACTCCCATTCCTAAAACCGCGCCTTCACGAATAATGCACCCTTCAACAACTTCAGAGCGTGCACCGATAAAACAATGATCTTCAATAATAGTTGGGTTTGCTTGCAGGGGTTCCAAAACACCTCCAATACCAACACCACCAGAAAGATGAACATATTTACCAATTTGGGCACAAGAACCAACGGTGGTCCATGTATCAACCATTGTTCCCTCGTCAACAAAGGCACCAAGATTGACAAAGGATGGCATTAAAATAACATTGGGTGCAATATAGGCAGAATGACGTACAATTGCTCCAGGAACGGAACGGAAATCAGCTTTTTTAAAATCGTCTTCTTGCCAACCAGAAAATTTCGAAGAAACTTTATCCCACCAATAGGATTCATGTGCTCCACCAGAAATAATGCGCATGGGATTGAGACGAAAAGACAAAAGAACAGCTTTTTTCAACCATTGATGAACATGCCATTGTCCATTTTCTTGGCGTTCAGCGACACGGACTTTACCTTGATCGAGAAGATTTAATGCATATTCAACACTGTCACGAATTTCACCTTTTGTTGTTCTATGAATGGATGCGCGTTCATTAAACGCCTTTTCAATAATCATTTCAAGTTGTGTAAGATGAGTCATGACCAAAGTTCCGTTAAACAAGTTGAAAGCTTCAAGGTTTACCATTTATGACCTACGCGAAGAAATGTCTTCAGTCAATAAAAGGATAAGAAACTAGGACAGATGTATGAAAAAAGGCTGTAAAGAAGAAATAAAAAGAGAAAAGAAGAACTTAACACTCTCTGCTCATGCAGACGATCCTATCCAACAGGGGCATGAAATTTCTGATACAGAACAAAGATATTCTTCTGCATATCGTTTGGCTTATTTAGATAAGGACTTTATCATGCGTCCTGAATTACGTTCGCAACGCATTGGTCTTGAGCTTTTAAAACCAGATATAACACTTCAAGAGTGTGATATTCACTCAACCGTTGTTTTATTTGGTGGTGCGCGTATTCCTGAACCTGGGCATGCAGCTTGGGCAGCGAAAAATGAAATGCAACAGAAAAGCTTACGTGCACTGTCGCATTATTATGATGAGGCAAGGGAATTTTCTCGTTTGTGCTCACTCTATTCTGCTATAAGCAAATATCGTGAATTTGTTGTTGTTACAGGAGGAGGACCGGGGATAATGGAAGCGGGAAATCGTGGTGCCGTTGATGTTGGTGCACCAACGATTGGTTTAAATGTTATTTTACCGCATGAACAAAGGCCAAATTCTTATGTAACTCCACATTTATGCTTTAATTTTCATTATTTAGCAGTACGTAAAATGCATTTTTTAATGCGGGCGAAGGCATTAGCCATTTTTCCTGGAGGCTTTGGCACGTTGGATGAGTTGTTTGAAGCATTAGCTCTCATACAGACAGGACGTATGAAACATATTCCGGTTTTACTCTTTGGCAAAGAATTTTGGGAAAATGTTATCAATTTTGATTATTTGGCAGCGCAAGGTACAATCTCTCCTTCTGATGTTAAGCTCATAAAATTTGTTGATACAGCAGCAGAAGCATTTGCAGAAATTTGTTCTTTTTACGGGCTTTCTTAAGAGCTTATGAGAAAAGTAATTTAGGAAAGGATCATTAATATTCTACTTTTGTTAAATAAAGCCCCGAGGGTGGTGCGACGACACCACAACGTATGCGATCTTTTGCATGAAGAGCAGCCTCAAGGTCTTGGGGTGTCCATTGTCCAATACCAACTTTCATAAGGCTTCCTGCGAAAGAGCGGATTTGATGCTGAAGGAAAGAACGTGCTTGTACATACAGAAAGATTTCTTCTCCTTTTCTTTCAATATCGAGACGCTCAAGGGTACGAATAGGACTTTTAGCTTGGCAGTGCACGGAGCGGAAAGTTGTAAAATCATGTTTCCCTACAAGTTTTTGTGCAGCTTCATGCATGGCTTTGGCATCGAGAGGTTTTGGGAGCCACCACACGCGTTTAGCGTTTAAGGCTGGTGGTGAGCGGCGATTAAGAATTTTAAAAAGATAATGGCGTTTGGTTGCAGAAAATCGTGCATCAAAGCTCTCAGGAACATTTTGTACATGCAAGATTGAAATATCTTCCCCATTTTTTCGTAAATGCGCATTAAGGGCATCGCGTACAGTGTGGGGATACCAGTCTTTTGCAAAATCAACATGCGCGACTTGTCCCGTGGCATGGACACCAGCATCCGTTCTCCCGGCTGTTGTAATGGTCAATTGTTGGCCGCTAAAGTAAAAAATAGCCTGCTCAATGGCTCCTTGTATGGTGCGGAGTTTTTCTTGGCGTTGCCATCCAGCATAATTTGAACCATCATATTCGAGAGTGAGTTTAAAACGTGGCATATTAAAAAACAGCAGAAATATGAGCGCCTCGTAAAAATGTTGCGCTATCAAGAGTTTTACCACCAGATCTTTGGAGTTGGGTGATTTCAAGGCGCCCTTGTCCACAATGAACAATCAAAGAATCTGGCTCTATTCGACCAATTTCGAGAGAAGGACCTGTTGTTAAACGGCTTTCCAAGATTTTGACACGCTCTTTTTTTCCACCAATAGTCATGTTGCACCAGCAACCAGGAGCAGGAGAAAGAGCGCAGATCTGTCTATGAATCAATTCTGCATGGTTTGTCCAATCAATATGGGTCTCTTCCTTTTTGATTTTGGAGGCATAGGTTATGCCTTGTTCTGATTGTGGAGTGAGTATCAATTGTCCTTTCTCAAGGGCGGACAAAGCCTCTATCAGGAGTTTGGCACCTATATGTGAAAGCTTTTCTGAAAGCTCAGGGGCTGTTTCATTTTCGGTTATGGGAATGGAGTGGGAGAGAGCAATAGGTCCTGTATCAAGCCCTTCATCCATTTTTATAATCATCATGCCTGTTTTTTTATCACCAGCCATGATGGCACGCTGAATGGGGGCAGCACCACGCCAACGTGGTAAGAGTGAAGCATGGGCATTAAAGCAACCCAAACGCGGTGTTTCGAGAATGGCTTTTGGTAAAAGAAGCCCATAGGCAACAACAACAGCGGCATCAACAGCAAGTGTTTTAAATTGAGCTTGCTGTTCGGCTGTTTTAAGTGTTTGAGGGGTAAAGACAGGAAGAGATCTTGCTTGTGCTGCATTGTGCACAGGTGAGGGGGTCAGTTGAAGCCCCCGACGTCCTGCTGGTCGAGGGGGTTGGCTATAAACAGCAACAATATCATGACCCGCATCCAATAAAGCATGTAAAATGGAGACAGCAAAATGAGGTGTTCCCATAAAACTTAATCGTAATGCCATTATAAAATTGCTTCCAGTGTGTTTTCTTCTTTGGCACGTTTTTTAAATTTCCGTATTACCATGTCACGCTTTATTTTTGAAATATGATCAATAAAAAGCCGGCCATTTAAGTGATCAATCTCATGCTGCAAGCACGTTGCTAGGAGATGATCTGCTTCCATTTCTGTTTGTTTGCCTTCGCGGTCTGTATAGCGAACACATAGGCGTTTTGGCCGTTCAACTTCTGCATAATATTCAGGAATAGAAAGACAGCCTTCTTTATAAATATTACGTTCATCTGAATGCCATAAAATTTCAGGATTGATAATAACAAGTGGATTTTTGGGATCATCATTTCCAGAAACATCAACCACCAACATGCGTAATGGGATACCAATTTGAATAGCTGCAAGGCCAATACCGTGGGCATGATACATGGTTTCTAACATATCGTCAGCAAGCTTTTGAACTTCCTTATCGATATGTTCGACAGGTTTGGACACTTCCCGTAAAATTGGATCAGGTAAAATAACTAAAGGTTTTATTAGCATAAGCTTAGATTAATCAATGGTTTGTTACGGGTCAATATTGAATAACGAATTCTTACGTTTTTTTATGGGAAGAGCGTTATATTATTCTTATGTTTGATTCGTTTTTTTCCTTTATGTTTTCGATTGAGCCTTTTGCTAAACTGATGGCTTTACTTTTATTTGTGCTTGTTTTCTTGGTACTTTTTATCTTGATACATTCTCATAGAAAGAAAATATTTTTGGAAAATGAGATTGCTGAACGTGCTCGTGAAGCACAAATGCAGATGGCCACATTGCTAAAAACGCAGGCTGAAATGCAAGGGCGGATGCAAACGATGGCAGAAATTTTCGGTCAAAGACAGGCTGAATTGAATAAATCACTCAGTGAGCAACTCAATGGGATGACAGCCAATTTGGGGCAAACGCTTCAGGTACAGACAAAATCGACTTATGAAAATTTAAATCGTTTACAAGAGCGTTTAGCGGTGATTGATGCAGCACAAAATAATATTCAATCGCTCACGGGTCAGGTTGTTCAGTTACAGGCTATTTTAAGCAATAAACAAACGCGTGGCACTTTTGGTCAAGGGCGAATGGAAGCAATTATTACCGATGCTCTACCAGCGAATGCTTATGCTTTTCAGACGGTTCTTTCAAATGGAAAGCGGCCAGATTGTCTCATTCATATGCCGAACAAGTCACCTTCTCTTGTTATTGATGCTAAATTTCCTCTAGAGGCTTGGAATGCTATGCGTAAAGCAACATCAGCGCAAGAACGCCAAGAAGCAGAACGTCAATTTCGGACCGACATGGAGGTGCATATTCGTGATATTGCACAAAAATATCTCATTCCTGGAGAAACGCATGACACCGCTTTTCTTTTTGTACCATCGGAATCAATTTTTGCAACAATTTATGAAGATTTTGAGCCATTAGTACAAAAAGCCAATCGTGCACATGTGATTATTGTTTCACCATCTTTATTAATGTTATCTGTTCAGGTTGTACAAACTATTATGAAAGATGCGCGAATGCGTGAACAGGCGCATTTGATCCAGTCGGAAGTGACAAAACTTATGGAAGATTTTGGACGAATGGATACGCGTGTTCGTGCATTACAGAAGCATTTTTACAAAGCAAATGAAGATATAGAAGGAATTTTAATATCATCTTCTAAAATTATGAAACGTGCTAACCGTATTGAAACTTTTGAATTAAAAGAAAATAATTCTATGACAACGGAAGTGACAACATCTTCTGAACCACAAGCATTGCCTTTGGTTGATGAAGAATAAAGCGAGGACTTTTACACTTACAAGTATGTTCATCTCTTTTATTGGATTTGTTATGATTTTTTAGTACTCTCATTTCATTATTTCCCAATGAGAGGAAAAAAGAATATGCGAAATTTTTTGTTTTTAGGAATGTTGGTGTTTTTTTTGGGGGGATGTGCAACAACAACACCGCGTTATACAAACAATGCTTGTGCTATTTTAGCACAAAAAGATGGTTTTTTTGACAATTGGGAAAAAGCGGCGAAAAGAGCAGAAATGCGCTATGGGATTCCTATGCCTATTATCCTTGCAACCATTAATATGGAATCTGGTTTTCGTTATAATGCACGTCCTCCACGCACAAAGCTGCTTGGTTTCATTCCATGGAAGCGTCAATCAACAGCTTATGGTTATTCTCAAGCGCTCAATAGTACATGGACAACCTATTTGCGCTCTACAGGGAAGTCTTTTGCACGGCGTACGAGTTTTGCAGATGCTGCTGATTTCGTTGCTTGGTATCATCGCCAAAGTGTTCAACGCAATGGTGTTCGGTTTGATGATGCGTATAACCTGTATTTAAATTATCGTATGGGTCATGGAGGGTATGCACGAAAGAGAGGGTATGCAAGTCGTGCACTGATACAGTCAGCACAGCGTATGGCAAATCTCGCTAAACACTATGAGTGGCAACTAAGAGCATGTGGACGCCGTTAGGGGCGTATAAAAGATCTGATCAAGGGTTACGTTTGTTTTAAGAGTTATCTTAATGGAGGATTTTTATGGCGTATGCGCACATAGGGTTTTTGTGATTCCTGCCCATATTGATCTTTCTGGTTACAAGAATTGAAAAAATTGAAGAGTTAAGAAACTTTTCTTAAGGATTTAAGAATTTTTTGCGGAAGTTTTTTTCTCAAGGCTTTTGTTAAAAAGAAAATACAAGAGCAAAAGGTAAAAACTCACTATACAAGCGAAACAGTAGAATAAGTGAAAATGCCTGATTCATAAAGAATTTTCACTGTAATATTAAGAAGGCTAAAGTATATAAAGGAATAAACAAACACCTCCACTCAAAAAGAGGAATGTTATAAAGTTTAAGAGTGATGTTTCTTCTTAAGCTCATTTCGCGTCGTTGTCCGTAAATTGTACACTGATAAAGCCATTGTGCACCACCATCTTTTCGTTTGTGAGAGTACAAGCTGGCGCCACCATTATATTTACCAGCCGCCAATGTTGCGCCAGCCCTTGAGGCGATTCATGAGAGGCATTCTTCCTTCTTTCCTCCATGATTTTTATCCATATGCAAATCCCTGCTGATAGTGTACAAGCAAGTAAAAAAATTGATTCAACATGAAAGAAATTTGAAATGAGAGAATCTTAACAGTATTCGGGGTTGTAATTCAAGCTAAGAAACGACAGTTTATTCTTATAAATCAAGGTGTTATATTCTTGATAAAAACAATCATGAGACCCTCTTCAACTGCCTGAGATCTCCTTCCCATTTCTTTGTCGGTAGAAATTCTATGATCATATCCTATCGGTTTGGGAAGCACATCATGTGCTCCTTAAACTTCTAGTGCATAGAATTCCTTGATCTTTTTTATATTTTTAAAAAATTCAAGCAGAATGAATAGGATTTATACAGATAATTCCATTTTTTGCACAATGTAATTTAGTGTAAAGTTACAATTTGAAGTTCATGTTCATTGGCTCCCGCTAGAGCAATAGAGCGCTCATCGGATAAAATGATCGGATAACCTGTTTCCCCAAAAAGAGCCCATACTGTAATACCTGGAGTCATTGGCGGAAGATCAGGAAAGTTTTTAGCGAGATCATCTGTACAAACCTTTTTTAAATAGGCAATTTGTCCCACTTCAGAGTAGGACTCATCCTGTACTAACAAGTTCTGTTTATGTTCTCCCATTTCACTATTCCTTTACGTTTTAGCGTTTATCACACACTATTACTCACTTTGATAGGAATCTGCTTTATCTGTTTTTTTGATTTTGGTTGCTGTAGATTAATTGATAAGAGACCATTTTTCAACTCCGCATTTGTGACGTGCATTCCCTCAGCAAGCACAAAAGTACGCTGGAATTGGCGCGCAGCTATACCACGATATAAATATTGACGATTTTGATTATCCATCTGTTTACCATGAATAATCAGTTGATTGTCGTCGAGCATGATACTGAGGTTGTTGACTTTAAATCCAGCAACAGCCAAAGTAATACATATATGATTTGCGTCGTCATTTTTGTGTAAACGCTCAATATTGTAGGCTGGGTAAGACTCATCGGCTTTGCCAATGCGTTGTAATATTTTCTCTACTGTTTCAAACCCTAAAAGAAAGGGATTGGAGAAAGGCGTCACATGTGTCATTGTGATGATCCTCTTCAAAGCGGCTTTATTTGACCAAATTTAAAAAAAGCGTTTGCTGCATCTTTGTCATATGGCGAGTATGGGTGATAACTTCAAGAGAGAAGATTAAGAGAGTTCAATGGCTCAAAGAACAATAAAATTGTCAAAAATGCAAAAATCTTTTGAAACATTGTATAGTAAAGAGGAAATTGCAGAAATATTTCGTCGTTTTTCTGTTCAGCGCCCAGTTCCTAAGAGTGATCTTATTTATACGAATGTTTTTACTCTTTTAATTGCAGTTGTTCTTTCAGCCCAAGCGACAGATGTAAGCGTGAATAAAGCGACCAGGGAATTGTTTCGTCTTGCTGATAGACCAGAAAAAATGGTTGCATTAGGAGAAGAAGAGATTGCACGCCATATTCGTACAATTGGTCTTTGGCGTGCAAAAGCACGCAATGTTTACGCGCTTTGTAACTTTTTAATAGAGCACTATGGTGGCCAAGTGCCTGATAATCGTGAAGCACTGATAACACTTCCTGGAGTAGGGCGTAAAACAGCGAATGTTGTTTTAAACGTTGCTTTTGGGCAGCTTACATTGGCGGTAGATACGCATATTTTTCGCTTAAGCAATCGTCTTGGTTTAGCGCCTGGCAAAACGCCAGAAATTGTTGAAGAAAAGTTGCTGAATATTATACCGGTTCGCTATCTTCGTCATGCACATCATTGGCTCATTTTACACGGGCGTTATATTTGTCAAGCACGTAAAGCACAATGTACGCAATGCATTATTGCTGATTTGTGTAAAGCAGCAATCAAAACCAATGCAGTTCCAGCACCTTTGGTTGAAATTCAAGGAAATGGAGCGCCCATTTTTTTTTGATACGCTCTTGCTATTTTGTGTGTACTAGCTTATGAAAAATCTTTTAGAGCCGCCCGGCAGGGCATGCCGTGGCTGTTCAAATGCTTATTCAAGCGTTGGTCCGCTTGGATGAACGAGTTCACAACATGAATGAGATTTGAGATAAATGAAATGTATGGAGTAGCAAAATGCCCAAGATGAAGACCAAATCATCCGCGAAGAAGCGGTTTAAAATCACTGCGTCAGGCAAAGTTAAAGTAGCAGCTGCAGGTAAGCGTCATGGTATGATTAAGCGTTCGAATAAATTTATTCGTGATGCACGTGGAACGATGGTTTTGAGCGAACAGGACGCTAAAAAAGTTATCCAGTATTATTTGCCAAATGGTTTTTAAACCTTACGCTTTTGATTTTGAGGAGAAGATTACATGGCACGTGTAAAAAGAGGTATGACAGCGCACGCTAAACATAAAAAAGTTCTAAAACAGGCTGAGGGTTTTTACGGTCGGCGTAAAAATACTATTCGTGCAGCAAAAGCAGCAGTTGACCGTTCAAAGCAGTACGCTTATCGTGATCGCAAAAATAGAAAGCGTACTTTCCGTGCTTTGTGGATCCAGAGAATTAACGCAGCTGTTCGCGCAGAAGGTTTGACTTATGGGCGCTTTATTGATGGTTTATCAAAAGCGGGTATTGAGGTTGATCGCAAAGTTCTTTCAGATATAGCGATTCACGAAAAGGAAGCATTTTCTGCTCTCATTGTTTCAGCAAAGAAGGCTTTGGAATATTTAAAGGACACAACGCCTAATGCTTTTGAAGGCGCTGTCAAATAAGCCAGTCGTGTTCTCTTAAAAGCATTTATTTATTCGGGATCCCGTGCTGGTTACTACTAGTGCGGGTTTTTTTCTATTCAAAAAATAGGCAAAAATATGAGCGACATTGAGCGTCTGGAACAAGAAATTTGTTTAGCTTTAGAAGAAGCGTGTGATGAACAGGCACTTGAAGCAGTGCGTATTGCGGCATTAGGCAAAAAAGGCAGTATTTCTGAAAAATTAAAAGAATTAGGAAAGATGGATGCTGAAGAGCGTCATAAAGTTGGACCAGTTTTGAATGCGTTAAAAAATCGTGTTTTAGAATTATGGGCGCAAAAGCGTGATCTTCTCAAGCGCCAGGCAATGGATGAGCGCCTTTCTCGTGAAACGATTGATATAACTCTGCCTGTACGTTCTGCCCCTTTAGAGAGGGGGCGTATTCATCCTATTTCGCAGGTGATTGAGGAAATTATAGCCATTTATACAAAAATGGGTTTTTCTCTTGCAGAGGGGCCAGACATTGAAACAGATTATTATAATTTTACAGCGTTGAACTTTCCTGAAGGTCACCCAGCGCGCGAAATGCACGATACCTTCTTTTTTGATCGTGATGAAATGGGAGAGCGGAAATTATTACGCACCCATACATCACCGGTACAAATTCGTACGATGGAAAAACAAAAAGCACCGATACGTATCATTATTCCCGGAAAAACGTACCGTATGGATTCCGATGCAACACATTCACCTATGTTTCATCAGGTAGAAGGTCTTGTCATTGATAAAACCTCTAATATCGCACATATGATGTGGCTTCATGAAACTTTTTGTAAAGCTTTTTTTGAGGTTCCTTCCGTGAAGATGCGTTTTCGTCCTTCTTTTTTTCCTTTTACCGAGCCGTCTATGGAAGTGGATATTCAGTGTGATCGTTCTGGTTCAGAAGTAAGGTTTGGAGAAGGGCAGGATTGGCTAGAGATTTTAGGGTGTGGAATGGTGCATCCTCGTGTGCTTCAGAATGTTGGTTTTAACCCCGATGAATATCAGGGTTTTGCGTGGGGTATGGGCATTGATCGTATTGCTATGTTGAAATATGGAATGCCTGATTTACGTGCCTTTTTTGATGCTGATCTGCGTTGGTTAGATCATTATGGTTTTCGTTTTTTTGATATGCCGGCTTTTTTTTCAGCTTAAGCAATATGTGATCTTAACACAGTTTTCATATGAGGTTTTAAAATGAAATTTACATTGTCCTGGTTGAAAGATCACTTAGAAACAAATGCATCTTTGGATGAAATTTGTGATAAACTAACAGCTATAGGCCTTGAAGTTGATCATGTTGATGATCGTTCTTCTTTAAAAGGTTTTGTGATTGCAAAAGTTTTAACAGCTGTAAAACATCCTGATGCAGATAAACTGCAGATTTTGTCGGTAGATACGGGGGCTGATACGCCTAAGCAAATTGTTTGTGGCGCTTCAAATGCACGTGCTGGGCTCGTTGGTGTTCTTGCTTTACCGGGGACTTATGTGCCTGGGCTTGATGTGACACTCTCTGTCGGTAAAATTCGCGGTGTTGAAAGTTTTGGAATGATGTGTTCACAAGCGGAGCTTGAGCTATCAGGTGAACATGATGGAATTATAGAGCTTCCAGAGAATGCCCCTATAGGAGATTCGTTTGCGGCTTATGCAGGTTTAGATGATCCGATTATTGATATTGGTTTGACACCGAATCGTTCTGATTGCACAGGTATTCGTGGTATTGCGCGTGATCTTTCTGCTGCTGGAATTGGGCGTTTAAAAGAATTGTCTGTACCACAATTGGGTGCTTCTTTTGAAACACTGCTTGATGTCTCGTTAGACTTTTCGCAAAGCGCAACGTTATGTTTAGGTTTTGCCTGGTGCGAAATACGCAATGTGCAAAATGGTGCTTCGCCGCAATGGATGCAACAGCGTTTGAATGCGATAGGTTTAAGACCAATTAATGCGCTGGTTGATATGACCAATTACATAAGTTTTGATCTTGGTCGTCCATTGCATGTTTTTGATGCAGATAAGATTAAAGGGAATTTGCATGTGCGGTGTGCGCGTGAAGGTGAACAGCTTCAGGCCTTGAATGGAAAAGTTTATAACTTGGGGGTTAAAGATTGTGTTATTGCCGATGAAGAAGGCGTTGTTTCGATTGCTGGCATTATGGGGGGTGAACGAGCGAGTTGTGATGAAACGACGCGCCGTGTGATTATTGAATCAGCCCTTTGGAGTGCAGATAGTATTGCTCAAACGGGGCGGTCATTAGGGCTTATCAGTGATGCCCGTTATCGCTTTGAACGGGGTGTTGATCCGGCTTTTATGGAAACGGGGCTTGAACTTGCAACAGCATTAACTCTGCGTCTTTGTGGTGGTGACAATTCAAAAGCCAAGATTGTTGGTTATCACCAGCCAGAAATGAAACAAGAGGCTTTTCCTTTTTTGGAAATTAAACGTTTAACAAATTTGGAAATAGAGCGTGAACAGGTCATAACTATTTTATCGCAGCTTGGGTTTGGCATTGAAGGGGAAGGGGCTGTTCTTACGGTTAAAGTGCCAACATGGCGCCCTGATATCATGGGAAAAGCTGATTTAGTAGAAGAGGTGATGAGAATTTATGGACTGGATAAAATTAAGCCCATTCCGTTAGCAGATTTGACAGAGGAAAGAGGTCCAGTTTTAACGAGCGCGCAAGTTCGCCTCCGTGTTGCGCGTTTGGCTTTAGTTCAGCGTGGTATGAAAGAAGCTGTGACATGGTCTTTTATTTCTGAAAATCAGGCGCTGGCTTTTGGAGGGGGGCAAGAGCAGCTTAAATTAGTTAATCCGATTTCTGCTGATATGTCGGTGCTGCGTCCTTCTCTCTTACCTGGTTTGCTTATGGCAGCGCAGAGAAATGCGGATCGTGGCTTTCCAGATCTTGCATTGTTTGAAGTGTCTAGCATCTATGAGGGTGATACACCTGATAAACAACAATCTGTTGCTGGTGGGATTCGCCGTGGAACAGAACAGTTTGAAGGGGCGGGGCGTTTTTGGAATGGTCATGCGGCAGAAGTTGATGTGTTTGATGCAAAAGCAGATGCATTGGCTGTTTTAGAAGCGTGCGGTATGGATATCAGCAAAGTGCAAGTTGAAGTTGGAGCACCTGATTGGTACCACCCTGGTCGTTCAGGGCTGATAAAGCTTGGACCAAAGATTGTTCTTGGTTTTTTTGGTGTTTTTCACCCGGCGACATTAGAAAAGTTAGATGTCAGTGGTCCTATATGCGGTTTTGAAATTTTTCTCGATCGTATTCCAGAGTCGAAGAAAAAAGCAACTAAAAGTCGTTCTCCATTGAAACTGTCACCTTTTCAACTGGTGCGGCGCGATTTTGCGTTTATCGTTGATAAAACTGTTGCCTCTTCCCTTATTGTTCGTGCTGCAAGTGCCGCAGATAAAAAGCTTATTCATTCTGTACAGGTTTTTGATATTTTCGAAGGTTCAGGTATTGGAGAAAACAAAAAATCTGTTGCAATTGAAATTTCTATTCAGCCTATGGAACGGACTTTGACCGATGAAGATTTAGAAGAACTCACTTCAAAGATCGTGGAAAATGTCACGCATATGACAGGCGCAAATTTGCGTTGCTAAATATATTTCTTTTACAGAATTATTTTA
The DNA here is from genome assembly GCF_000312565.1 of Bartonella rattaustraliani AUST/NH4. Lineage (GTDB taxonomy): Bacteria > Pseudomonadota > Alphaproteobacteria > Rhizobiales > Rhizobiaceae > Bartonella > Bartonella rattaustraliani. The sequence goes on from NZ_CALW02000031.1 coordinate 192,542, forward strand.
TGAAAAAGGAGCATTTCTGAGTGCTCCTTTATTTTTGAGGCATTCAATATCTGTAAAGCCTCTTGAAATGGATGATTGTGCCAAACACATTCTTTTTAAACCATTCGTTTTTCCAAGGATAAAAAGGGAATTTAACAATAGCAGGAAAAGTTATTTTCTTGTGAGAATTCCTCGTTGCAAAAGGAAAAGATAATTGTTACTAGTAAATGATAATGCAAATCATTAGCAATAAGTGGGACTGTGAATGAAAGAGAAGATTCATGAATGTAAAAACATTTTTTAGCATAGTTTTTGGGGGGGTTGTGTTTTTAACACCTCATTTTGCTTTGTGTGCTGGTAAATTTAAGGCTGTTACGACATTTACCATTATTGCTGATATGGCGCGGAATGTTGCAGGTGATGCTGCTGATGTTGAATCCATCACGAAACCAGGTGCTGAAATTCACGAATATCAACCGACACCTCGTGATCTTATGCGTGCGCAAGGAGCAAACCTCGTCTTATGGAATGGATTAGGGTTGGAGCTTTGGTTTGAAAAGTTTTTTCAAAATATCAAAGATGTTCCAAGTGTTGTTGTTTCAAAAGGAGTTGTCCCAATTATGATTGGTGAGGGGCCCTTCAATGGAAAACCAAATCCTCATGCATGGATGTCGCCAACTGTCGCTTTAATTTACATTGATAATATTCGCGATGCTTTTGTAAAGTACGATCCTGAGAATGCTGCTATTTATAAAGAGAATGCCGAAATTTATAAACAGAAGATCCGTGCAACGATTGATCCCATTAGATCTGAATTGGAGGCAGTTCCTCAAGACAAGCGTTGGCTTGTAACGAGTGAAGGGGCATTTAGCTATTTAGCGCATGATTTTGGTTTAAAAGAACTTTATTTATGGCCCATTAATGCTGATCAGCAAGGAACTCCACAGCAGGTTAAGCATGTTATTGATATGGTTCGCAAGCACGGTATCCATGTCGTTTTTTCTGAAAGCACTATTTCTCCTGCACCAGCCAAACAAGTTGCGAGAGAAACAGGAGCTAAATACGGTGGTGTTCTTTATGTCGACTCTTTGAGCGAGAAAAATGGTGAGGTGCCGACCTATATTGATTTATTACGTGTCACCAGCGGGCGTATTAGCGATGCCTTATTAGAGGGAGCAAAAAGCCAATGACAAAATCTGGAATATTTTCTCAAGGAACAACAGTTACTTATCGTAATGGACATACAGCTTTACGGGAGGTCAATTTTGAGAGTCCGACAGGTTCCATTACGGCGCTGGTTGGTGTGAATGGATCAGGAAAATCAACGTTATTTAAAGCGATTATGGGGTTTGTACGCCCTTCAAAAGGAAAAATTCGCATTTTGGGTTTGCCTGTTGATACGGCTTTGAAAAAGAATCTGATTGCTTATGTTCCTCAGAGTGAAGATGTTGATTGGAATTTTCCGGTTCTCGTTGAAGATGTCGTTTTGATGGGGCGCTATGGTCACATGAATTTCTTTCGCTATGCACGGGCACGAGATTATGAGGCTGTCCGTGTTGCATTAGAACGTGTTGATATGCTGGCATTTGCTAAGCGACAAATTGGAGAACTTTCTGGTGGGCAGAAAAAGCGTGTTTTTTTAGCACGTGCTCTTGCACAGCAGGCAAAAGCGATTTTATTAGATGAACCATTTACAGGAGTTGATGTCACAACAGAAGATAAAATTATTGCTTTGTTACAAGACCTTCGTAAAGAAGGCGCTGTGATATTGGTTTCTACGCACAATTTGGGTTCTGTTCGTGAATTTTGTGATCACACGATTTTAATAAAGGGAACAGTTTTGGCTTCTGGGCTCACTGAAACTGTCTTTACAAAGGAAAATCTTGAAAAAACTTTTGGTGGTGCTTTGCACCACCAGATTTTTGATCTTCAAGGTTCAAAAAAAGATGATGTTTTTGCAGGGGGAAAACAATCCCTCACACATAGAAATATACACAATATGGAGCACGTTGCATGATTTCTTGGTTGCTTGAACCATTGAGCTATCAATATATGGTTAATGCGATGTGGGTTTCGGGATTAGTTGGATGTGTTTGCGCCTTTCTTTCTGCTTTTTTGATGTTAAAAGGCTGGTCATTGATTGGTGATGCGCTTTCGCATTCAATTGTTCCTGGTGTAGCAGGCGCTTATCTTTTAGGTTTACCTTTTTCGCTCGGGGCTTTTTTTTCGGGAGGGCTTGCAGCAGCAGCGATGCTGTTTTTTAACAACAGGACAAAGCTAAAAGAAGATACCATTATTGGTCTTATTTTTTCTTCCTTTTTTGCTTTTGGGCTCTTTCTCAAATCATTAAAACCGATGGCGGTTAATATTGATACGATCGTTTTGGGAAACATTTTGGCGGTTAGTTCATCAGATATTTTACAATTGGCCTTTATTAGTTTTTTCTCTTTGCTTATATTGCTTTTGAAATGGAAAGATCTCCTTGTTTCTTTATTCGATGAAACACATGCACGTGCTATCGGGTTAAATGTAAAGTTTTTGAAGATACTTTTCTTTACATTGCTTGCTGCTTGTACTGTTGCTGCTATGCAAATAGTTGGAGCATTTTTGGTTATTTGCCTTGTGGTGACGCCTGGAGCAACCGCTTATCTTTTAAGTGATCGTTTTGTACATATTTTGATTATTGCGGTTATTATTGGAACATTCACAAGTATATTAGGTGTTTATGTGAGTTATTTTTTGAATGCACAAACAGGTGGTGTTGTTGTGCTTTTTCAAGCGTTTTTGTTTATTTTAGCTTTTATTTTTGCTCCTAAACACGGTTTTATTGCTGCACGCTTGCGTATACATGCGGCAAAAAAAGGTGCGATGTTATCATGATTGATCAATTACTACTTCCTTTTCAATTTTCTTTTATGCTGAAGGGTATGCTTATTGTCATGATCCTTTCTATTCCCATGGCGATGCTGTCTTGTTTTCTTATTTTGAAAGGGTGGGCGCTTTTAGGTGACGCAATTTCCCATGCAGTTTTCCCTGGTGTTGTTCTTGGTTATATGACAACGCCATGGGTGATAACCATTTTAACTTCTTTACCATTTGTTTGGTTTCAAGAGATGCGCGCTGCTAATGTGACGATGGCTTTGATTGCTTGTGGTGCTTTTGTTGCGGGTATGGTTTGTGCTCTTTTGACGGGTTTTTTAGGGAGTAATAGCCGTATCAAGCAGGATACAGTGATGGGTGTTGTTTTTTCATCAATGTTTGGTTTGGGGCTTGTTTTGGCAACATCTATTTATAGTAGCTTAGATTTAAACCATATTCTATTTGGTAATCTCTTAGGGGTTAATTGGCTTGATATTACGCAGACGGCGGTCATTTCTGCGATTGTTACTTTTATTCTAGCAGCAAAATGGCGTGATTTTATGTTGTATATTTTTGACTCAATTCAAGGTCGTGCAATGGGGTTGCGTATATCTGTGCTCCATTATACCCTTTTAATGATGATTTCTCTTACGATTGTTGCAGCGTTAAAAGCTGTTGGGATTGTTCTTGTTATTTCTTTTTTGATAGCACCTGGCGCGATTGCTTATCTCATTACGAAACGATTTGCTTCTATGTTGGTAATTGCTGTGCTTGTTGCGGCTTTTTCTGGTTTTTTGGGAATTTATTTAAGCTTGTTCATTGGTTCAGATTCTGCGTCCACAATTGTGCTTATTTTAACACTGATTTTTATCGCTATTTTTACGTCCATGTTCTTTCGTCGCTTGGATGTTCAAGAAATTTAAGTGCAATACGATTTAGCATAGCAGCCATGCATTTTTATGTGTTGTCTCATATATTTGTTTTCACTAAACAACAGAAAGTGCTAGGCTATTTTCCTCCTAATGCCTAGCGAGTGGGTGCAGTATTTTCTCCCCCCTATAAGCTGCATCTCTAATTAAAAGGCTGCATTGATTTATTCTGCAGCCTTTTTATTTTTATCTTTTCTAAAAATTTATGCTGGTTTCTTGAAAATTTTTAAATGATTATCATATCTCGTAAACTGCTTTACGCTTTAGAAGAAATAGTCACGAAAATATACTGACGAATAAGACAGTGTGGGAAATAATTGAGCGTAGAAGCGTTTGAAAAGCTATGCGAGTTCATTTTTTCATGGGAAAAATAGTATTAGAGAATGAAAAAAGAGTTTAGGACATCTCACTTTTGGCGTATTGCTATCATTACAGTAGGATGGATAATGGTTTTGTTGGGTATCGTTGGTGTTATGTTGCCTATTATGCCGACCGTACCGTTCTTATTGGTTGCTTCATGGTGTTTTGCTCGTTCGTCACCACGGTTTCATTGTTGGTTGAATAATCACCGTGTTTTTGGTCCGCCTATCAAGCAATGGGAAGAAAAGGGGGCTATTTCCACATTTGTTAAAGTTCTTGCGGTGGTAAGTATGTCGGGTGGTTTTTTATCTTTTACGGTAATGGCGCGCCCTGCTTTATGGTTTGCTTTGTTTGTTGCTACTGTTTTGCTCTTTATCGCCCTTTATATTGTAACCCGTCCATCTTCCTAATGACAAAAATTGAAGGCTTTGCAAATTCAATACTTTTTTCGTTAAAAGAGCTTGTTGCCTAAAAATGGGGGAATAACGCACATATATTAGGGTATATAAGATACCATAATAAGCTTTTTGAGAGCGAACTATGAGAGGGCGTATGCTTTTGCTGGTGTTTGTCAATGAACATCAACCCTAATGCAACAGCATGTTTTAAATGAAGATTAAGACAGTTTAGTGCTCTCTCTGCTGTTACAGCTTTTGTACGCCATATGGAGGGAAAAACGTCTTGCATCTATCTGTTTGTGTAATCTCTTAAATGGGAAGATAGCCTCATTTTGGAAGGATATAAAGGCATAAAGGAAAAAATCAACCTACAGCTTGACCATCATCCTTTAATTCAGCTTTACGGCTTTCAAAAACCTCTTATACAGCAACGTCTTTGAGAGAGTAAAGATTGTTGTATTGTCTCACGCTTTTATTCCTCACGTTCTTTAATGGGCGCATGCCCCTCACGTAAAACAGAATGTCACTGTGTTGCACATTCAAAGGCTTGTTTTAAAGAGATTTCTCTTAGAGCGCTTAAGCCTATTTTCAGGCGTTTGTCTATGAATTGTATAACGATAAATCCATTGAGCATCACCATCTTTACGTTTATGAAGGGGCAAGCCGGCACCATCATTCACTTTACCAGATCCCAGTATATTTACTCGCCTCAATGGGTGCTGCAACAACCCTTGCATGAAGGCAGTTCATGAAAGGCATTTTTCCTTCTTTCCTCACTAATTTTATCCATATACCAATCCCACTGATAGGGTAAGCTAAAAGAACAAAATTGATTCAATATAAAGTGGTTTGAGATGAAAGAATCTTACAATATTTGGGGTTATGATTTAAGGTATATAGTAACAAATAATTATTATAAATCAATATCTTGGTGCGATATAGCAAGTTTTTGAAACAATTTTACATGTAGAAAATATTTTGCACGAACAGTTTAACGCAAATATTTGTAAAATCATTTTGATGAGTCATAATAGACTACAATGAGGGGAGAGAAATTCTTTTTATTCAATCTGAGAGAATTTGTATTTGTTTATGAAGATCAGCAGTTACGAACGTGATAAGCATTTATCTTTACGTTTTATGCAAATGGGTTAAAAATCAACTCTTTACGGGTCGAGCAATACGTTTTTCATTACCAAAAAAGTTGAGATAACGTTGTACTTCTTTTTGTTTTCCGATTGTTTTTTCAGGATTATCGGAAAGTTTTACGGCAGGTTTTCCATTGGCATGGGTGGCTTTACAAACAAGAGAAAGAGTGTCAAAGGTTACGGCTTCTTGTGGCGTACAGCCTGCAAAATCATTTGTAAGATCTGTTCCCCACCCAAAACCCATACGGACTTTTCCATGGAAATGATGATAAGTTTTTTCAATGGTCTCAACATCAAGTGCATCGGAAAAAATCAATAGTTTTTCGCGTGGATCTTTTCCTTTTTCTTTCCACCATTGGATAATGCGTTCGCCGCCTTCGATAGGTGGAGCACTGTCAGGTCTAAAACCGGTCCAATCAGCAATCCAATCTGGAGCATTGTGTAAAAATGCTTCTGTCCCAAAGGTATCAGGTAAAACAATGAGAAGATTTCCACTGTAATAACGGTTCCAATCTTGCAGCACCTTATAAGGCGCATTGCGTAATTCTTCATCATTCTTGGCGAGAGCCGCAATGATCATGGGCAATTCATGTGCATTGGTACCAAGAGCTTCTAAATCCGTATCCATGGCGAGAAGAACATTGGAAGTTCCAGTAAAGGAATTGCCAATTCCTTCTTTCAGTGCTTCAACACACCAGCGTTGCCATAAGAAAGAATGACGACGTCTTGTCCCAAAGTCAGATATTCTAATACCAGGTAATTTTTTAAGACGTTCAACTTTACTCCACATTTTTGCTTTAGCGCGTGCGTAAAGCACATCAAGAGCAAAGCGGTCTAGTTTTTTCATAGCAGCCCGTGAACGCAATTCACTGACAATGGCAAGAGCAGGGATTTCCCACATAGAGCTATGGGTCCACGGACCATGAAAGTGGAGGATATATTGTCCATCTTTGCGGGCGAGTTCATATTCTGGGAGTTGAAAATTCTCAAGCCAATGAAGAAAGTCTGGTTCGAAAATTTGTTTACGTCCATAAAATGTATTACCAGCAAGCCAGATCATTTCTTTTTTCGTAAAGCGCAAACTGAGAGCGTGATCAAGTTGGGCACGCAACTCCCCTTCATCAATTTCATCAGCAAGATGGATTGTTTTTGTGCGGTTTATGAGAGAAAAAGTAACATCGACATTGGGATAAAGTCCCCAAATCATTTGTATCATAAGAAGTTTATAAAAATCCGTATCAAGGAGTGAACGGATAATGGGATCAAGTTTCCAAGTGTGATTATAAACACGTTTGGCAATATCTGGATGATTCATAACCCTCTTTCTTTCAGTCTCGCAGCCTTTAAAATGATGATGTATCAATTTAAATGATTATGTATCAACACGATCAATATGAGAGCTGGAAGAATTATAACAACTCTCAAGTTTTGAGCAAGAATAAAAAAACCTTTTCTCTTTTCCGTTGTTAAGATTTAACGGTACGTATAATTTCATGTTTTCCTGTTTTTTGTAACCCTATTCCTGCATGAATTTCGGTATATGTTTTTCCATTCACACTGAGCATATTTTCAGAACCCCATTGTACTTTAATGGTATAAACAGCATCATGAAATTTCATTTTCGCTTCATATTTTGGCCATGAGGAAGGCAAATGTGGATGCAAAAATAACTGGTCATCTTGACGCTTAATTCCAAGGATGGCTTGTGTTGCAGCACGGTAACACCAACCTGCTGAGCCTGTATACCATGTCCAACCGCCCTGTCCACGGTGTGGTTCGATAGCATAGATATCTGCTGCCATAACATAAGGTTCAACACGATAAATTTCAGGATTACATCCATGGGTAATGGGATTGATCATAGAAAATAAAGCATAGGCTTTATCGTTTTCATCCATTTCTGCGAGTGCTAAAATGCTCCAAATAGCACCATGGGTGTATTGACCACCATTTTCTCGAACTCCTGGAGGATAACCTTTTATATAACCGGGTTCGAGAGTTGTTTTATTGAAAGGTGGCCAGAAAAGACGGATAAGACCGCCTGTTTCATCACACAGATGTTCAAGCATTGAGGTCATTGCTTGTTTTTGACGTTTGAGAGATGCCATTTGAGAAATAACAGCCCAAGATTGAGCAATGGTATCAATTTGGCATTCATCATTTATTTTAGAGCCAAGGGGCGTTCCATCATCAAAATAACCACGACGATACCAAGCACCATCCCAGCCGTTTTTTTCGAGAGATTTCTTCAAACGCTCAAGATATGCACTCCATGTTTTTACATGATTGTTATCACCACGTTTTTGGGCAAGGGAAATAAATGCTTGTAGTGTTGTGCCCAGAAACCATCCTAACCAAACACTTTCTCCTTTTCCTTCAATGCCTACTAAATTCATGCCATCATTCCAGTCCCCGCCAAGAATAAGGGGAAGTCCATGTGGTCCACAGCGTTTAATGGCAAGATCAAGAGCTAAAACACAGTGCTCATAAACGGTAGCACTTTGAAATGACTGTGTGGGTTGAAAGTAAGCTTCGTTTTGTTGTGCGGTAAGAGAGGCTCCTTCAATAAAAGCGGTTGGGGTATCAAGAAGTGCATAGTCGCCAGTTGTATTGACATAAAGGGCTGTTCCATAGGCAAGCCAGACAATGTCATCAGAAATGCGTGTGCGAATACCCGCATTGGTCTCAGGTAACCACCAATGCTGTACATCGCCTTCAAGAAACTGATGTTCTGTAGCGTTTAATAATTGTTCACGTGCCAGTTCTGGTTTTAGTGATAACAAGGATAAACTATCTTGTAATTGGTCACGGAAGCCAAATGCGCCACTCGCTTGATAAAAAGCGGCACGCGCCATCATACGGCAAGCATAGGTTTGATAAGGGAGCCAATGATTGACCATAAGATCAAAAGAGGGATCGGGTGTTTTTACTTGAAATGGGGAAACAAAATCATTCCATTGTTGTTTTTGTTGTGTGAGAAGAGTTTCAAAATTACATTTACGCACCTGATCTAAGAGGTTTTCAGCGTCCTGTCTGTTTTCAGCACTGCCGAGATAGAAAATGATCTCCTTCGTTTGTCCGGGCAACAGATCAATATCATAGGTAAATGCTGAACAAGGATCACCTCCAGCTTCAACTGTATTTGAAAGGGTACCAGCTTTGCGGATAGCGTGTGGATGTATCACCGTTCCTGTTAAACCAATAAACTCGGTACGATCAGCTGTCGTACTGGTTGGCATTTCAGAGGCTGCTAAAAATGTGACTTGTTGAGATTTTTCGATGTGATAAGGATTTTGAATAAAATGTGCACCACGGTTAGAATCATAAGAGGGCAATATAAAGGGGGCATATTTTGTGCGTATATTGCCTAAAATCCATTCAACGTAATAATAAAGGCGCAAACTGCGTGATTTTTTTCCCTCATTTTTAAGGATAAGACGCGAAAAACGAACAGGTTTTTCTTGATCAAGCGTATGGGTAAGCTCTAGAGCAATTTCTGAATGTGTGGATTTAAAGGTTGAAAATCCAAAATCATGGCAAGCTTCATAAACAACATTTTCGTCACATTCAACGGCAGAAACGGGGGAGAAGCATTTTAAAGACAAGCGGTCCACAAGATAAAGTGCTTCTCCTGGACGGTTAGAAACAGGATCGTTACTCCAAGGAGTTAATTGGTAATCGCGGCTATTGTTTGCCCAGGTAAAAAGTGCTCCTTCAGCAGAGACATGGAAGCCAAAGTTTTTGTTCGCAACAACATTAATCCATGGATGTGGTGTCGTGTTGTTTCCGTGAAGACGTATTACATAAGCGTTGTGTTGATTAAATCCGCCATAACCATTCCAATATCGTAGATCGTCTCCATTCACGAAGAGAGGAGATGGTTTTTGTTGACTGGTAAGACCAATGGAAGCAAAAAGGCTTTGTTTGGTTTGAGTTGCCTCTAGTCTTCCTTTATAAGGCCTTTCATCATTTATTTTAGAGCGAGATTCTTGATAACGATTATCAATTGCTGACTCAAATCTATTCTCTTCAAGCTCTTTAAGTTGTTCAGATAAAGAGCCATTTTGAGCATGGAGGATAATGCGGGCTGCTGCGAGAAGCGTCTTAAAACTTTGTTCACTTATCTGATTACGCTGAAGCGTGAAAATATGTTGGTGTTTGTTTGTTTCATGAGTGTGGTGGCGGTAAGATTCACAGACCCATTCAATGTTGCGTTGTGTGTTTTGTATGTAGGAAAATGTTTGTTCATTAAGAATGACCAAATCAACGATAAGCCCACGCATACGCCAATATTCATGCGCTTTAAGCAGTTCACGCAGTACAGTGATGCCTCCTTCATTATCTAATCGAAGAAGAAGGATAGGAATGTCTCCTGAAATGGACATTGGCCAGAGATCAGATTGCTTTCCAAGAGTTTTGGCCAATATTGCGGAAGGAAGACGCCATGTTTTGTCAGGATAAAGAAGCGGTGTTGCATATTTTTGAAAAGTAATCGCTGCTTTAAGATCAATACCGTTTTGGTACAATGAGACTTGTGAACGCGTCCATGCCATTGAAAGTTCTTGCTGAAATATGTTGGGTTGTCGATAATGTTGAATATGATGACGCAGTGTTTCTTTTGTATGTGCGGCAAAAGTCCAAAAAATGAGTTCAACTTTTTCATGTGCTGGAATTTTGACACGGCACCGCAGTGAGATAATCGGATCTAGAACACAGCCCTGACTGTTGCTAAAGCGCGCATTTTTGTCAAATGCAGCTGGTTGATGAATGGATCGCCCACGACCAATAAACAAGGACCGATCAGTTTCCGCTTCTGTTTCTTGGAGAGATCCTGTGAGATCAGCAACAAAATGGGCAATACAGATTTCAGGGTCCTTGGGAGAACGTTTCCGTCTCGTGGCAAAAATTGTTTTTCTTTCTTCAGCGATTTCTGTTTCTATAAACATGCGAGAAAAAACAGGATGTGCACTGTCATTATCCATGGTTGCGAGCGCCAATTCACCATAAGAAGTCACTTCAATGAGGCGGTCTTTGTTTGTTGTATTCATAAGTTGAAGACGTCTGCCTTCACCGCACCCTTCAGATGTAATAAGACACTCAAGTGTTGATTTTATGCCATCAACCGTTTTTATATATTCAGCTTTCTCATCTGTAAAAATACAGGTTGTCTCTTCTTCGAGAATGCGTGTTGGCTCTCCAGTTGCAGACCACCAATGTCCATTATGCGTATCACGTAGGAAGAATAAAGTGCCTTGTTGATCTTCTGTTACATCAGGTATAAAGCGGGTAATGGCATAGTTGTGCCAACGGCTGTATCCAGATCCGTTTGCTGTTAGCAGTGTAGAATAAAAGCCATTGGATAGGAGCAAAGTGGCACGTGGTTTGCGAAGCGGATTTGTAATCATGCGTACAGGAACATTATCCCATTCTCGAGAATGATAACCTCTGGAATTAATGGTTTTGGTATGAATAATAGGAATTTGATGTGGGGCTTTTTCCTGTAAGAGCAATTGTACGGATTCAATGACTGGATCACGGTGAAAACGATCACGCATCCGCCCTTGAAAAACAACATTGTCGACAGCAAGAAGAGACATACCATGATGATGTGCATAAAAATTGCGCACAACAGCGTATTTTTCTCCCATTTTCACACGCGAAGGAGTAAAGTCAACAGAGTCGTAATAACCATATGTTCCTAGAGCGCCAAGATCACGCAGTCGTTTTAAATTGACGACAGCTTGGTGAGGCACATATTGTGCTGCTAAAAGATTGGCATAGGGGGCAATAACAGTATTACGTGAGAGTCCACGCTGGAGTCCGAGGCTTGGGGCGCCAAAATTGGCATATTGATAATTCATTAAGTGATCGCGAGCATTAAATGCAGCTTCTGAAATACCCCAAGGCACTCCTCGTTTACGAGCATATTCCATTTGGTGACGAATAATCAGCCGATTTGTTTGGTCCATGAGAGATCCCAATGGTTCACGCATGATAAGGGATGGCATAAGATATTCGAACATGGAGCCAGACCATGATAAGAGAGCACCTTTCCAACCAATAGGAACGAGAAGTCGACCAAGGTGAAACCAATATTTCACTTTTATATCTCCTTTTGCTATAGCAAAAAGAGTTGCAAGGCGTGCTTCTGAAGCAAGGAGGTCGTAACAATTTTCATCGAGTTTGTTTTCTTGAACACGATATCCAATGGACAAGAGAAGTCGTTCGGGCTGTGCTAAAAAGTCAAATTGCATATCAAAGGCTATTTGCCGTGCTTTCATAGCCAAACTGTTTAGTTTTTTGCGTAATTTTTCATCGTCATAATCATGCGTTATATCGTGATGGTGAACTTCACAGGTTTCTACAAGGCATTTTGCCCAGGATAATGCATGAGCAGATTCTGCCGTTTGGATTTTTTGATCAAACTTGTCTGTTAAATCCACAAGATCACGGGCGATAAGTGAAATATCTATGATGGAGCAATTGGTCGCATCTGGCTTTTCTATAAAAGCATTGATGGAGCGCTGACAATGTGTGATGTGTTCTTCGATTTGTTGACGCAAAGAACGTAAAATAGGTTCAGTATCTGGAATTTCTTTTACAACCTCTTCAAGAATAGTATTGACGTCAGATAAGGCTTTTCGATCACTTTTCAAGAAAATATCAGGTTTTTCAGCCCATTCATTTAAGGCTGAGGAGAGTGTTACCAAATGCCCTGCAAGATTTCCTGAATCAACGGTTGATACATAAGTCGGTAAGAGAGGCTTGAGCGTATTCGTTTCATACCAGTTATAAAGGTGACCACGGAATTTTTCCATTTTGGTAAGTGTTTTGAGTGTGTGTTCGATGCGTGTAAGAGTCTCTTTAAAATGAATCCAACCAAAATCACGTGCAGCAATAACGGAAAGAAGATAAACTCCAATATTTGTAGGGGATGTGCGTTGCGCAACAAGAGGTTCTGGATCTTCTTGGAAATTATCGGGTGGCAAATGGTTATTTTCAGCATTAACAAAGGTTGCATAATAAAGCCATGTTCGTCGTGCGATGCACCGAAGTACTTTTGTATCTTCCAAAGACAGATGAAGCATATCTTCAAATGTTGAAGCTTTGCTGACAATCCAAGCAATCAAGGGTGAAAAAAACCACGCTAGCCCAAAGGGTAAAGCAATAAAGGCCGTAAGACTATGAAAGGATAAAGGCAGTGTGAAGGCAATAATTCCAATAAGTGATGCTGGCCACATGGTAAGAATATAGAATCTTAAACTATTGGGAATTGCCTTTGTTGCCGCGGAAGTTTTCCATTCAAGGAGGTGTTGTTTTGAAATCATCAGGCGATAGAGTGTGCGTATAATCGCTTCAGTCATAAAATAAGCGGAATGGGCAAGAAATGTCGTTTTGAGGAAGATATCCGCTACTACGGTGGTTATTTTGTGCGCAATTAATGGGATTTTTTCGCGCAAAGAATAATCATGACTGGATGGAATAAGGGTTTGTAATACACCTAAAATGGGTGAGACAAAAAGACTAAACAGCAAGAATATTTGCCAGATGATTGCTATTGGTAACGTTAAAAGAAACCACCCTGCAATTGCTGCAATCAACCACATAAGTGGTGTGAGAGAACGACGCAGGTTATCTTGCATTTTCCAACGTGTCGTAGAACTAATTTTATGGCGTGAGAAGAGATAAGGCAAGAGCTGCCAGTCACCGCGTACCCAACGATGATGACGCGCAACATCAACATTATAAGCTATAGGATAATCCTCAATGACTTCTACATCGCTTATCAAGGCAGTGCGTGCATAACCACCCTCTAAAAGATCATGACTAAGAACGGTGTTTTCTTTAATTTTACCATTAAGCGCTTGTTCAAATGCATCAATATGATAAAGGCCTTTGCCGATGAAAGTCCCTTCTCCCAAAAGATCTTGATACGTATTAGAAACAGCAAAAACATAAGGATCAATGCCACGATCGGTAGAAAAAACGCGTTGCAGAATTGAAGTTTCTTTTTCTGTTGTAAGAGAAGGTGTGATACGGGGTTGCAAAATGCTGTAGCCTTTTACAACTTTCTCATTTTGTGGATCGAAAATGGGGTGGTTGAGTGGGTGGTTAAGTTTTCCAACGAGTTTTGTAACACTATCAGGGGTAAGCTTTGTATCTGAATCAAGAGTCATAACAAAACGACAATCCATGGGAAGATGTGGATTTGTCGGGTAAAAACTTGTATTTTTATCGCCTCTTAATAACAGATTGAGTTCGTGAAGTTTGCCACGCTTTCTTTCCCATCCCATCCAGCATTTTTCGTTTGCATTATAAAGACGCTGACGGTGTAAAAGGAAAAAAAGAGGGATATCATCACGATGATACCGGCGGTTAAGTTTATCAATACACCCTTGCGCATAATGCAACAGATCAAGATCATCTTGCGTTTCTCTCAAGGGGGCATCGACCCAATCCGTAATGAGGGCAAAATGAATAGCACCTTTGGGATTAGAAAGATAATGGATTTCAAGATTGCGCACTTGCTCATCAATATCATCGCGTGATGTGATTAAAGTCGGCACAACAACCATTGTACGTGCCTGTTTAGGAATACCCTCTTTATATTCATAACCAATGAGCTGTTTTGATGGAATAAGCCATGAAACAACTGTGTTAAAGAAGGCAAAAGCAACCTCCATAGCAGGAAAAAGCGCTAATGCGGTGAAAAGAATAAGCATCCATGGTGTGATACTGCTTGTCCGTAAAAGAGCATAAACTGCAAGCAGAAAAACAAGTGTTAACAGAGAAACAGGAATTGCGATAATTCTTATCTTTGAACAAAAAAGAGCTTTTGCCCATTTTGTGAAAAGAGGTGGATTGTAATAACAGGCTTTTTCAAAAGCATTACGTCCTTCGTCGACAAGATACCACCCAACAGAGGATTTTTTATGATGAGGGCTTTCTTTAGAGGAAGAGTGTGCCATTTCTATAGCTTTTTGCGCAATCTCTACTTCATTGAAAGGTGAAAAGCGTGCAATTTTTTCAATCACTTGTCGATAGATATTGCGGGAATGAGAATCAATTTTGGAAAAATCACTATTTTCACGTAAAATAGAGTCTACAGAGCTTACTGTTTCAAACCACACCGTCCAATCAACATCTTCAATAACGTTAAAGGCACGGATAATATTGCCCATAGTTGTGCCATCTGCGGCTTGGCGGTCATGTTCATTGGCTGTGACAGTTTCTAAATTACAGTCTCGTTTCTGTAATTGCTTTTCAAGCCAAGTTAATGCCGCGGTTGAAACAGATGCACCACGTAGACGATAAAATAAACGTGCTGAAAAGGTTGTATCAACAGTGAAAGGCTCAAACTGAGTAAAAAGAGCATGTAATTTTGTTTCATTATCGGTGCGAGAAATTATATCAGCGGCTTGGTAAGCGAGAATGCGCATATGCCGTCTTTGTTCAATCCGCAGTGAAAGACGATAGACATTTTCAATTAAAAGCATTTGTATGACAGAAGGAAGAGCCCATAACTCACCAATTTTCAAGACACAAACTTCTTGAAATCCATTGATCATCGCTGTGAGTGTTTTTTGTGAAAACCTACTATCTGTATACGCAATATAAAGCCAAGCTAAAGCAAAGATACGTGGTATTCCTTCCTTTTGTTGATAAAGAGGAAGTTTCTTTATGAAGGCTTTGGATAAATTACGCCGTAGCTGTTGTATCGTTTTATCAATGGTATAATGATTATCAATAAGCCATTGAGCAGATGGTGAAATCGTTTCATCATTTTGAGCCGCGGCATTGCAGACATGAAAAACATGAAGAATAAATTGAGCACTTTCACTCAATCGTTTATGAAAGTCTTGCTCTCCTTTATATTCAGGAAGGAGGATGTTTTTGCTTGAGGCTATATCATAGCCTAATTTGTAGAATTCATTCTGTGATTTATAAGTTGAACGAATAGGAAAGGTAGGTTCAGTAAGAAAGGGAATTGCTATTTTTCTAGAAAAAAAATACTTTATAAATGATGTTGTGAGTGCCATATAAATGATGTTATGAGTACCGTAATAATTCTCTTGTTATTTTATTCCATAGTATCTTTATAATTTAAGAGACTATGAAGAGCTTATCTTAATTCATGGGCAGTTCATAGGAAAAAATAAATTTTTTGTTTTTATTGGGGGAATATTGCTACTTTTTGAAAAGTTGTTTGAAGAAAAAATAGGCAATCACTTTAAAACATAAAAAAGGTCGCTCAAGAAAGAAGCGACCTCAATTTTAGTGTTTATTCTAACAATTTACACTTATTCTTGTTCTTGTTTTTTCAAGGCTGCACCAAGAATATCACCAAGAGAAGCACCTGAGTCTGTAGAACCATATTGTGCAACAGCTTCTTTTTCTTCTGCAATTTCTAAAGCTTTTATAGACACTGAAAGTTTACGTGTTTTCTTATCAAAAGCAGTAATGCGGGCATCAACCTTTTGACCAATTGCGAAGCGTTCAGGACGTTGCTCATCACGATCACGTGCTAAGTCAGCACGGCGAATGGTTGTTTCAAGATTGTGGTCAATCAATTTGACTTCAATGTCATTATCATTCACAGCGACAACTTCACATGTTACAACAGCACCTTTGCGAAGTTCACCAGAGGTTGCTGCTTCTCTAACTTTATCACTAGAAAGTTGTTTAATTCCAAGAGAGATACGTTCTTTTTCAATGTCAACATCAAGGACCACAGCTTTAACGATATCACCTTTATTATAGGTATCAATGACTTGTTCACCAGGGCGGTTCCAATCAAGATCGGAGAGGTGAACCATACCGTCAACATCGCCTTCAAGCCCAATGAAGAGACCAAATTCTGTTTTGTTTTTAACCTCTCCTTCGATTTGTGAATTAACAGGAAATTTATTAGCAAAAGCAACCCATGGATTTTCAAATGTTTGCTTTAAGCCAAGGGAAATACGCCGTTTAGAGGGGTCAATTTCAAGAACAACCACTTCTACTTCTTGTGATGTAGAGAGGATTTTTCCTGGATGGACATTTTTCTTCGTCCAACTCATTTCGGAAACGTGAATGAGTCCTTCAATTCCTGGTTCAATTTCAACAAAACCACCGTAATCAGTGATATTGGTAACAGATCCGGTAATTTTTTTACCAATCGGATATCGAACGCTGATGCTTTCCCACGGATCACTTTCAAGCTGTTTCATACCAAGAGAGATACGGTGTGTATCTTGATTGATGCGAATGATTTGAACTTTAATCGTTTGGCCAATTGTAAGGACTTCAGATGGATGATTCACACGTCGCCAAGCCATATCTGTGACGTGCAAGAGTCCATCAATTCCACCAAGATCAACAAAGGCACCATAATCAGTAATGTTTTTAACAACACCTTCAACAATTTGGTTTTCTTCAAGATTTTGTACGATTTCTGAGCGTTGTTCGGCACGGCTTTCCTCTAAGACCGTACGACGTGAAACAACGATATTTCCACGGCGACGATCCATTTTTAAAATCTCAAAGGATTGTGGATTGTGCATGAGAGGTGAAACATCGCGAATAGGGCGAATATCAACTTGGCTGCGAGGCAAAAAAGCAACAGCACCATCGAGATCGACTGTAAAACCACCTTTTACTTGGCTAAAGATAATTCCCTCAACGCGCACACCGGCATTGAATTTTTCTTCCAAACGGATCCAGCTTTCTTCACGGCGTGCTTTCTCACGCGAGAGAACAGCTTCTCCCATCGCATTTTCAATGCGCTCAATATAAACTTCAACCTCATTTCCAACTTGCAAGGAACCATCTTTTCCTTTAGCTCCAAATTCCTTAAGTGGAATGCGTCCTTCGACTTTAAGTCCGGCATCAATAATGGCCATGTCTTTTTCAATGGCAATGATACGGCCTTTAACAACGGATCCTTCATTAAGGTTATTGGTTTGGAAGGATTCCATGAGAAGAGCTTCGAAATCCGCTGTTGTGGGATTGTATTGTGACATAAGAACTCCTGATACATACCTTGTATAAAGGTATAAGCGCTAGGTTAGTGTTAACACACGGTAACTTCCTGCCTTTTTCCTTAATACAGGAAGAAAAATCAGCGCTCAGCCGGAAATCACCTTAACGACTTTATCCAATTATACGCTCTTTTATGATTGGATCAATAAAAGTGCATGCAATTGCGAATGTTGCTTCTATACTCAATTCTGACGTATCAAGCAAGTGGGCGTTTTGGGCAGGTTTTAGTGGGCTTTGTTTGCGGGTTATATCGCGATTGTCACGTTGTTCAAGTTGCGTTAGGATTTCATGATAATCAGCTTGAGCACCTTTTTCTAAAATTTCTTGATAACGGCGTTTTGCGCGCGTTTGAACATTCGCAAGAACATAAAATTTAATATCGGCCTCAGGGCAGACAATCGTGCCAATATCGCGACCGTCAAGCACACTGCCAGGCAAAATTTTTGCAAAGTTACGTTGCTTAGTGACAAGAACTTTACGTACAGTAGGCATAACTGCTATTTTTGAAGCGGCTTCGCCCAGTTCATGGGAAGAGAGGAGAATTGGATTTAAAGTATCAAAATCAAGTTCTGTGGCACAAGCAAGAGCTTCTTTTTCATCATTGAGAGCCCATTTTTTTTGTAAAAGCGCATGCGCTACACCGCGATAAGTAAGACCAGTATCAAGATGACGAAGATGATAATGCGCAGCAATTTTTCGCGCTAATGTTCCTTTTCCCGAGGCGGCTGGTCCGTCAATGGCAATCACAAAAGGTTTCAAGAGATTTTCCCCCCAAGTTGTTGTACAAAAGGGATAAATTCTGGAAAGCTTGTGGCGATCATTCGTTTATCATCAATGGTAACAGGTTTTTCTGAGACCAATCCAAAGACGAGAAAACACATGGCAATTCGATGGTCAAGATGTGTAATGACATTTCCACCTCCCAATCCTTTTGTAGAGCTTTTTCCATGAACAATAAGAAAGTCTTGTCCCGCTTCACATTCTACATGATTGACTTTGAGCCCTTGAGCAAGTGCAGAGAGTCGGTCTGATTCTTTAACGCGCAATTCTTCAATTCCGAGCATAACTGTTTTGCCTTCAGCAAAGGCTGCAGCGACCGCTAAAGCGGGATATTCATCAATCATTGAGGGGGCGCGTTCTTTGGGGACTGTGACACCTTTTAGTGTTGATGATTGTACCCGCAGGTCAGCAACAGTTTCTCCACCTGTTTGACATTGATTGAAAAGTGTAATTTTGGCTCCCATTTCCCATAATGTTTCGATAAGCCCCATTCGAGAAGGGTTTATGAGAACATTTTCAATGGTGATGTCAGAATCTTCCACGAGAAGGGCAGCAATAAGTGGAAAAGCAGCAGAAGAGGGGTCGCCTGGAATATCAAGAGTTTGTCCGGTCAGGTGCGGTTGACCATGGAGATGAATAAAACGTGTTCCTTTTGCGTCTGTTTCTATTTCAAGTTGAGCGCCAAACGCTTGTAACATTTTTTCTGTATGATCTCGCGTGGGAATGGGTTCAACAACCGTTGTCATGCCGGCTGTATTGAGTCCGGCAAGCAGGATTGCTGATTTAACCTGAGCAGAAGCCATGGGAGTACGGTAGCAAATTGGGTTAGCCATTTTGGGGCCATAAAGTGTCAAAGGGAGAAGGTCGCCACGTGTTGCTTCAACTTCAACACCCATTAACCGCAATGGTTCGAGGATACGTCCCATTGGGCGTTTAGAGAGAGAAGCATCACCAATAAAGGTCGTTTTCATATGATAAGGACCAACCATTCCCATGATCAGGCGGGCACCTGTTCCAGCATTGCCAAAATCTAAAGGATTTTGTGCTGCTAAAAGGCAACCATTTCCGGTTCCATGAACAATCCAGAGATTATTTTCTTTATAAATATGGGCTCCCATAGCTTGCATAGCAGCTGCTGTCTTGAAAACATCATCACTTTCAAGCAGTCCATGAATATATGTTTTACCGCTTGCTAATCCCCCTAATATAAGAGATCGATGGGAAATGGATTTATCTCCTGGGATTTTAATTCTTCCAGAAAGACTGGTAGACTTATAGGCGGTTATGGGAATTGTTTTTTGCATGGAAGTTCTATTTAATTCTCTCGTACATTGTTATTAAATGAAGCATTCTTTAACACATGCTTTGGAGGGCGTCATGAGGAAATCCATTGTTTATGATATATTTATCTTTGACAAAGACACTATTTTTTGATTAAGCACCATGAAATTCATTTTTTGTTGGAATTATAGTTAACTAAAGAGGCACGCTTCATGGCAAAACAAGAACTTGGAACTAAACGTGTTGATCCAGAAACGGGAAAGAAATTTTATGACCTTAACCGCGACCCTATTGTGTCGCCTTATACAGGAATTTCTTATCCACGTTCTTATTTTGAAGTTGCAGCAGCTGAAGCAAATGGTGAAGAAGATATTGATGCTGAAGAGCTTGATACAGCGCTTGAAAAATCAGCTTTCATGCTTCTTGAAGAGGATGGGGATGATTCTAAAGATGATGATCTTCCTGACTTAGAAGATGGTGATGTTGATCTGGGTGATGATGATACCTTTTTATCTCATGATGAAGAAGAAGATGATGATGATGTTTCTGATATTCTCGGAGGTGGTGGTGTTTCTAACGATGATGATTCTTAAAAAAGAAACGAAAAAGTGTTCTTTTTTGTAAAATACAAATTCTTCTTGATCTTCGGATTTTCTCGTTTTAAGAAATTTTTCTAAGATTATCTTACTTTTTAAGAGAAGATATTTTCTTTATGTGGGGCTATAGCTCAGCTGGGAGAGCGCTTGCATGGCATGCAAGAGGTCAGCGGTTCGATCCCGCTTAGCTCCACCAAAAGGATGATTTTTCAAGATAAAATATCGACTGTGTAAAAACCAAAAACGTTTTGTTCTTCGCAGTAATTGCTTCAGCAGTCATTTTTCTCATCTTAGTGATTTCACAGTGCGTTGGTTTACAATGATCTGCTATGCATTTTTATGTATTTATAGGCTTTATCTGCAACGAATGAGAAAGCAGCGGGCAATATTTTGTAATGCATATGGAATACATGCAATGGGAATACAGCCTCATTTGGAGAGGACATGAAGTTGTAAAGGCGAAAACCAATCTCTAGCTTTACCATCATCCTTTAATTCGGCTTTATGATTTTCAAAAGTCTCTCAAGCAAAGTTTTAGGGATCATAGAGATTACCCATTGCCTCACATTTTTGTTTTTCACGTTCTTTAATGGAGTCACAACTCTCACGTAAAATAGAACGCCCCCTGTTGCATGTTCACGGGCTTATTTTAAAGAGATATCTCTTAGAGCCATTAAGCCCATTTCGCGGTGGTGTTTTAGTGAATTGTATAACGATAAATTCACTGCGCATCACCATATTCACGCCGATAAAGGGATAAGCTGGTACTATCATTTTTTTTATCCACTCATGGTATATTTACCAACGCATAAAGTATAATTTACTCGCCTCATGAGATTGCAACAGCTTTTGCATAAAGGCAGTTCATGAATGGTTTTTTTCTCCTTTCTTCTATAATTTTTATCCATACGCCACCCCCACTGATAGTGTGAAGCCAAGTGAATAAAATTGATTCAACAGAGAGAAGTTTGAAATAAGAGAATCTTACGGGTATTTTTGGTTGGTGATTCAAGATATATAAAAAATATTTATCATTATAAATCAATATATTGTAAATGAATTGTGGGCTGTTTATGATGTAAAGGTTAGCCACTTTTTATTGTCACGTTCTTTAAAGAGGGGCACGCCGCTGCACAAAGCAGAAAATATTGTTATGTTGCTCATCCATATCGCTTTTTAATATGCCTTATGCCGTGTCGTTTTTTAAAAAATATCTTTCATTCCGCAAAAAGTTTATTTTGCAACACAACTGTGAAGAAAATAATGTAAAATCGTGCGTCACCATTTTGATTGCAAAGTACAAGCTGATGCTATTTTTCTCATTTCTAGCGCCTAATTTATTTTCTCACTTTCCGAGTGTTACAACAATTTCTGCATTTATCACGGTGTATAAAAAACATTTTTCTCTTTATCTCATGCAATTTTATTCCCATACCTATTTTTTGATGTGCAAAGGAATGCTCTTGATTGATTCGTCATAAAAGAAGGTTTGAAGTGAGAAAGCCTTACGATCTTTGGAGTTTTCACTATAACATGGATAATTATTTATCGAGAGAAATCAATATGTTCATTTCATGCAGAAGAGATGTGCAGGAATAAAAGCAACCTCATTGAATTTAGAGCAGTATATTGTAGTAACATATTGATTAATAATGTTTTTTCGTCGTCTCTCACTTTGAGAAACAATCTCGAATATTGTAAGATTTTCTCATCTCAAACCATTTTATGTTGAATCAATTTTATTCACTTGGCTTTACACCATAAGTGGGATTGGTATGTGGATAAAGTTAGCGAGGAAAAGAGAAAAAATGCCTCTTATGAATCGCTTTCATGCAAGGGTTGTTGCAACACCCATGCGCTGGTAAAGTGAATGATGGTGCTGGCTTGTGAAACAGCTTAGGAACAATACATATTTTTCAATAAAACATTCAAAATAGGTGATATTGCTTCTATGATCGATGCTCTCAATACCGTTGCTCGCGTTCAAATAGAGTACCTGAGAGACAAAGAAAACAAATTGTGAATGCATGATATCGCGTTTAAAGTAAAAAAAGCATGGATCTTAAGCTTTCTAGCTTGATCACGATGTTAGAGGTTTTCTAAAGCAGTAAAAATAAATCAATGCAACAAAAGGATAAAAAAGGATTGGGATGAAGAGGTATTACTGATGAGGATTATCTTCATATGATTAAAGTGTCCAGCTAGGATTTCTATAAGCTCAGTGAACGCTTGTTCTCATCTTCTTTAAATCTCAATGTTAAGAAGTCGTTATTATCGATTCCATAAATGGTTCAGAGAACATTGCGTGAAAAAAAATGATTTGGTTATGAAGGAAGTTTCTTGGGTGACGAAAAGTAGCTGTCGAATGTTGCTTATAGAGATTTTCAGATTTTTGTGATTTAATTGTTTCAAGAGATGCCTTTTTCTTATTTTAATGCATGAGCTCTTGTTTTTAGGGCGTTATTGCAGCACAACAGAAAAAATGGAATATTTGAGGGGAAAAAAATAATGCCTTCTTACCGTTCAAGAACATCGACTCATGGGCGCAATATGGCAGGAGCCCGTGGTCTTTGGCGTGCAACAGGGATGAAAGATACTGATTTTGGCAAACCCATTATTGCCATTGCAAATTCTTTCACACAATTTGTACCAGGACATGTTCATTTAAAAGATCTTGGACAATTGGTCGCACAAGAAATAGTTTCTTCTGGTGGGGTTGCGAAAGAATTTAACACGATTGCTGTGGATGATGGAATCGCAATGGGACATGATGGAATGCTTTATTCTTTGCCTTCACGTGAAATTATTGCTGATTCTGTTGAATATATGGTCAATGCGCATTGTGCTGATGCACTTGTCTGCATTTCTAATTGTGACAAAATTACACCTGGCATGTTAATGGCTGCGTTACGTTTGAATATTCCAACAATCTTTGTTTCAGGCGGTCCTATGGAAGCCGGTAAGATTAGATGGAAAGATAAAGATCTGACTATTGACTTGGTTGATGCAATGGTTGCTGCAGCGTCTGATGAGAACTCAGAAGAAGAAGTTGCTGAAATAGAGCGTGCTGCTTGTCCAACATGTGGTTCATGTTCAGGAATGTTTACGGCGAATTCTATGAATTGTTTGACTGAAGCCTTAGGGCTTGCTCTTCCAGGAAATGGGTCCATGCTCGCAACCCATGCGGATCGTCGAGTTCTTTTTGAAAAAGCTGGACGACAGATCGTGACATTGGTTAAACGTTATTATGAAGAAGATGATAAGACAGTTTTACCGCGTTCTATTGCTTCACGCAAAGCTTTTGAAAATGCCATGACGGTGGATATCGCCATGGGAGGATCAACCAATACTGTGTTGCATCTTTTAGCGGCTGCGCAAGAGGGTGAGGTGGATTTTACCATGACGGATATTGACCGCCTTTCGCGCCGTGTTCCTGTTTTGTGTAAGGTCGCACCGTCTGTTGCGAATGTGCATATGGAAGATGTGCATCGGGCAGGTGGTATTATGGGGATTCTAGGTGAATTGAATTCAGCGGGGCTCATTGATACATCCACTTATACAGTTCACGCAAAAACGATGAAAGAAGCTCTTAATCACTGGGACGTGAAACAAACCCATGAATCAACAGTTCATGAATTTTATCGTGCTGCGCCAGGCGGGGTTTCAACACAAACAGCCTTTAGCCAATTTCGTCGCTATGAAACCCTTGATCTTGATCGTGAAAAGGGTGTGATTCGTGATAGCAAACATGCATATTCGAAAGATGGAGGATTGGCTGTTTTGTATGGAAATCTTGCGAAAGATGGCTGTATTGTGAAAACAGCAGGTGTTGATCAATCAATTTTAACTTTTAAAGGTCCTGCGAGAATTTTTGAAAGCCAAGATTCTGCGGTTTTAGCGATCTTATCCAATAAAATTAAATCAGGTGATATTGTTTTAATCCGTTATGAAGGTCCCCGCGGTGGACCTGGCATGCAAGAAATGCTCTATCCAACAAGCTATCTTAAATCCAAAGGATTGGGAAAGGCTTGTGCACTTATCACAGATGGCCGTTTTTCAGGGGGAACTTCAGGGCTTTCTATCGGGCATATTTCTCCAGAAGCTGCGGAAGGAGGAGAAATTGCTTTGGTGGAAGAAGGTGATATCATAGAAATAGATATTCCTAATCGTACCATTCAAATGTTAGTCAATGACGTTGAGATGATGCATCGTCGTGCAAAAATGGAAGAGAAGGGAAAAACAGCTTGGCAACCTGTTGAAGAGCGTAAGCGGAAAGTTTCAAAGGCTCTTAAAGCCTATGCAGCACTCACAACTTCTGCTGCAAAGGGTGCAGTTCGTAGTATTTGATCGAGTGAAGCAGCTAGTTTGTGGAAAATGAAAAGGCTGGTGAGAAATTTGCCAAATCTTACACTGATACATAATCTTTATGATAAAAATAGTGGTGTAACGGTGCTGATTTTTGATGAAATTTCCCCATTTTTCAGGGAAAGTGACAGTTCTCTACGGGGCTGTTTTACAATGAAAATGTTTTGGAAAATGGTTTGCAATGAAAAAATGCAACGCAGGAAAGCAAACCAGATTTCATCTCGGATTTCATCATTGTGGGAGGAGAGTAGTTTGGCTGAAGGGGATTATTTTTTTAAGAAAAGTGTGATGATAAGATTATTGGCTGTGACAAGTTTCTTTTTTGTATAAAAACAAATAATTGGTTTCAGGAAAGGTTCTCTATTTGCCTTATTGGTATTAATTTTTATGCTTTTAAAGACATACTGTGTAAAGATGTAAAAACATATTGTGAGATGAAACAAGATTGCCGGCTATGTCACGGGTTTTTCATTGCTCAAAAGTTGAATGCAAGACGAGAAGAGCTATATCTAGAGCCCTTTTTAAGAGAAGCTTTGATAGTGCAATGAATAATCACTGTGGGTGGGAATAATAAAAAAAGAGCGCCCTTTTTCATTTAAAGGGCTTTGTTTTTTCTAGTTGTTTGAGGCGATAAAGTGCTTCTAACGCCTCTTTAGGGGAAAGTTCATCAGGGTGGATGTTTTCTAAAGCTTCATGAAGTGCGCAATGCTTTTGTGTTTTTTTATTTACGGGCGCTTCTACTTTAAGGGAAAAGAGTGGTAAGTCATCAATTAATTTATTGCCTTTTCCAGCCATTTCACCTTGTTCTAATTGATGGAGAACATCTGTAGCACGTGTAATAACTGCTTTGGGAAGTCCAGCAAGTTTTGCAACTTGTACACCGTAAGAGCGGTCTGCAGCTCCTGGTGTAACTTCGTGAAGAAAAACAACATCACCATCCCAATTTTTGACTTTCATTGTTACATTATGAAGGCGGTTAAGTTTTTCGGTCAGTGCGGTCATTTCATGAAAATGTGTCGCAAGAATTGCACGACAACGATTAACTTCATGAAGATATTCAACAGCGGCCCAGGCGATTGAAAGTCCATCAAAGGTGGAGGTTCCTCGTCCAATTTCATCAAGAATAACAAGGGAGTGGTTACTTGCATGATTCAGAATCGTTGCTGTTTCAACCATTTCCATCATAAAAGTTGAGCGCCCCCGTGCAAGATCATCGGACGCACCAACACGACTAAATAAGCGATCAACAACGCCGATATGGGCCGAAGTTGCCGGAACAAAGGAGCCCATTTGTGCCATAATAGCAATGAGAGCATTTTGCCGTAAAAAAGTTGATTTTCCCCCCATATTGGGACCTGTCAAAAGCCAAATGGCTGCATATTGATGATTTTCTTGTATAGAGAGATCGCAGTTATTGGCAACAAAAGGTTCTGCTGCTTGTTTGCGTAATGCTTGTTCTACGACAGGATGACGTCCTGCGGTGATATGAAAAGTAAGAGATTGATCAACTTTAGGACGACAATATTCTTGTTCTTCAGCAAGTTGTGCTAATGCCACTGATACATCTAAAATAGCAAGCGCTTCAGCTGCTTTACGAATGAAATCAACTTGTTCGGTAATTTCATGAACAAGAGTATCAAAGATTTCCAGTTCAAGCATCATGGCATGGTTGGCAGCATGGGCAATACGGCTTTCAAGGTCGGCAAGTTCTGTTGTGGTAAAGCGCATAGCATTTGCCATTGTTTGGCGGTGAATGAAGCGGGCTTTGACTTGTGGACTATTTATAAGTGCTGAGGCTTGTATATTGGTGACTTCAATAAAGTAGCCTAGAATATTATTATGTTTGATTTTAAGCGCCTTAATATCTGTTTCTTGAGAATATTGTGCTTGGAGTTCAGCAATAATACGGCGAGATTCATCACGTAAAGCACGCATTTCATCGAGTTCTTGATGATATTGAGGGCGAATAAAACCACCATCACGTTTAAGCAATGGAAGATCATCCGCCAATGCTTGCTCTAAATGACAATGTAAAGCAGTAGGCAAATGTGAGAAAACCTGCTGTACATCACTTATTTCTTGAGGAAGTAATTCATTGTTAAGAAGTTGATGAAGTTCATGAATGATGTCAAAGCCGCGTTGAATTGCCGCCATATCACGAGGACCTCCACGTCCAAGAGCCAAACGTGAAACTGCGCGGGGCATATCGGGGCCCCTTTTTAAAATGAGTTTTATCGCTTCTGCAAGAGAGGGATTTTTTAAAAAAAAGTCAATTGAATCAAGGCGATGATCAATAACTGAGGGTGTGGTGAGAGGCGCGATGAGGCGATCAACAAGAAGACGTGATCCACCTCCCGTTATGGTACGATCAATAGCTTTGAGGAGGCTTCCATCGCGCTGTCCTGATGTGGTTCGAACAAGCTCAAGACTTTGTCTTGTTGCGGCATCAATGAAAAGGGTCGCATTTTCATTTTGGCGTTCAGGGCGCATGAGAGGTGGGCGGTGTGTGATTTGTGTTTTTTCGATATAGCGAATGGCAGCAGCAATTGCAGAAAGTTCTGAGCGTGAATAATCAGCAACACCTTCAAGGGTTGAGAGTTTAAAATAACCGCAAATATCACGTTCAGCAGTGATTGTATCAAAAATATTAGCAGGTTGAGGTGAAATAATGCGGTCTAAAACATTAAAAAGTGGCTTGTGGGTTTTATCATGAAAAAAAGAATCCGCCACAATGATTTCTTGTGGGTCTACACGCATAATGTCTGCTAAAAGCCTTTCAGAGTGGCTTTCTGCTACACGAAATACGCCTGTTGAGATATCAATCCAGGAAAGGGAAAATTCCTCTCCGTCGCTGGTTTTGATGCGTGCAAGTGTCATGAGATAATTTGCACGTGTTGGATCAAGGAGTTTTTCTTCTGTTATTGTGCCAGGTGTCACAAGGCGGATGACATCACGCTGAACGATTGCTTTTGATCCACGTTTTTTTGCTTCTGCTGGATCTTCTGTTTGTTCACAAACAGCAACGCGATAACCGCGTGCAATAAGTTTTTGTAAATAATCATCAGCAGCATGAACAGGGACTCCACACATAGGAATATCTTCACCCAAATGTTTGCCACGTGTTGTGAGTGTGATTCCTAAAGCTTGAGCCGCTTCAATGGCATCATTAAAAAACAATTCATAGAAATCACCCATTCGGTAAAAGAGCAGAGAATCATTGTTCATTGCTTTGATCTCTATATATTGCTCCATCATAGGTGTGGGGCGTTGTTGGTGGGGAGCAGATGAAGAATCAGGCTGTGGAATTAAATTATTTTTGTGGTTGATTTTCTTATCCATTTTTACGCGCCCGTCTCCTTCAAACGAGTCTTTGACATCCTTTTTTGTTTACTTCAACGTCTGTCTTTATTATCTCTAAATTGAAACGTATAACCAGATCTATTCGTTAAGCATAGCGATTTTTGATATATGAATCAAATTTTAAAATCGGGCAGTAATATACACTATAGGGTAGAATTTACACCGTTTTTGGAGACAATTGAGTGAAATGAAAAAAATTGAACAGGATCAAAAAGTACCTCAAATAATTGATAGTGCTAGTGAGCGAGAAGCCCTTGATTTTCATAGGCGAGGTCGTCCTGGCAAGCTTGAAATTGTTGCAACAAAATCCATGGCAACACAGCATGATTTATCACTTGCTTATTCTCCAGGTGTTGCTGTTCCGGTGAAAGCCATTGCTCAAGATCCAGTGTTGGCTTATGACTACACAGCAAAGGGCAATCTTGTGGCTGTTATATCCAATGGAACAGCTATTTTGGGTTTAGGCAATTTGGGTGCACTTGCATCTAAGCCAGTGATGGAAGGCAAAGCTGTCCTTTTTAAGCGCTTTGCAGATATTGATTCAATCGATTTAGAAATTGATACGAATGATACAGAAAATTTTATCAATTTAGTGCGTTATTTAGAGCCTTCTTTTGGCGGTATCAATTTGGAAGATATTAAAGCACCCGAGTGCTTTATTATTGAAAGGCGCTTACGCGAGATCATGAAGATTCCTGTTTTTCATGATGATCAACATGGTACAGCAATTATTGTTGCTGCTGGTGTGTTGAATGCTTTGCATTTAACGGGGCGGGATATGCAAAATACGCGGTTGGTGTGTAATGGCGCTGGTTCTGCGGGAATTGCATGTATTGAATTGATTAAGGCAATGGGATTTCGACCTGAAAATATCATATTATGTGATACGAAGGGTGTTGTCTATGAAGGGCGTGAAGAAGGAATGAATCAATGGAAGTCGGTTCATGCTGTTCGAACCGATAAGCGCACGCTTGCTGAAGCAATGGAGGGTGCTGACATATTTTTTGGGGTGTCTGCTAAAGGTGCTATTACCTCTGAAATGGTAAAGTCAATGGCGCCTAAACCTATCATTTTTGCTATGGCTAATCCCGATCCAGAAATTACACCAGAAGAGGTGAGGAAAGTGCGTAGCGATGCTATTATAGCAACAGGTCGTTCGGATTATCCAAACCAGATTAACAATGTTCTTTGTTTTCCTTATATCTTTCGTGGTGCACTTGATGTGCGTGCGACGGTTATCAATGAAGACATGAAAATTGCTGCTGCAAGGGCTCTTGCAAATTTGGCGCACGAAGAAGTCCCTGACAGTGTTGCGGAAGCCTATCGCGGAAAGCGATTGAAGTTTGGACCAAATTATATCATTCCCGTTCCTTTTGATCCGCGTTTGTTCACGGTTGTCTCAATGGCGGTCGCAAAAGCAGCGATGGAAAGTGGTGTTGCTCAGAAGAACATTGATGATTTAGAAGCTTATGGGCGTGATTTAAATGCAAGACTTGACCCTATTTCTTCTATGATGCGTGGAATTTATAATCATGTTCGTCAAGCACCAAAACAAATAGTTTTTGCAGAAGGTGAAGAGGAGCCTGTCATGCGTGCTGCTGTTTCTTATGTTCATCAAAAACTTGGGAAAGTGATTTTGGTTGGTCGTGAAGAACAAGTGAGAGAAACTGCGGCTGTTGCTGGTATTGACCTTGAACGTGAAGGTATTTCTATCATGAATGCTAAGCTTTCCTCTCGCACGGATGCTTATGCGAATTATCTTTACAAAAAGATGCAGCGCCAAGGCTGGTTATTGCGTGATTGTCATCGCCGGATCAATAATGATCGCAATTATTTTGCTGCTTGTATGGTGGCATTAGGGGATGCAGATGCCATGGTAACAGGGGTGACGCGCAATTATGAAACAGCCCTCATCGATATACGTCGAGTGATTGGCGAGAAACCAAAAGAACGTTTGATTGGTATCTCGATGGCTATTTGCCGTGGACGAACTGTGTTTATTGCAGATACCGCTATTTACGAGAATCCGAATGCTGAAGAACTTGCTGATATAGCGGAACAAACAGCTGCTTTTGTTCACGGATTAGGATATCAACCACGAGTGGCGTTTGTAGCATTTTCTACTTTTGGTTATATGAAAGGACCGGTTACACAACATATTCAAGACGCTGTTCATATTTTACATGAACGTGGGGTGAGCTTTGAATTTGATGGAGAAATGAGTGCTGATGTGGCACTGAATTTGAAATTGATGCAACAATATCCCTTTATGGGGTTAACAGAACCTGCAAATATTTTAGTTATGCCTGGGTATCATGCCTCTTCCATTGCGAGCAAAATGCTCCAAGAGCTTGGTGAAGCAACCATTATTGGTCCTATTTTGATTGGATTGGAGAAATCCATTCAAATTGTACCGTTTAGTGGAACTGATACGGACGTTGTCAATATTGCAATGTTAGCCGCTTATCATGCAAAAAAGTTATAATATAAAAAATAAAGGCCGCTGAGATTTCAGGGCCTTTATGATCATGAAAGAACAATTTCTTAGGAGGGTTGGTGCTGACTTTCACTCTCCTTTTGTTCTTCAGCAAGACGCTTTTGAAAGAGCGCTGCAAAATCAATCGGATCAATCCACAAAGGCGGGAAACCACCATTTTGGGTTGCATCGGAGACAATTTGCCGAGCAAATGGAAACAAAAGACGAGGACATTCAATAAAAACAAGAGGCATCACATGCTCTTGCGGGATATTTTTGAGATGAAAAACACCACCGTAAACGAGCTCTACATGAAATAAGGTTGCTGCATCATCATTGGCTTTGACGGAAAGAGATAAAACAACATCATAATTATCATCTCCGATTGGATCAGCGTTGACATTAATGTTAATATCAATTTGTGGTGTTTTTTCACGTGGGCGCAGCGAACTAGGAGCGCTTGGATTCTCGAATGAGAAATCTTTTAAATATTGTGTTAATACAGCAAAAACAGGCTCTCCACCACTGTTATTCATTTCACCTTCGGCCATAGTACAAACCTTTTCATTACTATAATATTTTTATTTCTATCTTAGATCTAAAGATCGAACTGGTTACCACGCCTTGCAAAAGGTTGCAAGGAATGCACCTCTTGTGTTCATGATTTTTAAAATATGTTGCAGATTTTTTCAGTATTTCAATGATGCCTATCATTTTTACGCCGTGGAGATTCTGTGGTGTTATGGATTTTGTAGTCTTCTGCTTTAAGGTCAATGGTTTTTTCAGAACCATGTTGAGAAGTGGTTTTATTGTGAGCATTTTTTTTGTTTTTCAAGGATAAAAAGAAATGCCATGCAAGAGAACGGATTGGCTTTATAAGGAGGAAGAGCCCTAAAAAATCACTGACAAAACCAGGAAGAATAAGCAAAATTG
The DNA here is from genome assembly GCF_000312565.1 of Bartonella rattaustraliani AUST/NH4. Lineage (GTDB taxonomy): Bacteria > Pseudomonadota > Alphaproteobacteria > Rhizobiales > Rhizobiaceae > Bartonella > Bartonella rattaustraliani. Next base: position 224,027 of record NZ_CALW02000031.1, read on the forward strand.
CGCTAAGAATGACAAAGGCATCATTGATTACATTATTTTCTAATGCCTGTCCTTGGATGAGTTCGCGTTGTATATTTTTTAAGAGGCTCAATCCTTGAATTCGCAATAAAATAATGCCAATGAGTGTTGTAAGAACAATCAAGCACAAAGTTGCTAAAATTCCAATTTCTTCTCCAACAAAGATAAAACCAGCGATTTCAATCAAGAGCACACTGAGGAGGATAATGATAAAAAAACGAGGATTTATCGAATAAGACTTTATCACATGAAAATTTCCTTCTTAAAGATTTATGGTAAAAAATGATAAGAGATGATATCTTTTTGAAAAGACAAGCATAAAAGTTATAAAAATATTCAAATGGCCAATTCCCTATTTTACATATTTAGTGATAAATGATATTGACTGCAATGTTTATTACAGATTATCCTAAGATTTGGAGACTAACAGCACCTATGGAATTTGACGTTATACTTGTCATCGCTCTTGTTATTATGGTTGTTATTTTTGTGCAGCTACGTAATGTATTAGGAAAACGAATTGGTTTTGAGAAGCCTCCCTTTGATCCTTATTCGGGTCGTTCTAAAAAACAGGTCGAGGCAGAAACGGCTGACAGTATTGTTTCGTTCCCTCATAAAAACAATTCGCAAAAAGGTGATTTTAGTGAAATTGATGCTGTTGCCCCAAAAGGGAGTGTATTGAATGAGGGGTTACGGGCACTTCGTAAGGTTGATTCCCGTTTTTCTCCTCAATTTTTTATAAAGGGTGCGCAGGTTGCTTATGAGATGATCGTAACAGCTTTTGCTCAGGGAGATCGTGATCAACTTAAAAAATTGCTTTCTCAAAATGTTTTTGAGAGCTTTTGTGCTGCCATTGAAAATCGCGAAAAAAACCATGAAAAAGTTCAGTTCACTTTCATTGGGATAAGTAAGATCGAGTTTGTTTCGGCAGCAGTACAAGACAAGGATGAATTTGTGACTGTGCGGATTATCAGTGAAATGATTTCCGTAACCTATAATGAGCAAGGGGAGCGTATAGAAGGGGATCCTGATGCTATTGTAGAAATTAGAGATGTTTGGACTTTTGTTCGCAATAGCTTATCGTCAGATCCAAATTGGAAGCTTTTTGCAACGGAAGATGAAAATTAAGATCTCTATTATCTGTGAGGTTGTATAAATAAGATTTGATAAAAGATTGAAACGCTCACGAATGAATGGAGACAAAAAAAAGGATTTATTATCTTCACAAGATCGTCTTTTATGGGAGAAGGTCTGTCGTACGACAATACCACTTTATGATAAGTTCCATTCTTCTATCACAACAGATAATGCAAATACTGACAATAAAAAACAGCACATAACACAAGGCTTTCTCTTGTCTCAGGGAGTCAAAAAGATATCAACCGTTGCAAAAAAAGAAAAGGGAAAACAGGGAGATAAGCTTCATTTTTTCGATCGTGCTGTGCATCGTAAAATTGCCAAAGGGCGTTATCCTATTGAGGCGCGTCTTGATCTTCATGGTTGTATGCAGGAAGAGGCTTATTTTTTCTTAAAGAATTTTTTACAATTATCTCAGCAAAATGGATTGCGGTATGTGCTTGTCATCACAGGAAAAGGTCGCTCACCTGGAAGCGATGGTGCTTTGTATAAGTTTGTCTCCCATTGGTTATCAACTCCCGCTTTTCGATATTATATTCATGCCTTTACGCAAGCCGCTCGCCAACATGGTGGTGAAGGTGCACTTTATGTTTTGTTGCGCCGTTTTGTATCGAATAAGGGAACATGATATTGTTTGAGTTATCTTTTCACTCTTGATTTTATCCGTTATTGCGTTGCATGTATTGTGACATGCTATTGTCTGCAATGAGGTCCACGACAGTACGCAGAAAGAAGAAACTCATTGTGCGTGAGAGGGGGCGCTTATTCTATCATTTTATAATGCTTCTAATGATAAAAGAACATGAAATTCTGTTGTCGCCTCACGCTTTTGCTTCTCATGTTTTTAATGGGGTTGCTACCTTTACGCAAAATAGAACGCCCTCTGTTGCACATTCACGGGCTTGTTTGAAAGAAATATCTCTTAGAACTCCACAGCCCATTTTACGGCGGTGTTTTAGCGAATTGTATAAAGATAAACCCATTGCGCACCACCATTTTTACTTATACAAGAGACAAACTAGCACCGCCATTCTCTTTACCAGCCCATGGTATATTTACTCGCCTCATGAGATTGTGGTACCCCTTGCATGAAGGCAGATCATGAGAGACATTTTTCTTCTTTTCTTTTATAATTTTTTCATATGCCAATCCCGCTGATAGTATAAAGCCAAGAGAACAAAATTGATTCAACAGAGAGAAGTTTGAAATGAGAGAATCTCACAATCTTTGAAGCTTTCACCATAACATGGACAATCACTTATTTTTATAAATCAATTGAATGACGTCTAATGAGTCTATTTTTAAGAAATTTTTTTCTTTTTTAATTAGATGCGTGTTTAAGGATAAATGATTTGTTCACATTGTCTCAGATCTTTGAGTCATAATTTCTTATTCTCATTTTTCTTATTAAAAATGCAAAAAATCATTTATTTTCTTCTCACAAAAGAAGAAAATATGAGGATAAAATACCTAAAAGGGTTCTTATGAAGATCTCAATGGGAAAACAAACGCAGCATTGGAAATCCTAAAATAGGATAATTCTTCTAAGTCGTTATTTTATAGATGTAAAAAATAATGGTAACAAGCCATTATGACTGTGCATGTTTTGCAGCAAAAAATAAAATAATGATTTTGATAATATCATTGCTGATAGCAGTGAGAAATCCAAACACGTTGTTCATAAAACCAAATCACCCAAAATGAAGCGAACAGACAAATATTGAACCATTTAAAAACTGAAGTTTTCAAAACTCTTGTAGTGCTTTGAACATTTTGTATACAGATGTCTTATTTCACAAACACTTTTTAAAGATAGCTGTAAGCTCTTTATAAAAGAGCTTATACAGGATAACGACTTGTCAAAATTGAAAATAAGAGTGCCAATATCACGAGGAAGACTTTCATGCTTTTGCATTACTTTTGAAAATGTATCCTGCAAATATCATGATAATACATTGATTTATAATGATTATTTATCGTTATCGAGTTTGAATCATACCTCTGAATACTGTTAAGATTCTCTTATTTCAAACTTCTCTCTGTTGAATCAATTTTATTCACTTGGCTTCACACTATCAGTGGGGGTGGCGTATGGATAAAAATTATAGAAGAAAGGAGAAAAAAACCATTCATGAACTGCCTTTATGCAAAAGCTGTTGCAATCTCATGAGGCGAGTAAATTATACTTTATGCGTTGGTAAATATACCATGAGTGGATAAAGAAAATGATAGTACCAGCTTATCCCTTTATCGGCGTGAATATGGTGGTGCGCAGTGAATTTATCGTTATACAATTCACTAAAACACCACCGCGAAATGGGCTTAATGGCTCTAAGAGATATCTCTTTAAAATAAGCCCGTGAACATGCAACAGGGGGCGTTCTATTTTACGTGAGAGTTGTGACTCCATTAAAGAACATGAAAAACAAAAATGTGAGGCAATGGATAATCTCTATGATCCCTAAAACTTTGCTTGAGAGACTTTTGAAAATCATAAAACCGAATTAAAAAGAGCTTGTAAGGCTGGAGACTGGTTTGCTACCTTTATAACTTCATATACTCGCCAAACGAAGCTGTTTTCTTATTTCAGCAATTACGCAAACAGATATATACGCAATACACTCCCATATGGTATATAAAAGCTGTAACAGCAGAGAAAGTGCTGAACCATCTTAAGTTTTGTTTCAAACATGCAGCTGCGTTGGGATAGGATGTTGATTGACAAGCAACAGCGAAAGTACGCACCTTGTTAGGAAAACTTCACGTTAGATCGTTATTTTTGTTTTAGAAGAGATTAAAAATGTTTCTTGTATACTGCATCGATATAAAGTTGTTATGATAGGCAAAGTGAGCAGATAAATTGGGATCCTAGCAACGAGAATGATAGCGCCGATTTTTAGAAACAAACTTTGATATGTCAAAAACGAAAGAGAGATACTGCCAAAAAGGATAGAGTATCTCAAGCTGTTGAACGCTTTGAACCAGAGCGTGGGTTTCGTTTTGCAATATACGTTATATGAAAAAGCGTGTTTAAATATCCACTTTTTGAGGTAGCGTATGGAGTGCAGGCTGATTTGAACAGGTATGCAGACAATGAAAACGCAATGCACTTTCAAGTAGGATAGCCAAAATATTTTAAAGATTTGTGTTGGCTGTTTTTAGTGTGGTGTTATAAATATGGATTGCATGCAGTGGGCACTTTATTGTTTGTAAGGAATGTTCGTTAGGTTTTATTTTCAGAAAGTTCTTGCGGTTTAAAACGATAAGTTGTTGAGCAAAATTCACATGTAACGGAAATATATTCATCTTGAACCATTTTGTCCTGTTCATCAGCGGGAAAACCTATCAGCATTCCTTTAATTTTTTCCCGTGAACAAGAACATTGATCCATAAGGGAAAGGCTATTAAAAACTCTCACACCTTGTTCATGAAAAAGACGAAATAATAACCGTTTACTGCTAACTTGAGGATCAGTCAATTCTACATTTTCAATGGTTGCTGTCAGTGCTTTGGTTTCTTGCCATTGGTTTTCAAGTTGTTCGGGGGTTTTTGTTTCGTTTTGTTTTTGAATGGGGGCATCTATTTTATGAGGAGGTGATGCTTTGGGCAAGAGTTGGGTTAAAAGTCCTCCTGCTCGCCAGTTTTTCTGTAGTTTTCCATTTTTGTCGCGGTTGATTAAGAGAGCGACCGCCAAACGGATATCGGTGGGAATTTGTTCTGATTGATCAAAATAGAGACGGGAGGCTTCTTGTAACTTTGATCCATCTAATGCTACTATTCCTTGATAGGGTTGCGTGTGGGTACCTTGGTATATGGTGAAGGCTAAAGTTCCTTTTCCCAACAGTTCTTCTGAAGATGTTTGATGATTGGCTAGAGTTTTTTCTAACCGTTCTTTGTCAAAACGAGCATAACCGCGGAGATTGGAAGGAGGAGAGAAATCACACACCAACATATTAACTGGTCCATCGGAATGGGTTTGTAAAATAAACTTTCCTTGCAATTTTAGAGAAGTTCCAAACAAAACAGTTAAAACTAAAGCCTCTGCTAAAAGGTAAGAAACCGGTTCAGGATATTGATGCCTTGTAAGAATAGAGTTTAAAGTTTCTCCAAGTTGCACAGCACGTCCGCGGATATCAAGTTCTTCGACTTGAAAAGGAATCACAGTATCATCTTCATTTGGATAGAGAGTGTTGAGAGAGGTTTCATCTGTGGCTTGTTCGCTCATATTTTTGCCTTTTATTATGATTTATTTTAAGGGAGTATTGTGGAGAGAAAAACGTATTTTGTAAACACCAGGAAAGAATTGCTTTTTAGGCATGAAAATGATTTTCAACTTCGTTTGAAACAACGCGAGGTGATTCATTTGTGACGCCATTGATAACTTCTTCAATGCGATGAGTGCGGGAAGACAATAAAAAAGGGGCATAGGGTTTGGCTAATTTCATGAAAGCTTCATTGATGTGATAGGGTTAAAAAATAGAATGACTGTGGGCACGAATTTTTATCCCATAGAAACCATTTTTCGGTGATAATTGTGTCAGTAATAGTATAGTCAGCACCTTGAGCAGTTTTTGGGAAGGCAATCTGGTCTTTACGTATCCAGCGTACAAATTTTCTTGTGGTTTGTTCTCTTTTGGAGTGGCAATTCGCAAGTGAAAAGAGCAACAGCCTTCATGAGGGAATGAAGCACATTATTGCTGACTTTTATCCACACAAGCCTTTGTTCTCAACGGGTCTACGGTGTTCTCTAGAGGATCACGACCGCGCGTAGAAAAAAGGAACTCATTGCGTATGAGAGGACGCGCTTGTTCTATCACTTTGAGTGCTTCTGGTGATAAAGGGACGCGAAACTCTGTTGTCGCATCACGTTGTCCTTTCATATTTTCTGGAGGGATAGTCCGTATATTCCCTTCAATCTGATCTTCACGAATATAACGCAAAGGATTGGTGCGAACACCCAGAAGGATAAGTAAACGCAAAGCCAATGGTGTGAGGGTTGTTGTTTGGCAAAGTGTTTGATAAAAAGCCGGCACATTTTTCCAATCCATTTCTGGAAAGTTTTGCATTTTATGGCGTTGTTTTCTTAAAAGAGCGCGTGCTTTCTCTGTTGCTTGTAAATCAACATTCAATCCTAATGCAGCCGCATGTTTGAGACAAAGATTAAGACGGTTTAGTGCTTTTTCTGCTGTTGTAGCTTTTGTATGCCATATGGGGGCAAGGGTATTGCGTATCTCTGTTTGTATGATTTCTGAAATGGGTAGACAGCCTAATTTAGGGAGTACATGAAGTTGTAAAGGCAAAAACCAGCTTCCATCCTTCCCATCCCCTTTTAATTCAGCTTTATGGCTTTCAAAAGCATCCACAGCAATATCTTTAAGATAATGAAGATTGCGCATTGCTTCACGCTTTTGTTTCTCACGTTCTTTAATGGGATCACGTCCTTCACGTAAAACAGAACGCCACCGTGTTGCAGTTTCACGGGCTTGTTTTAAAGAAACATCTCTCAAGGCACCCAAGCCCGTTTCACGGCGGTGTGGGTGAATGGTATAGCGATAAAGCTATTGAGCCCCACCATCTTTACGCTTATGAAGGTACAAGCCGGCATCATCATTATATTTACCAGCACCCAATCCTTGGCACTTAAGGCGATTCATAAGAGGCATTTTTCCTCCTTATCCTTATTAATTTTTACCCATCTGCCAACCCCGCTTATGGCATAAAGCTAAGTGAATAAAATTGATTCTATATGAAGTGATTTGAGATGAGAGAATCTTACAATATTCGGGGTTATGATTCAAGGTGAGAAACGATAAAACCTTTATGAATCAATGTATTGTCCTCTTAAGATCGGGGTTTCTGCTAGAATTTAGCAGGAATGTTTGTCATCTGTGAGAGTATAAATGAGAGGAATTTATTGTGCCAACACAAGTATCCCGTTATGTGATGTGATCATATCCACAAAGTGCGATAAAATGTGGGCTGTGTCAGCTGTCGTTTTGCAATGATCAAGCTGCGTTTTTGAATTTTTTCGCATGATTATCTCTTCACCAAGCTGTCACATGCCAATATTGAATGAAATACGGATTTATATGAACACAGTACATTGATTTATAAAGATAAATCATCATTATACAACTTGAATTATAACCCTGAATACTGTTAAGATTCTCTCATTTCAAACCTCTTTATGTTGAATCAATTTTGTTCACTTGGGTTTGTACTATCAGCGGGATTTGTATGTGTATAAAATTATAGAGAAAAGGAGGGGAAAATGCCTTTCATGAACTGTTTTAATGCAAGAGCTGTCAGCAACACCATGAGGTAAGTAAATAGATCATGAGCTGGTAAATAAATTGATGGTGCCAGATTGCACCTTTATAAATGTCAAGATGGTGGTGAGCAATGGATGATTTTTGAAAAATCATTGTAGTGTTTTACCAATCAAAATTTTGAAGTATTTCCTGCTTTTAAAACATGCTTTAAGGATTTTTGTATTATCGATAATGACGCGTACTCTTGTGGGGGTTAAAATGGATAAGTTGGTGCAGTGATGCAAGGTATGTCATATTTATAAGACTTGCTTTTTTTGTTTATGTGTTTGTGAAAGATAAGCAATTGCTTTTTCAATACGATGCAAGCTTTCATTTATTTCTTCCTCAGTTATGATAAGAGGAGGTAACAAGCGCACGACATTGTTGTTGGCACCAACACTGAGAACATATTCCTTTTCTAAGGCATTTACAATGGTATTTGAAGGAATAACACACTGAATTCCAATCATAAGACCAGCACCTTGAATTGCGCAAATAATGTTAGGATAGGTCTTGAGAAGATCCAAAAGTCCACTTTTTAGCTTATTTCCCATGTGTTGAACATGATGAAGAAAGCCTGGTTCTAATATAGTATCAAGAACACTGTTAGCGACCGCCATTCCAAGAAGATTTCCTCCAAAGGTTGATCCATGAGTCCCTGGTGTCATGCTTTTTGCAGCTTTATCTGTTGCAAGACAAGCTCCCAAGGGAAATCCTCCACCTAGTCCTTTTGCCAGGGTAAGGATATCAGGTGTGATATCATTCCATTCATAAGCAAAAAGTTTTCCTGTCCGTCCAACACCTGTTTGGACTTCATCTAAAATGAGTAACAGATTATTATCATCGCAGATTTTGCGTAAAAATTTTAGATATTCATGAGGAACCATTCGTATTCCCCCTTCACCCTGAATAGGTTCAATAAGAACAGCTGCGGTATTTTGATTGATAGCATTTTGCAAAGCACTTTCATCACAAAAAGGGACTTGCGTAAAACCACCGGCTTTAGGACCAAAGCCCTCAAGATATTTTTTATGCCCAGTTGCAGCAAGCGTTGCAAGTGTGCGTCCATGAAATGCACCCTCAAAAGTAATAATTTCAACACGTGTTGAGTGGCCAGATTCGTAATGATAACGACGAGCAGTTTTGAATGCGCATTCTAGTGCTTCAGCACCAGAGTTGCAGAAAAAAACTTTATCAGCAAAGCTGTTTGCACAAAGCCGTGTGGCAAGAGCTTCTTGTTCAGGTGATTGAAAAAGATTAGAAATATGCCAAAGTTTTTCGGCTTGTTTTTTTAGGGTCTCAATGAGCTTTGGATGTGCGTGCCCTAATGCGTTAACACCAATGCCAGATGTCAAATCAAGATAGCACTCTCCTTTATCGGAAATCAGCCATACACCATTGCCTTTTTTGAAATGCAAATCACGTCGAGCAAAGCATTTGTAAAGTGGCTGTATAGCAGGGACACGCATCATTCTTTCCTTTCTGTTTTAAACTTTGCCATATAATAAACAAAACAGTGTTGCACCCCTATATACAATACAATCAGTATGTCGCTAGGAGCAATTATCATATCCATATAAGAGATCATTACACCGAATGGCGAAAAGTCAATAAAGGTTCTGCAATATAAGCCTTTGTAAGAATAGTCCTTAAGTGAAGGAGGAGAGTCTGGTTTGTACTTGATTTGCAAGTTGGGGAAAACATTCTAAATAGATTCTTCAAGAGAGAAAGATACTTGTCATAAAGCATGTGTATATTGTAATTTGAAACAGCAGGTAAGGTGGTGTTTCAGTTTATAAATTTCATAGGTTGAGTGGAGCTTTTATGCTGGGGTGGGGTATAGAAGTTTTTTTGCTTAGCTTATTGAAAATGTCGTTGGAACATGTGAAGTTGCAGTATATCCTAATGAGATGACCGAAATGGAGTGCAGATATGAGTTGGACACATGAACGCGTTGAGCTTCTAAAAAAGTTTTGGAGTGAAGGTTTAAGTGCAAGTCAGATTGCAGCTCAGTTAGGTGGAGTGAGCAGGAATGCAGTGATTGGTAAAGTGCATCGATTAAAGCTTCCAGGGCGTGGTAAGACACCACAAGCAGTATCGCGTACACAAAAGGCACCTGTTAATCCACCATCTTCGCGTATGCGTCGTTCTGCCTCGACGGCAGTGCCGACACATTCTACGTCTAGTGTGGGAGCAACAGCATTAAAGATGGAGTTTGTAGAGGAGGATGTAGCAGGAACTGATATTTCTGAAAAATCGGATGTTGTTGTGCCTATATCACGCCAGCTTAATCTTTTGCAATTGAGTGAAAATACATGTAGATGGCCAATTGGAGACCCGTTGTCATCGGACTTTCATTTTTGTGGTGCCGACGCTAGTGAAAATAGTCCTTACTGCGCTTTTCATGCTAAGATAGCATTTCAGCCAATATCTGAAAGACGGCGAATAAGAGTATAATCTCTATCGCTTCTCATGCATTTCTATCATAGGTTACGAGAGAAGTCTGCAAAGGCAGAGCTTTAAAAGCGTATAAAAATTCTTTCTTTTATAGGAGTGGTTTAAGTATTATTTTCTGTGTTAATTGTGCCTCGATATGCCATCGAAGTATAAGTTTTTCATTACGGCCTTTATTTTCGTGTATTTTACAAATTCCCAAAAGAGCTGCAGCAATGTCTTTTCAATTTGTAAAGGATGGAGAGTGTAGAGAGTTTGGTAGTTTTGTTGTTTATATTTTTATAAGAGAGAAGAGTTTTTTATCATTGCCGTCTTTGCATTTTCGAAGATAAAAGCCGGTGTCATTATTTTTTTCCAGCACTCAATGTAGCCGACAGCCCTTGCATGGAGGTGGTTCATGAGAGGTACTTTCTTTCCTTTATAGTTTCACTTCCTACACCAATTTCGCTTATAATGTACGAACACATGAATAAAGTTGATTCAACATAAAGTGGTTTGAAATGAGAGAATCTTGCAATCTCAGGGGTTATGATTCAAGGTGAATAATGACAAACTATCGTTATAAATTAATATGTTGTCTAATGGAGCAATGCATTGTCGTTTGCTATAATAGCTTTCTCGATTTTTGGCAGGATTTTGTTCTGATAAATTTTCCATGTTAAGGGACCAACATGCTTAGCAACAATAATACCGTCTTTATTTAAAAGAAAAGTTTCTGGTGGTCCATATACTCCCCAGTTAATAGCTGTGTGACCTGAAACATCAATACCGACGACCTTAAAAGGGTTTCCGAAATTGTTCAAAAAGCGTTTAGCGTTTTCTTTGTTATCTTTATAATTAATGCCGATAAGATCAAAACGTTGATCTTTCGCAATTTTCATAAGAAGTGGATGCTCTTTGCGGCAAGATAAGCACCAAGAGCCCCAAAAATTAACCAATGTCACACGCCCTTTAAATTGTTCTGAATTGAGACAATAATTCTCCTTATCAAGAAGGGGAAGATTTGTTTTAGGGGTGGCTTTTCCAACGGATGTGTCTGGGAGAAGAGAAGGATTGTTGAGTTTTTTTTTATCTATAAAATAGGAGAATAGCACAATGAGAAGAAGAAAAAACACAAAAGGTCCAAAAAGACCCAAAAAGGTAGCTAATGATATGTTTTTTTTAGGTTTTTGAAGAATGCTTTTCATTATATTTTTCTTTTCCAAACAATTCTTTCTTGTTCAACTGCTGAAGGATTTTTTTTTGGGATAGAGCTTTGCGAAAAATGTGCCCAATAAGACATGAAAGAGAGAGGGCAGAAAGCATATAGCTCAAGAGAACAATTTGTTCATGGTGAAGGGTGCCAAGAAACCAGTCAATTTGCTGAGAAAGATTTCCTACAAACTCGTTGTGAATATTATTTAGGTTGAGCATGATGAAGATTCCTGGTGCTATGCACGATAGGCTTTTTGTCGTTGAAGCATTTGGATATGGCGGCTATTAATTTCATTTCGCATAGCCATTAAATAAAGCACAATAAACAGAAAGCTAAAACAAAATATCATTGTGATGAGGGGCCATAACATAGCATGCTCGATTGTTGGTCCTCCTGCACGCAAAAGTGATGCGGGTTGATGGAGTGTATTCCACCAATTAACGGAAAATTTGATGATGGGGATATTGACAATCCCAACGAGTGTGAGAATTGCTGTTGGGCGGGCAGCTTTTTCTCGGTTATCAAAAGCGCGAGCAAGCATGACAATGGCTAGGTAGATAAAAAACAAGATCAAAACCGATGTAAGTCGTGCATCCCATACCCACCATGTTCCCCATGTTGGGCGTCCCCAAAGCGCACCTGTCATAAGGGCCAAAGCTGTAAAAGTTGCTCCAATGGGCGCACCACATTTCAATGCTACATCAGCAAGATAATTTCTCCAAATCAAACTCCCTAATGCTGCAGCACTTATGATGATATAACAGAATGTCGAGAGCCATGCGAAAGGGACATGAATATACATAATCTTGACGGTGATGCCTTGTTGATAATCATCTGGAGAGTGCATAATCAAAATAAGCCCTAAGATAAGAAGGCACAATGTTATCCCAGTTAACCAAGGCAAAATAGCGCGGCTTATTTTCATAAAATAGGTTAAACTTACAGGGAATAACCGCATTTTTTTTGTGTGAGGTGTTTCATTCATATGGTTTATAATAGGCAGAGTTTTGCTAGGTGGCAATCATCTTTTATTATTCTGCTAAAAGCTTGAGCGTTATAGCTGCAACAACAGAGCCAAAAAGACTTAAAAGAAGTGAAAAAGCGATAAGAAGAGCTAAGGAAGTAAGGAAAGAGATATTTGGGTTTATAGGGGCTGTCGCGGCAGAAACACCAAAAATTATGATGGGAATAATCCACGGCAAGATGATGATAAAAATGAGAAGAGTGCTGTGTAACAATGATGTTGCGAGTGCTGCTCCTATAGCACCAACAAAAATAATGGCAGGTGTTCCACAGAATAGGGTGAGTATTGTTGTAAAGGTTATTGTGGTTTCTAAATGGAGCATAAACGCTAAAATAGGAGTAGCTAAAATAAGGGGAAGGATTGTTCCTACCCAATGGGCAAGGCATTTGGTTAATATAATCAATGTGAAACTTTGTCTTTGTCCAGAAAGGATAAATTGGTCAAGACTTCCATCATCGTGATCCGTTTGAAAAAGTTTACTCATATTGAGAAGCCCTGCGAGGAGAGCTCCAAGCCATAAGATACCGGGGCCTATTTGTGCAAGCACTTTAGGGTCTGGTCCAAGAGTAATTGAGGTTATCATAACAACAGCGATGAAAAACAACAGTCCCGTTAACGAAGAGACTTGTGGTGTGAAAGTTAATTTAAGATCACGCCAAAATAGTGCTTTCATATTCTTCTCTCTTAGGGGGCAAAAATTGTTCTAGGGCGATCTTATGATTTTCTGAAATGCCGAGAGGGCTATGTGTTGCAGCGACAATCATACCACCTTTGTTTAGATGGTTTTGGAAAACATTTGTCAGGAGATTTTGAGCATGGTTATCAACGCCTGATAATGGTTCATCTAAAACCCAAAGAGGACGATAAGAGAGTAAAAGGCGGGCAAGAGCAACACGTCTTTTTTGGCCCGTTGACAAAATATTGAAGGGTAAATGTTCAAGATCAGAAAGACCAATTTCGGCAAGAGCTTCATGCGGAGAGCATAAATATTGTCCATAAAATACCGACCAAAAGTGCAGGTTATCGATGACAGATAAGAAGGGTTTCATGGCATTTTGAGGACCAAGATAATGACATGCGGTGGCTGTAGGATATGTCTTTTTATGATCTTCAAGACTGACAGAGCCTTCGGTAGCCTTGAGAAGACCGACGATGATTCGTAGTAATGTGGATTTTCCAATTCCGTTGGGACCTGTGATTGTCATAAGCTGTTGTGGAAATAAACGAAAAGAAAGATTTTGAAACAGAATTCTTTCGTTTCTGTGAGCTGCCAGATTTTTACCTGATAACACCATGTGATTTCCTATTTGCATGTATTTTATAGTTTTTATTGCATTATAAGACAAAAAACACGTTTTTTATGCAATTGTACCTAGAATAGTTCTAGAAATAGTTCTATAAACGATGTGTTACATCGATATCTGGTGTAAAATGTTTTTTTGCGCTGATTTTCGAATTTGCCTATGACAAAGGCGAAGGGGAAATGGATGGCGGAGGTTATTGCGTCTGCGCTCAAGCTGCGGCCTTGATTCGTAGTTTGTGTTGTTCGTTCCAGGAAATTGGGTGGTTTGTAGTGTGAGGGTGGACAGTCATGACTCAAATTGATAGCTTTAATTGTCGTAGAATTTTAAATGTTGGCGGCAAAGAATATATTTATTATAGTTTGGTCGAAGCAGAAAAAAATGGGCTTGAGGGTATTTCTCGCCTACCCTTTTCGATGAAAGTTATTCTCGAAAATTTATTACGGTTTGAAGATGGTCGTACGGTTAAGAAAGAAGATATCCTCAATGTTGCGAAGTGGTTAAACGACAAAGGGAGTGCTGGTGCAGAAATCGCTTACCGCCCTGCACGCGTTCTTATGCAAGATTTTACTGGGGTTCCTGCGGTTGTGGATCTTTCTGCTATGCGTGATGCTATGGTTAAACTTGGAGGGGATGCCGAAAAGATCAATCCTCTCATTTCTGTTGATCTCATAATTGATCATTCCATTATCGTTGATGATTTTGGCAATCCTATGGCTTTCAAGGAAAATGTTGAGCATGAATATGAGCGCAATGGTGAACGCTACCGTTTCCTGAAGTGGGGGCAACAAGCATTTCAAAATTTTCGTGTTGTTCCTCCAGGAACAGGGATTTGTCACCAGGTTAATCTGGAGTATTTAGCACAGTGTGCATGGGTGAAGGACGAAAAGGAGGGCCAGACGGTTTATCCTGATACTTGCGTGGGGACTGATTCGCATACAACCATGGTCAATGGTTTGGGTGTTTTAGGCTGGGGCGTTGGTGGTATTGAAGCCGAAGCAGCAATGTTAGGACAACCCGTTTCTATGTTATTGCCTGAAGTGATAGGTTTCCGTTTAACGGGTAAGCTGAAAGAAGGTGTAACGGCGACTGACTTAGTGTTGACGGTAACACAAATGTTACGCAAAAAAAGTGTTGTCAGTAAATTTGTCGAGTTTTTTGGTCCTGGTCTGGAACATATGACACTTGCTGATCGGGCAACGATTGGGAATATGGCACCTGAATATGGAGCAACCTGTGGTTTTTTTCCAATTGATGAGGAAACAGTACGTTACCTTAATATGACAGGACGTGATGAAGATCGGATTGCTTTAGTGGAAGCATATTCTAAAGCGCAGGGAATGTGGCATGATAAAACTGTATCCGACCCCGTTTTTAGTGATATAATTGAATTAGATATGGGAAGTGTTGTGTCTTCTTTGGCGGGTCCTAAACGTCCTGAAGGGCGTATTTCATTAGAAAATGTAGGGCAAGGTTTTAAGCAGGCATTGGGTGAGGATTATAAGAAGACTTCTGGGCAAGATGATCGTTATCAGGTTGAGGGTGAGGAATACACACTTGGTCATGGAGATGTCGTGATTGCTGCAATTACTTCTTGTACAAATACATCAAATCCAAGCGTTCTTATTGCTGCGGGCCTTTTAGCACGTAATGCTGTAGCGAAAGGCCTTAAGAGCAAACCATGGGTGAAGACGTCTCTTGCACCTGGTTCACAAGTCGTTGAAGCTTATCTTCAAAATTCAGGTTTGCAAAAAGACTTAGATGCCTTAGGCTTTAACCTAGTAGGGTTTGGGTGTACGACATGTATTGGGAATTCTGGTCCTTTGCCTCCAGCACTTTCTCAAGTCATTAATGATAAGAATTTAATTGCAGCTGCAGTTCTTTCAGGAAATCGTAATTTTGAGGGACGTGTATCGCCTGATGTACAAGCAAACTATTTAGCATCGCCACCATTAGTTGTTGCTCATGCTTTAGCGGGAACGGTGCGTAGAGATTTAACCAAGGAGCCTCTGGGCGAAGATTCAGAAGGGAATCCCGTGTATCTGAGAGATATTTGGCCGACATCTCAAGAAATTCAAGAATTTATTGAAGAGAATGTGACACGTAAGCTTTTTGTCGAAAAATATGCTGATGTCTTTAAAGGGGATGAGAATTGGCGAGAAGTGCAAGTGCCAGCAGAAGCTACTTATGCTTGGGATGAGAAATCGACATATGTACGCAATCCCCCATATTTTGAAGGTATGCAGAAGGTTCCTGATGTCTTACCAGATATTAAAGATGCAAGAATCTTAGGCTTGTTTGGTGATAAAATTACGACCGATCATATTTCTCCTGCTGGTTCTATTAAAGCAGATTCTCCTGCCGGTAAATATTTGATGGATCATGGTGTTAAAGTAGCTGATTTTAACCAGTATGGAACACGTCGTGGGAATCATGAAGTGATGATGCGCGGAACCTTTGCCAATATTCGCATTCGTAACTTCATGTTAGGAGAAAATGGTCGTGAAGGTGGATATACAGTTCATTATCCATCAGGAAAAAAACAAGCAATTTATGATGCAGCAATGGCATATAAACAGGAAGGTGTTCCACTTGTTGTGTTTGCTGGTGTTGAATATGGTAATGGGTCCTCTCGTGATTGGGCAGCTAAAGGGACCAATTTGCTTGGTGTAAAAGCGGTTATTGCCCAGTCTTTTGAGAGGATTCATCGTTCTAATCTTGTTGGTATGGGCGTTGTTCCTTTTGTGTTTGAAGAGGGTACAAGTTGGAAATCACTTGGTTTAAAGGGCGATGAAAAGGTAACGATTGAAGGGATTCGTGAATTGAAGCCCCGTCAGAAGACTGTTGCCACAATCACTTTTTCTGATGGAACTGTAAAAACTGTTCCATTGTTATGCCGTGTTGATACTGAAGATGAGCTGGATTATTTGCATCACGGTGGTATTTTGCAGTATGTTTTGCGTAATTTGGCTGTTTAAACTGTCTTTGTTTGAAGGGGGGAGCTCTTAAAGCAGTTATGAAGAACCTAGAGCGTTTTTTTATGGCTCTCTTTGAGAATTTGATTGACGTTGCCTTTAAGGTTGCGCTATAAGCTGTGCCGTTATAGCAGCTTTATAGCTTTGCTGGGCTGAAATTTTTTATATTGGTAGAGATGTTTATTAAGATTCATTCTATCCGATGTGGTGAAAGAGAGATGATTTATGGCGAATACACCTTCCGCTCAAAAGGCGGTGCGTAAAGTTGCTACACGCACGCAGGTTAATAGAGCACGCCGTTCACGTGTTCGTACCTTCATACGTAAGTTTGATGATGCTTTAGCTTCTGGTGATAGGGCATCTGCGGAAATGGCGTTTAAGAACTTTGAACCCGAGATTATGCGTGCAGTTTCCAAAGGGGTTTTTCATAAAAATACTGCGGCGCGGAAAGTATCGCGTTTGGCGAAGCGTCTGAGAGCTCTTCCTACTTAGAGTTTTTCTCTGCTTAAGATTTTTCCATTGTATTGAGAAACAGACCGGCATCCTTATAGAGGTGCTGGTTTTTTTATTTTGGGGACGATTTTAACTCTTTAAGAGTAAGCTTCTAAAGTGATTTTCTTTATGAATAGAGTTAAAGAAAATTTATATGGTTATCCACAAGCTTTTAGGGTTTTTACAGAGTCTTTTTTGTCAAGCATTTTAATTTTTTTTTTTAGTCTGAGAAGATTTCTTAATTATTGGTAAATTCAGAGAAAAAAAATGAATTGAATCAATTATTTTTCTCATTTCCTGTTTATATCATCAAGTTTCATAGTGGTTTTTGGTTGGATTTTAGCCTCTTGCATTTTGCCTCTGCTGTTTTGTATGGTTTTGTGAAAGCTAAAAACAGGTAGGATTCATATGAGCGGATTATCCTGTATTATGTTGCATGTTAAGAGGCTGTTATGCGTTCTCCTACGGGAAGAGTTTTCTGACGTGTTTTTAGTTTTTTAATTGGTATGTTTGCCACTTTAGAAAATTGGGTCATATCATGAATGCAAGCAAATCTTATTGGTCATCTTTGTTTGTGGGGTTGTAATGAAGCTATCCTAGGGGGGGATTGTATTTGGGGTAGGGCGTTTTGCTAGGTGCGTTTTTCGCGTTTTGGCAAGGCAGATTTTTATTTTTATCAGGATGAAAGATGGTGGATAAATTGAACTCTAAAGCTAGTTCCTTTAAAAGGATTTCGGTGGATATCTTGTCTGCAGAAAAAATAATAAAAAATCAGATGACGGATAGTAATGGGTCAATTGGGAGAAATGCTTCTGTAGAGCATTCTATTATTTCAGAGGAGGAAGGCGCAGCAGCTTTTACGCGTGTGATGGCACAAGTAAAGGCACAGGTTGGGATTGAAGCTTATACAAGTTGGTTTGGTCGCTTGAAGCTTGATGAATATAGCCGTAACTTTATAAAGCTTTCCGTTCCTACAGCGTTTTTACGTTCATGGATTAATAATCACTATGGTTCTCTTTTAACAAATTTATGGAAACAAGAGAATTCAGCGATTCTGCGTGTTGAAATTATTGTTCGTGGTATGAATCGTGTTTCAAAGGGTGTCGTTTGTAGAACGCATGTCGTTCCGGTTGCTTTGGAAGATCAATCCGCTTCATCTTTTGTTGAAAACTATACGGAACATTCCATAAAGGGTCTTCAAACAGGTGTTTTGGGTTCACCACTTGATTCTCGTTATACTTTTGAAAGTTTCGTGGAAGGTTCTTCTAATCGTGTTGCCTTGGCTGCAGCACGTTCGATTGCAGAAGGACATAAAAGTGCTTTAAGATTTAACCCTCTTTTTATTCATGCCTCTGTTGGTTTAGGAAAAACACATTTGCTTCAAGCGATTGCCGCTGCCGCGCTCAAGCGTTTAACACCTGCACGGGTTATTTATTTGACCGCTGAATATTTTATGTGGCGTTTTGCGACGGCTATTCGTGATAATGATGCTCTTTCTTTTAAAGAGCAGCTTCGTGATATTGATCTTCTCATTATCGATGATATGCAATTTTTGCAGGGGAAATCAATTCAGCACGAATTTTGTCATTTGCTGAATATGTTGCTTGATAGTGCGAAACAAGTCGTTGTCGCTGCGGATCGTCCCCCTGCGGAATTAGAATCACTTGATGTTCGGGTTCGCTCTCGCCTTCAGGGAGGGGTTGCTCTTGAAATTGAAGCACCAGATTATGAGATGCGTTTGCAAATGCTGCGCCAGCGTTTAGAGGTAGCGCAACAAGATGATAATATGATCACGATTTCTGATGATATTTTAGAGTATATTGCGAGGACAGTTTTGGGATCAGGACGTGATCTTGAAGGAGCCTTTAATCAGTTATTATTCCGTCAGTCATTTGAGACTGATTTGTCTTTAGAACGCATTGATGAGTTATTAGGTCACTTAACACGTTCTGGTGAGCCTAAGCGTATTCGGATTGAAGAGATTCAACGTACAGTTGCGCGTCATTATAATGTTTCTAAGCAAGATTTGTTATCTAACCGTAGAACACGTACAGTAGTGAAACCGCGACAGGTTGCAATGTATTTGGCAAAAATGTTAACGCCGCGTTCATTGCCAGAAATTGGGCGTCGTTTTGGTGGGCGTGATCATACAACAGTTTTACATGCTGTCCGTAAAATTGAAGATTTGGTTTGTGGTGATCAGACATTGGCCAAAGAGCTTGAATTGCTTAAGCGGTTGATTGGAGAACAAGCTGTATAGTGTTTATCATTTTCTGCTGCTTTTAAAATGATTGCAGAGAATTTAAGTGGCAGGGGGGGAAGTAAGGGAAGTTGTTTCTGCTTTTATGAGGAGTTGCTTGCTATTTTAAGAGATGTTGAATAAACTCTCATGGTGATTCGTAAGGGGATAAGTTTTTTCATCTAAAGAGTTTCTATAATTTTTGTAAATTATGACGGGTATTTTATGCGTATTACAGTTGATCGTAGTTATTTTCTTAAGTCCCTTGGCCGTGTTCACCGTGTAGTGGAGCGTCGTAATACTGTTCCTATTTTATCGAATGTGCTGATCAATGTAGAGAATGATCATGTACAATTAAAGGCAACAGATCTTGATTTAGAGGTTACGGAATCTTTTACAGCCAATGTTGAAAAAGCTGGAGCAACAACTGTTCCAGCCCATTTGTTATACGATATAGTGCGAAAATTTCCTGATGGCAGTGAAGTTGTGTTATCTGTTGATGGGAATCAAGCTGGCACGATGTCTGTTGTTTCGGGTTGTGCGCATTTTCAGCTTCAATGTCTTCCAAAGGAAGATTTTCCAGAGTCACTTCCGGGGCAGTTTGGTTATCGTTTTTCTCTATCAGCCTCGGGGTTAAAACATTTACTTGATTGCACGCAATTTGCTATTTCTACTGAAGAAACGCGTTATTATCTTAATGGTATTTATTTTCATGTTGTTAAGGACGATGTTTTGAAGTTGCGTTTAGTTGCAACTGATGGTCATCGTCTAGCACAGGTTGATATGCAGGCGCCTTCAGATGTTGATGATAAGATGCCAGGTGTCATTATTCCTCGCAAAGCAGTAGGAGAGTTACAGAAACTTCTTTCAGAAGAAATTGAAAGTGATGTATGTGTAGAGCTCTCAGAAACAAAGATTCGTTTTTCTGTAGGTTCTGTTATTTTTACATCAAAGTTGATTGATGGGACATTTCCAGACTATCAGCGCGTTATTCCTCTTGAAAATGATAAAAAGCTGGTGGTCAAGAGGCAGGATTTTTCTTCTGCAGTTGATCGTGTTTCGACAATTTCAAGTGATCGTGGGCGTGCGGTAAAATTAACCATTGAGCAGGGACATTTGAAGCTTGTTGTGAACAACCCTGATTCGGGAAGTGCAGAAGATCAATTGGTGGCAACTTATACATCAGATCCGCTTGAAATAGGGTTTAACTCTCGTTATCTTTTGGATATTGCTGGACAACTTTCGGGTGATGAGGTGGTTTTTATGCTCGCTGAAGCTGGGGCTCCGGCGCTGATTCGTGATAATGATGATGCGGATGCGCTTTACGTGCTGATGCCTATTCGCGTTTAAGGGCAATTGCTTTGCAATGCATGTCTTGTCATGTGCACAAAGTGGCCGTGAGGCAGCTGCGATTAGCGCATTATCGTAATTACCCTTCTTTTAATATTCATTTTTCAGGTCAGCATGTGGTTTTTACAGGCTATAACGGTGCGGGTAAAACGAACCTTTTAGAAGCATTGTCTTTTCTTTCACCTGGTCGTGGTTTACGGCGTGCAGCGTATTCTGATGTCAGTTTTGCGAAGGGTGAAGGTGAAGGGTTTGTGGTTTTTGCGCATCTTGAATGTGCTCTTTATGGTGAAGTGGATATTGGTACAGCTTTGGATGTGAATGATAAGAGCCGGAAAGTCCATATTAATGGCGTAAATGAGACAAGTGATTGTCTAACAGACTACTGTCATATGAGCGTGTTGACTCCTGCTATGGATGGACTTTTTCTTGGTTCTTCACTTGAACGCCGTCGTTTTTTGGATCGTATGGTTTTAGCGATAGATTCTTTACATGGTCGCCGTATAGCAGATTATGAGAAAGCTATGCGTGCGCGGAATCGTTTATTTTTAGATGGAAATGACGATCGCGTTTGGTTTAGCGCTTTAGAAAAGCAAATGGCAGAGCTCGCAACGGCCATTGCTGCGGCGCGTATTGAGGTTGTTCGGCTTTTAAATGATATGTTTGCACAAATGCCACCACAGATACTTTTCCCACGGGCTTTTTTGCAAATTGATGGTTTTTTAGAAATGGCTCTGCGTAAATTATCAGCGGTTGAGGTTGAAGAGCAATTTTATGATTTGTTGCGTCATAACCGTGCAATAGATCGCGCTGCTGGGCGGACATTAGAAGGGCCGCATCGTACAGATTTGCAAGTTTTTTATGCTGATAAAAACATGTCAGCCGCCTCTTGTTCAACGGGTGAACAAAAAGCTCTTCTGACGGGTTTGGTTTTGTGTCATGCACGTTTAACAGGCATGATGTCGGAGAGGGCGCCCATTCTTCTTCTTGATGAAATGTCCGCACATCTCGATTCTCGTCGACGTTCTGCCTTATTTGATATTCTTGATGAGCTAGGTGGGCAAACATTTATGACAGGAACAGATCCCATTTTATTTGATGCCTTAAAAGGACGAGCAGAGTTTTTTGAAATTAAGGATGGAACTTTAGTACAGTAAAAAACGGCTCAATTTTTTATAATATTATGGTCGAGACGAAGAGGTTTGCTATGTCCGCAGTGATAACGGTTTTAAATGGTCCTAATTTGAATTTTCTTGGGAGACGTGAGCCAGAAATTTACGGAACTGAAACTCTAGAGGATATCGAAAAATTTTGCAAAGAATGGGCAACAAGAACTGGTGTAATGGTACATTTTCATCAAAGTAACTGTGAGGGTCAGTTGGTAGAATGGGTACAAACAGCGATTGGGATGAGCGCTGGATTGATCATCAATCCAGCAGCTTACAGTCATACATCTCTTGCTCTTCTTGATGCTTTAAAAATGTTTTCAGGACCAAAAGTAGAGGTTCATTTGTCTAATATTCATCAACGTGAGGCTTTTCGTCATAATTCTTATACGTCAAGAGGTGTCGATGCGGTTATTGCAGGTTGTGGGAGTGATGGATATTGGTTTGCGCTTGAATATATCGCTAAGAAGCTTAAATGAAGCAGTGAGGGATCAAAAATTGTATAATATTAATAAGGATATTTGAATTTACTTGATAATTCTTCATTAAACAAATAAGCATGTGCTAGGGTTACGTTGTTTTTATGATAACTTCCGATATGCAGATGGGGCAGGTGGAATGAGAAACCTTATTAAACAAATAGAAATGCTTGCGGTTTTAGGGATGTCCTTTCTTTTATCAGGTTGTAAGATCGATGTTCTTCAACCAGCGGGTTATGTAGCACGCCAACAGCTTATTTTGATCGTTGTTTGTGTTGTTGTTATGCTTTGCGTTGTGATTCCCGTGATGGTGAGTGTCGTATTTTTAGCTATCAAATATCGCGCCTCAAACAAGGCGGGGGAGTATTTACCAGAGTGGGGGCATTCAAATAAAATTGAAGCTTTTATGTGGGGTATTCCTATTGTTATTGTAGCGATTTTAGGTGCATTGACAGCTTATTACACCTATCATCTTGAGCCTAAAAATCCGCTTCCCGTAGAAATTGTTGGTAATGAGAAGCCATTACAAATTGATGTTGTATCTACGGATTGGAAATGGCTCTTTATTTATCCCGAGTACGGGATTGCATCAATTAATGAAATTTACGTGCCTAAAGGGCGTCAGGTTTTATTACAAATCACATCGGAGAGTTCTCTTAATGCCTTTTGGGTGCCCAAATTGGGTACAGTTCTTTATGCTATGCCGCAGATGAATTCTAAATTGCATTTAGTAGCGGAAGAACAAGGAGTGTTCAAAGGAAGCTCAGCAAATTATAGTGGTGATGGTTTTGCAGGTATGCGGTTTCAGTGGCATTCTGTCTCTTCGCAAGATTTTGACGACTGGGTTGCTAAAGCACGGGCTAATGGTCAAGTGCTTGATCGTGCGTCTTATCGTCAACTTTCTATTGCGCCTCGTATGGGTGATGTTGCTGCGAAAGAAAAAGATGCTGAAGTGCGTTATTTTGCACCTGTTGAGAAGCGGCTCTACTACCGAATTGTTAATCGATGTGTTGATGAAAATACGGTGTGTAATGAAGACTTAATGAAGCGTGCTGCGGCTCAGACACTTTGGGGTGCACTTTGTTCAGTTTTTGATCCTGGCATTATTTAAAATTTATTTAAAATATTGCTAGTGTAATTTAAAATATCGATTAAGAAAGAGCCTTTTAAAAAGAGGATTTCTTTTAAACTCGAATTCATTTGGGATGGGTTAAGAAATGTTTGGAAGACTTACAGATCCTACGGCTGGTGCTTTTCATGCACTTGCACATGAACCGATCGTTTTATACACATGTATTGCGATTGTTTTGGGTGGTTTAATTGCTGTTATCGCTTTGACAGGGCTTGGATGGTGGGGGATTCTATGGCGAAATTGGATTACAACAGTTGACCATAAACGCATCGGCATTATGTATATCGTGCTTGGTATTATTATGCTTGTTCGTGGTTTTGCGGATGCGATTATGATGCGAACGCATCAGGCTTTAGCTCTTGGGAGTGAGACGTCAGGTTATTTACCCCCTGAGCATTTTGATCAGATTTTTTCGGCTCATGGCACCATTATGATTTTCTTTATGGCAACGCCGATTTTATTTGGTCTTTTCAATTATCTTATACCGCTTCAAATTGGTGCGCGTGATGTAGCCTTTCCTTTTGCGAATAATTTGGGATTTTGGATCACAGCGGCAGGGGCGATATTGATTAATATATCACTAGGTGTTGGTAATTTTGGTCGTGGTGGTTGGTTGATGTATCCACCTTTCACAGAGTTGCAAACGAGTCCAGATACAGGGGTCGATTATTACCTATGGTCACTTCAGCTTTCCGGTATTGCAACGACGATGGGATCAATCAATTTTGTTGCGACCATTATTAAAATGCGCGCTCCTGGGATGACGATGATGAGAATGCCTGTTTTTTGTTGGAGTGCTTTTGTCAGTAATGTTCTTATTTTGGTTATTTATCCTGTTTTGGCTGTAGCGTTTGCGCTTTTGGCATGTGACCGTTATTTGCATATGAATTTCTTTACCAATATTGCTGGCGGAAATCCAATGGTGTGGATTAACTATGTATGGGTTTTTGGGCATCCTGAAGTTTATGTTTTGGTTGTTCCTGCTTTTGGGATTGTTTCTGAAGTTGTATCGACTTTTTCTTCAAAACGCCTTTTTGGTTATACTTCAATGGTATGGGCAATGTTGGTCATTTTGCTTCTTTCTCTGCTCGTTTGGGGACACCATTTCTTTACGATGGGTGGAGGAGAGGCTGTAAACACTTTCTTCAGTATTGCGACAATGATCATTGCAATTCCAACGGGCGTAAAAGTCTTTAATTGGTTGCTGACTATGTATAAAGGTCGGATTCGTTTTGAGCCTCCAATGCTTTGGTGTATGGGGATGATCTTTACGTTCGTTGGTGGTGGATTAACAGGTGTTTTATTGTCTATCGTGCCTGCTGATTGGCAGTTTCATAATTCGCTCTTTTTGATAGCCCATTTCCACCATACAATTATTGGAGGTGTTGTTTTTGCTTATTTAGCTGGACTCGCTTTTTGGTTTCCAAAAGTTTTTGGTTATAAACCGAATCGAATGCTGGGCATTGCCTCTTTTTGGTGCTGGTTCATTGGTTTCTATCTCGCTTTTTTTCCACTTTATGCGCTTGGCTTGATGGGTGCAACACGCCGTCTTCAACATTACATGGAACCTAGTTGGCAGCCAATGTTTATCATTGCTGCATTGGGGGCTTGTATCATTATGCTTGGTATTCTTTGTTTTGTACTACAAATTTTTTTGGCGATTTGGTACGGTATCAAACATAAGGGAAATTTACCGGTGACAGTAAATGATTCTTGGGGTGATGCGCGGACGCTTGAATGGTCTATCTCCTCCCCTCCTCCTTCTTATAATTTTGCAATAATTCCAGAGGTGCATTCTGATGATGCTTATTGGAATATGAAGAAAGATGGTTATCAACGCCCTACCAGTGGCTTTACAAAAATTCATATGCCGTCAAATACGTCAGCAGGAATTATTGCAGGATTCTTCTCGTTAGTTATCGGTTTTGCACTTGTCTGGCATATTTGGTGGTTGGTTGCGATTGGGCTTATTGGTTTTGTTGTAACAATAGTGCATCATTCACTAACAGGTGATCACCATGGTTACTATATTTCAGCAGAAGAAGTACAAAAAACCGAAGATGTTTTTACAGCTGTTCTTAAAGAACAAGGAGCGACAGTATGAGTACGACAGCAATGAGTAATGCTTATGTTGATGAGCATCATCACGATAGTAGCTCAACGATGACATTTGGCTTTTGGGTCTATATTCTTTCGGATTTGATTTTGTTCTCGACGCTTTTTTCAAGTTTTGCTGTTTTTTCTGCCTCTTATGGTGGAGGAAAAGCTGGCAACGCGTTTATTGATTTACATTTTGTCTTGGTTGAAACGGCTATTTTGTTGTTGTCATCGATTACTTACGGATTCGTAATGGTGCAAGTGCATAAAGGCAACATTGGTGGTGTGCGTTTATGGATAGTGATCACTTTTGTATTGGGATGTTGCTTTATTGGAATGGAACTTTATGAGTTTCATGAACTTTTGGGTGAGGTATTCTATTACGATCCTAGTGCTTATGCTGGTATTGATTCTGCAACGGGAGTACAGCTTTTTGGACGAGAAGTGCTTTCCGCTTATTGGTCAGCGTTTTTTGCTTTGGTTGGCACCCATGGTATCCATGTGAGTGTTGGTCTTCTTTGGATGGTTGTAATGTTTTTTCATCTGCGTCGTAGTGGTTTAGATCAGGATAATAAAACGCGTTTATCATGTCTTTCAATTTTTTGGCATTTGCTTGATATTGTGTGGGTTGGTGTTTTCACTATGGTTTATTTGTTAGGAGCGCTATAATGAGCATGCAAAACGAAACACATGGTCCTAGTATTGGTCCCTATTTAATTGGCTTCATTCTGGCTGTATTGTTTACTTTGGGCTCTTTTATTCCTGTGATGTATGGGATGATGGAGATCTGGGCAATTAGTACAAAAGTTGCATATCTTATTGGGATGGCAATTCTTCAGATGATAGTGCAAATTGTTTTCTTTTTGCACTTGAATTCTGGTCCAGATGCTAAATGGAATTTAGCTGCTCTGTGGTTTGCGGTTGTTTGCGTTTTTGTTATTGTTGGAGGGACGTGGTGGGCTATTTCCCATTTGAACTATAATATGATGGGTGGTTCAGGGCGTATTATTGAGCCTGAAGTCTCAAAAGGGGAGAGATCCGTGTCGGAAGAAAAATTATTGGATGCTCAGGTGCCTGCGGGACAAGCGCTAGGCACGCATGATTCCATGGAGAAGTAGATTACCAGCTGTAGAGATACTTGTGGAACAGGCACAAAATATGCAGGTTTTATAAGGTTGTTACTGAGTATAATAATATCTATAGAGCCAATGCGGAATGCGTTGGCTCTTTTTGTAGCTATCGATCACAAAAAAGTTTATAAAATATAAGGTGGATAGTAGATACAGAAGTGCAATGGCGTTGTTATGGGGGATATCATGATTTTAAATGTGCTTTTATTTTAAAGGGGTTCATAGAGAATTCAGAGAGCCTTCATTTTGATTTAAAATCAACAGTCATTTGTAGAATGGATAAGAGGTGATGTTTATACAGTTCAAGATAAAAGCATGGAGAGCTTGAAAAGGTTTCATGTTGTGTTAAAATAAAACTATAGAGGAGTGATGTTTTCAAATCTGGTGAATCTTTCTATCAAAAAAGCCTCATGGGGTCTTTAGAGCAGTGATAGGCAATTAAAATAAAGAATTTGGAAAACAGTCAAAAAATTTAATGAATGCCATTTCAATGACAGTTATTGGTGCTGGTTCTTTTGGGACAGCACTAGCCATTGCGCTTGCTCGTAATGGTCATCATGTTTTACTATGGGGTCATAATCCCCAACATATCAAAGAATTGCAGCAATATCGCTGCAATAAAGCGTTTTTACCTGATGTTCAATTTCCTGATAATCTATTACTGGAAGCTTCACTGGAGACAGCAATAACGGCAAGCCGCAATATATTAATTGCTGTTCCAAGCCATGTGTTTCATCAGGTACTGGGCCATATCCAGCCTTATTTAGATGAGCGTTCGCGTATTGTTTGGGCTACGAAAGGTCTAGAGCATGGTACAGGACGTCTCTTGCAGGAAGTGGCGCGCGAGATTTTAGGTGAGACGATTCCTTTGGCTGTTTTTTCTGGACCCACTTTTGCTAAAGAACTTGCGGCCGGTTTGCCTACTGCAATCACTGTAGCAGCTTCTGAGATTGAATTTAGTGAAGAATTACAGAAACTTTTCCATTGTAGAAAAAGTTTTAGAGTTTATAAAAATGCAGATATGATCGGTGTTCAATTAGGTGGAGCAGTTAAAAATGTTATTGCTATTGGTGCAGGGATATCCGATGGCATGAAATTTGGAGCGAATGCTCGGACAGCTCTCATTACACGGGGACTGGCTGAAATTAGTCGTTTGGGTATTGCTATGGGAGCGGAGTTTTCCACATTTATGGGTATGACAGGTTTGGGGGATCTGGTTTTGACATGTACCGATAACCAGTCACGTAACCGCCGTTTTGGAATGCTGCTTGGTCAAGGAATGGATGTGAGAGAAGCGGAAAAACAGATTGGTCAAGTTGTTGAAGGGTATTTAAATACGAAGGAAGTGCATACATTAGCGCAACGTATAGGGATAGAAATGCCAATCACAGAACAAATTTACCAAATCTTATTTTGTAGTAAAAGTGTCGTCGAAGCAGCCAATACATTACTGAGCCGAAGACTTAAAGATGAAACGCACGACACGGTATGCTTTTAAATGATCCAAACATGTGAAAAATA
The DNA here is from genome assembly GCF_000312565.1 of Bartonella rattaustraliani AUST/NH4. GTDB lineage: Bacteria > Pseudomonadota > Alphaproteobacteria > Rhizobiales > Rhizobiaceae > Bartonella > Bartonella rattaustraliani. The sequence continues at coordinate 252,045 of NZ_CALW02000031.1, forward strand.
TGATGATATTACAACAGTATGTTTGAAACAAAGGTGAGTGGTGGTGAGTACTTTATAAGTCATCTCAGCTTTTTCTGGGGTTGAGTGAATGTATTGCGTATATCTGTTTATGCCATCTCTAAAGCATATACAGTTTCGTTGAGGGAAGAACATAGAAACTACAATATATTGATTTATAATGATAATTTGTCGTTATGAGCTTATGAATCACAATCCCGAATATTGTAAGTTTCTCTCATTTCAAACCTCTTTACGTTGTTACGTTGAGTCAATTTTGTTCACTTGGTTTTACGTTATCAGCGGGGGTGGCGTAGAGGTAAAAATGAGAGAAAATGCCTCTTATGAATCACCTTCATGCAAGGATTGTTGTAATCTCATGAGGGGAGTAAATATACTATAAGTTGGTAACCATGAGCTGGTAAAGAGAATGAGAGAGCCGACTTGTCCTTTTATAAGCGTGAAGAGGGTGGTCTCAATGGATGTATCATTATACAATTCATGGATGCTATTATGAAATGGGCTTAGGAAGAATGAAGAGAAGTTTCTTTAAAACGGAAAGATAAAAAAACAATTTCTGATTTTAACTGTTATCTTTTAATGCAGTTTTTGACGTTTCAAGCATTTACAACCATATATATGCGAGCTACGCATTATGCCTTACATTTTTAATACGGATCGTACTTCTCGTACACAAGAGAATGTTATTGAATCGTAGGATATCATTGTTACAGCTCATTTACGCGTTTACTTTAAAGAAATATCCCTTGTTAAGCTTATTTCATGATGACTTTCGAAGGGCATAATGCAAGATCTATCATGTACACCTGATCTTTGCCTTTATGAGGGTGTAACCAGGTAACTCTATTGGTCAGTAACAGTTACCTTACAGCTCTCTCATATTGAGATTGTTCATGCAAGGTATATTTAGCCTTTATCTTAAGCAATTTTTCTCTTCTAATTTTATTTTTAACATGTAAGGAAATCATTTTAGTTGATTGATCACGCAAAGGTATTTGAAATGAGAAAAGCTTACGATATTCGAGGTTTTTAATTATGAACTATTTTTATCAATCAATAAGTTACCTAAGATACGGAAATTTTGAAATAGGTTACACCGACCTATGAGATAAAAATAATGATACTTTAGAAAACTGTAAGTTTATCTGAGTGTAATCTTTTTACAAAACATAACTGAGAAATGAAAGATTTAATCATGATTCAAGTTATAGCATTTGAATATAAAACGCCATTTTTCAATGAGAGATATTAAGCACTAGAGAAGGTATCCAGTATATTTTAAAAACAGTAAGCAAGCATTTTTCGTACTTTAAAAGTACTAAAAATAATTATTCTCCCCGAGTCTCTTCGCTTTGTTTTAATTCTTCCAGAGTTGGCATCGACATAATGTTGTAGCCTGAATCAACATAATGAACTTCACCCGTGACACCTGATGATAAATCAGAAAGCAGGTAAAGAGCAGATTTTCCTATTTCGTTAATGTCTACACTACGACGCAAAGGTGCGTTGCGACGTTGATACGAAAAAATTGCGCGTGCAGCTGCAATTCCATTACCAGCTAAAGTTCTAACCGGACCAGCGGAAATTGCGTTAACGCGGATATTTTGGGGACCAAAATCTGCCGCTAAATAGCGTACCATAGCTTCTAAAGCAGCTTTAGCGATACCCATGACGTTATAATTAGGGACAACTTGCTGTGAAGCGCCATAGGTGAGTGTTAGAAGTGCACCTCCATTGGGCATAAGCTTACCGGCGCGTTGTGCAATTTCAGTAAAGGAGTAAGCGGAGATAACCATTGTACGTTTAAAATTTTCACGTGTTGTGACATCAACGTAACGTCCTTTGAGTTGAGACTTGTCCGAAAAGCCAATGGCGTGCACAACAAAATCAATCGTTTTCCATTCTTTTTGAAGATATTCAAAGACGTGGTCGACACTTTCAATTTTTTCTACATCACATTCAAGCAACAGTTTGCAGCCAAGTTTTTCTGCTAATGGTTGCACTCGCTTTCCGAAGGCATCTCCTTGATAGGTAAATGCTAATTCAGCGCCTGCTTTTGCGAGTTGGCATGCAATGCCCCATGCAATTGAATGGTCATTTGCAACCCCCATAATAAGGCCACGTTTGCCCTCCATCAAACTTTTCATATTATTCTCCGTAAGACCGTGCTTTTTTCAACCAGCTAAAAGTTCCTATTTATGCGTAGCGTTGGAAAACGAGCGTTGCATTGGTACCGCCAAAACCAAATGTATTTGACAGTACAGTATTAAGTTGTTGATGTTCACGACGTTCACGAACAATGGGCATATCTGCAAAAACTGGATCAAGTTCTTCAATATGCGCACTCTCGCAAATAAAGTTATGATTCATCATTAACAATGTATAGATTGCTTCTTGAACACCCGCTGCTCCTAAGGAATGACCCGTCAGCGATTTTGTTGCGGAAATTGGTGGGCATTGATTCTCTGTTCCAAAAACACGTCGTATTGCTTCTATTTCAGAAGGGTCGCCAACAGACGTGGCTGTTGCATGAGGATTAATATAATCAATTTTATCATTGACGGTTGCAAGTGCCATGCGCATGCATCTTTCTGCACCCTCACCAGATGGAGCAACCATGTCATGTCCATCAGATGTAGCACCATATCCAACAATTTCTCCGTAAATTTTTGCACCACGCGCTTTAGCAACTTCTAATTCTTCAAGAACGAGAACACCGGCGCCACCAGCAATAACAAATCCATCACGATTAACGTCATAGGCACGTGAAGCTTTTGCTGGGACATCATTATATTTGCTAGACATAGCCCCCATGGCATCGAACAAGACAGATAATGTCCAATCTAAATCTTCACAACCGCCGGCAAAAACACGATCTTGCTTACCATATTGTATCAATTCATACGCATTACCAATACAATGATTAGAGGTGGCACAAGCTGAAGAAATTGAATAGTTCACACCTTTAATCTTAAAAAAAGTTGCAAGCGTTGCGGAGGCTGTAGAGCTCATTGCTTTGGGAACAACAAAAGGACCAACGCGTTTTGGACCTTTTTGGCGTGTAACATCAGCAGCTTCAACAATGGATTGTGTTGAAGCACCTCCAGAACCCATAATAATTCCTGTGCGCTCATTAGAGACTTCACGAGGCTCTAAACCTGCATCAACAACAGCTTGATCCATGGCGATATGATTCCAGGCAGTTCCACGTCCATGAAAACGCAAAGCACGCCGATCAACAAGCTCTTCTATATTGATATCAGGTTTGCCATAAACTCTACTACGAAAGCCTAATTCAGCATATTGAGGCGCATAAGAAATTCCGGATTTTGCCTCATACAAACTGCTTAAAACGGCTTGAGGATCATTTCCAATCGCGGAGACAATTCCCATTCCAGTTATAACAACGCGACGCATTCACACCTCCTTGTTTCATATAGAATATCCCTTTTCATAGAAATAGATTTAGCCTTCTTTAAATAAAGCAACACGTAAATCGCTTGCTTTATAGATAGCTTCTCCATCTGCTTTTACCCATCCATCAGCTATTCCTAAGACCAAATTGCCACGCCGGATACGTTTAAAGTCGATTCCATATTCAAGAAGTTTCGTTTGTGGAGTTACCATACCCGACAATTTGACTTCACCTGTCGATATAGCTCTTCCTTTTCCTGGTTCACCCAACCAACAAAGAAAAAAACCTGTTAATTGCCACATACCATCCAACCCGAGACATCCTGGCATGACCGGATCACCGAGAAAGTGACATTTAAAGAACCATAGGTCTGGAGTAATATCAAACTCGGCACGAATCATTCCTTTGTTGTATTCACCACCAGTTTCACTAATTTGGGTGATTCGATGAACCATCAACATCGGCTCTGCAGGTAATTGCGCATTGCCCTTACCAAACATTTCACCGCGAGCACAGCTTAGAAGTTCTTCATAAGTGTAGCGAGACTTTTGTTCAGCCATTGTTACTCCATTTATTTGCGTATATTTTAACTTCTTTGCTTTTCTCTAACCTAACTTTTAAAGCAAATTTTAAGAAGAGGGAAATGATTTTATATCATTTTTAATGACATCTCCCTTATTTATGTACCCCGCATAGTAGATTATTCAGAAATAGAATAAAAAATTATAGCATATTATCCCCATTTTTTGTATTTTATCTTTATGGAAAAAGAAAATTGTGGTTCGTAATATGTCAGTGAACACAGAAAATTTAGGTTTGAGTGAAGAAAAACAGTCGACAGAAGATTGTGGGGAGGCTGTACATCATTATTCTATATCTGTATTAGAAAAACATTTACGTCAAAATGGTTTGCGTCCAACACGTCAGAGGTTAGAGCTTGCTAATATGATTTTTTCTCAAGGCAACCGGCATATTGCTGCTGAAGAGCTTTATGAGGAGGCTATTCGGTTAGGTGTTCTTGTGTCTTTAGCAACGGTTTATAATACACTTCACCAATTTACAGAAGCAGGATTGTTGCGGATTATTGCCGTAGAAGGTTCGAAAACTTGGTTTGATACCAATACATCTGATCACTACCATTTTTATATAGAAGGTGAAAATCGTATTCTTGATATTCCTTGCAATTTAGGAGAAGCTCCTATTATTGGGAATTTGCCTAAGCCGCCAGAAGGTATGGAAATATCCCATGTTGATTTGATTGTTCGGTTAAAACCGAAAAGTTGATCTTATAGAATAGAAAAAAGTTTGGTTGTTTGGCACAGTGTTT
>NZ_CALW02000030.1 GCF_000312565.1 Bartonella rattaustraliani AUST/NH4
AACACCGTGCCAAACAACAGAGAAATTTTATACTCCTTCATTTTAAGAATTGTAAATTTGTTTTTACACAATGAATAATGCAATCCTAAAAACACTATATGGTCTCTATTTTGCATTTCATTGCAATGCTCATATACATGATAATTTCACATTATCCTTTATTTTTCGTACTCCAATAAGACAAAAGCATCTCTGATAAAGACGGTCTGATTGAATCATATATTAAAGTGCGAATTCTAACCCAAATTCAATGAAAAATAGACACATGTGCTATTGGCTTTATTATAGAGAACACTGTTTTTTCTTAAAGATTCATTTTACCCTAAAAACTCTCTCATTTTAAAAGCAATAATAATCATTTTATCGCCCATAAGAAGCTGATAGGCTTTTAGAGACTAAGCCACAAAATCCAAAAGAAACAAAATCCCCTATAACCTCTCATCTCTCACTTCACTCCCATGAATCAGCGAATGTTTAAAGACGACGCTCAACCATTAATTTTTTAATCTCAGCAATTGCCTTAGCTGGATTTAGCCCCTTTGGACAAGTCTGCGCACAATTCATAATCGTGTGGCACCGATAAAGACGGAAAGGATCCTCTAAATTGTCAAGACGTTCACCACGCATCTCATCACGTGAATCAGCAATCCAACGATAAGCCTGCAATAAAATAGCTGGCCCCAAATAACGCTCACCATTCCACCAATAACTTGGACATGATGTCTGACAGCATGCACACAAAATACACTCATAAAGACCATCGATCTTTTGGCGATCGGAGTAACTTTGTAACCATTCCTTGGCAGGCTCAGGTGAAACGGTTTGCAACCAAGGTTCAATCACACGATGTTGCGCATAAAAATGTTTTAAATCAGGAACCAAATCTTTTACAACAGGCATGGAGGGCAAGGGATAAACCTTAATAGGATGCTTTACATCATCCATCCCCTTGGTACAAGCGAGCGTATTTGTTCCATCAATATTCATTGCACACGAACCACAAATACCTTCACGGCATGATCGGCGAAGTGTTAAAGTTGGATCAATGTGATTTTTAATGAACAATAACCCATCAAGAATCATAGGACCACAAGCAGAACGATCAACATAATAGGTATCCAGATGAGGATTTTCCTCATCATCAGGTGACCAACGGTAAATGTGAAATTCCGTCAATTTTGTAGCACCTTCAGGCTTAGGCCAAACTTTTCCCACTCTCACTTGAGAGTTTTGGGGAAGTCTTATTTGTACCATAATTGTTTCTCCCCTTAGTAAACACGTTTTTTAGGTGCAATGCGTTTTAAATCGATACCACCATCCACCTCAGATGTTAATGGATCAACATGAACAGGCCTATAGAATAAAGTCACCTTACCATCTTTTGATAAATGCGACAGCGTATGTTTACGCCAATTTTTATCGTCCCGATCTGGATAATCTTCACGCGCGTGAGCACCACGACTTTCTAAACGCGCCTCCGCCGAATGAACCGTTGTTACGGCATTAGCCATGAGATTCTCAAGTTCTAATGTTTCGACCAAATCAGAATTCCATATCAATGAACGATCTGTAACTTTAAGATCAGACAGTTCACCCCAGATTTCACCTATTCGCTGGCACCCTTGTTTGAGCGAATCTTCTGTACGAAAAACAGCAGCATCTTCCTGCATAGTCCGTTGCATTTTTTCACGCAATACAGCCGTTGGAATTTCACCTTGCGCAAAACGCAAACGATCAAAACGTGTCATAATTTCGTCGACAGCCGTCTCATTCAAAGGTGGAATTTCCGCATCTCGATCAATCACTTCACCGGCGCGAATTGCTGCAGCACGGCCAAAAACAACCAAATCAATCAATGAATTTGATCCCAAGCGGTTTGCACCGTGAACAGAAGCACAGCCTGCTTCACCCACAGCCATCAAGCCTGGCTGAACACGATCTGGTGAATCGGAGGTTGGATTAAGAACTTCGCCAAAGTAATTTGTGGGAATCCCTCCCATATTGTAGTGAACCGTTGGAAGAATAGGGATAGGCTCTTTTGTGACATCAACACCTGCAAAGATTCGTGCCGATTCAGAAATTCCTGGCAAACGTTCATGCAATATAGCAGGATCAATATGGCTGAGAACCAAATGGATATGATCCTTTTTGGGTCCCACACCACGCCCTTCACGAATTTCAATTGTTATACAACGCGACACCAAATCACGTGAAGCCAAATCTTTAAAGGAAGGCGCATAACGCTCCATAAAGCGCTCTCCTTCAGAATTGATCAAATATCCTCCTTCACCACGCGCTCCTTCTGTAATGAGACAGCCAGAACCATAAATACCGGTAGGATGAAATTGAACAAACTCCATATCCTGAAGAGGCAACCCAGCACGTGCAATCATGCCACCGCCATCGCCCGTACAAGTATGCGCTGATGTTGCGGAAAAATAAGCACGTCCATAACCGCCCGTCGCTAAAACAACCATCTTTGCAGAAAAACGGTGGATTGTGCCATCATCAAGATTCCATGCCACAACACCTGTACACACACCATCCGTCATGATGAGATCAAGCGCAAAATATTCAATAAAGAACTGTGCATTATGTTTTAAGCTCTGCCCATAAAGCGTATGCAAAATCGCATGCCCGGTACGATCAGCGGCTGCACACGTACGTTGAACAGGCGGACCTTCACCAAACTGTGTTGTATGCCCCCCAAAGGGACGTTGATAAATTTTCCCTTCTTCCGTACGCGAAAAAGGCACACCATAATGTTCTAATTCATAGACGGCAGCCGGTGCATGACGCACCAAATACTCCATTGCATCGGTATCACCCAACCAATCGGAACCCTTGACGGTATCGTATAAATGCCATTGCCAATTGTCGGGCCCCATATTTGAAAGTGAGGCTGCAATCCCCCCTTGTGCTGCGACGGTATGTGAACGCGTTGGGAAAACTTTTGTGATACAGGCTGTTTTTAACCCCTGCTCAGCCATACCAAGTGTTGCACGCAAACCAGCACCACCGGCACCGATAACAACAACATCAAACTTATGATCCACATAATGATAAGGAGCGTTACCTGACTTAGCACCAAGTGATGATCCTGTGCGTACCATATCGTTAGCCCCCCAATGCAATTTTCAAAAGGGCAAAAGTGATGACACCGCCCAAAACAAAACAAAACAAAATATTTAATACCAAGAATAATACCCTGAAACTTCCACGTGGAATATAATCTTCGATAACAACCTGCATTCCAAGCTTCATATGATAGAGAACCGAAAAAGCGAGAAGCCCCATTAAAATAGCAACGGCAGGATGTGCAAGCCGTGCGCGCACAACACTATAATCCTCCCCAACAAGCGAAATAATTAAAACAATGAAAAAGATCAAAAGCGGTAAATTGATAACACCTGTAAGACGTTGCATCCAAAAATGCTCTGTTCCCTCATGGGCACTTCCAAACCCACGTGCTTTTGCAAGATCTGTTCGAAAATCTTTCTTCATCCCTCTCTCTACCCCCAATTAGCTAAGGCTGTACCCAATAATCCAAATTGCAACAGTAATAATAAGAGAAATGAACACTGTTGCCCAAGCGGTCGCTGTTGCTTTTTCTTTAGCCAAAAGACAAGGTTTCATATCCCAAACAACATGACGAATACCACCAACCATGTGATGAACACCAGCAAGGGTATAAAGAAATAGAATACAAAGTCCTGGAAAAGAAGCATAAATCCCATGAACTATTCTAAATGCCTCAGCCCCACAGCTCACTGAAACTAACCAAACAGCGAGCAAGACTATTCCAAAATAAAGAGCCACACCAGTAATACGATGTGCAATTGACATCGCCATAGTGATAGGCCAACGATAAATACTCACATAAGGAGAACGCGGGCGCTCTTTCATCCTAATTATCTCTGTCATAAAATACCCTGACCTGACTTTACACCGCAACAGTATCATGAGCGACAACATTCGCACAAAACAACCCTGTGCATTATCATTTTCACTTGTTCGGCATCTCAAAGATACTCACATTACAGGTCGGTTGTCTCAAATAACGGATTAAAGGTCGCGCATAAAAAAAACCGATCATTTCACAGCTAAAAACCATAAAACTGGCTTCACTCTAATACAATTTTATCTTCACGTCAAAGGTCTAACACCATTTCTCTCATATAAACATGCATTTTTTCAAGGATACATAACTCTATTTCTAAACAGCAACGATAGACTTTCTAAAGTTCTAAACACAGGCACCATAGCAGAAAAATAAGGCATAGAAGTTCATAAACACGATAATTTTGAATCATCTTTAAAGCCATTTTTTATTTATAAATACGAATCATCAATAATAAAAAAAGCGGCATAAAAACCGCTTTTACATACCCCCCGAACAAAACAGTCTTGACGCACTCTATTCAGTGGCTTGTGTTACAGCCTCTCCTGAAACAGCTTTTTCTTCTACTTTCTCAACAGGTTTTTCGCTTTTTTTCCGGTAATCTCTCTTTTCAGCGATACGTGCAGCTTTACCTCTTAAACCACGAAGGTAATAAAGTTTCGCACGACGCACTTTACCCCGGCGCACAAGTTCAACAGCTTCAATTAAGGGAGAATACATTGGAAAGACACGTTCAACGCCCTCACCATAAGAAATTTTGCGCACTGTAAAAGTCTCATTCAATCCACCACCTGAACGTGCAATACAAATACCCTCATAGGCTTGAACACGCGTACGTGTACCTTCAGTCACACGCACCATAACACGGACGGTATCTCCCGGCTGAAAAGCAGGAAGCTGGCGTTTTGCTTCAATTTTTGCACATTGTTCAGCCTCAAGCTGTGCGATAATATTCATTTCTTTTATCCTTCATGTTCTTTATCGAACAGTCAGAGCGCTCAACTTTTACCCAAAAAAGCCCTCTTGATATAAAAAGAAATTCTTTAGGCTATGCTTTACACAGGAGCGAATACACCATTCCTTCATTTTAATTTTGGAACTATAGAAAACCCTTCACAGAAAAACTCTCTGCATGAGAAAGTGTCATGCAATACACCACCTTACAAAATGAATCAAGTTTTCTGACGATTTTTATCATAACGCGCATAAAGATCAGGACGACGTTGACGTGTTAACAACTCAGCTTGCTGTTGACGCCAATCCGCAATAGCTTTGTGATGACCGGATGTTAACACTGGCGGAATACCCCGTCCTTCGAAAAGAGAAGGACGTGTGTACTGAGGGTACTCAAGCAAATCATTTTCAAAACTTTCACATTTTGCAGAAGCCTCATTCCCCATCACTCCAGGAAGAAGACGTACAATCGCATCCAAAAGAACCATGGCTGCTGTTTCTCCCCCTGAAAGAATATAATCACCAACAGACACTTCTTCCAATTCCCGCGCGTCTATTATCCGCTCATCCACACCTTCAAAACGTCCACAAACCAATGTTATTCCTGATTTACAGGCTAAAGAGCGGGCATGGGTTTGGTTAAAAATCTTTCCACGTGGACTCATCAACAATCTTGGCGAATCATGTGGACAGCTATCAAGTGCAGCCGCTAACACATCTGCGCGCATCACCATACCAGCACCACCACCAGCCGGTGTATCATCAACACTATGGTGTTTATCCAAAGCAAAATCCCTAATCTGTACTATTTCCAGCGACCATATCCCTTGCGCCAAGGCTTGCCCAGCTAAAGAATAACTTAAAAGCCCAGGAAATATTTCAGGATAAAGTGTTAAAATGCGTGCTTGAAACCCCATATTTTTATTCTTTCATCCTTACTTGATAGACAAACTGGAAAAACCCGCACTCACCGATCCCACATCCAATATTATAGCAATTATGGCATAATATTTAAAACAAAATTCCTCATCTGCATTGTCTCAAGCGACCATACTTCTAACGCTAAAGCTAAATCTTGCTAAAGAATAACCGAAACGACCAGAAAAATTCAGGCTTAAAATGCTAAAATACGTATTTAAGACACAACATCTTACCCCTGATTCTCTTAATCCAAATGATTTTCTACCTTATTTTTTCCTTATCGCCCTTATTTCCCTTCTTATCATTCTGCAAACCAGCAGCCATAGGATCAACCACAAGAAAACCAGAAGAAATGCAAATTTCTGGCACTGCAGCTTTGCTAAAAGGGATCAGCGCCGTTTTGCGCATATTCAAGCGCACTTCAAGCAAATCACCAGCCCCAAAATTAAAGAACCCACTCACCTCACCCAAAGTTTGGCCCAAACAATCCTGAACACGAAGCCCAACTAAGTCGACCTGATAAAATTCATCCTCAGCCAAATCATCTTTCAATTGGTCACGTGCAACATAAAGATGAATGCCCTTTAAAGCTTCAGCGGCATTACGATCTTCAATCCCTTTAAAATGCACTATCGCATTCTTTTTTTGTACGCGAAGAGTAACAATTTCATAAGGACGTTCCCTCTCATCATAAAGAACACCATAGGTTTCAAGACGCTGTGGGTCAGCACCCAAAACCTTAACCAAAACATCTCCTTTTATACCATGAGCGGGACCAATAATGGCAAGATAGACTTTATTTTTTGGCTTTTGTTTATTATATTCCATTGTAAAAACATTATCTCTTAAAAACGAATCCTTCAGTCTCGTAATTTTCTTTTAATCTTGTTGCCATATTATAAATCTTTCCAAAAGACTTTTTGGTAACAAAAACAAATTAATAACAAGGAGAAGTCTTATGGCAAATGTTATGCTTTTTTATAAAAATATCACCCCAATCAACAAAGTGTCACACAAAAACCTCAAATATGCTCCTCCAAGTGATATGTCTTTTGCCAAAGATACACACTGGGTTCCTTTAGCCAGTAGTGAATATTTTCAAGCTGCTTTAGACTACCCGATTCTGTTTATGTGTGCGGAAGATGAACAAAAGAAACGGCACTATACATCTGCTGCTCTTGTCGGCCTTTCCAACGATGAAAATGACTATATCACCTCTGATAAAAGTTGGCAAAAAAACACTTATGTTCCCGCTTTTGTCCGTCGCTATCCTTTTGTTCTTGCTCAACTTCAAGATGACAAAGAACTTTCTGTTTGCTTTGATCAACAATCAGGCATGTTTAATGAAGTTGCAGGTACGGAACTTTTCAATTCCGATGGATCTGTTTCTCCTTTTATGGAAGAACGGATTCGTTTTCTGGAAAGCTTTAAAGTCGCTATGGAAAAAACCGCTGAGTTTATTGATGCCCTCGTGGATATGGATCTTTTAAGCCAAAAATCTATCAATGTGAAAAATGATAAAGGTCTTTCAGCACAATTAGAACATTTTTGGATTGTTGATAAAGAAAAACTGAATAAATTATCCGCCTCCCAGCTTGCTAAACTTCATAAGAATGGTTTTCTAGGTTTGATTTTTGCACACCTAATGTCTGCAAATAATCTTTTAAAAATACTCTCTCTAAAAGGTGAAAAGCAAATATCTAATCATGAAGAGCAACCAGAAAAAAAGAATGGCTATGCTCATGATGAAGAACATAAAGATGGAGAATTTCAAAAGAAAGAAACGCTCAATTAAGAAATGCCGATAAAAGATGACACGAGAAAAAACGAAAATGTCCCTCTCATTCCAGCAGATCCTGCCGTTTTAGCTGCACGGAAAAATTGGTTAGACACTCTTGTACAAACGCGTCGCATGGCTGTACAAACAGCACAAGCCTATGAACGTGACACACGACAGTTTTTATCTTTTCTTTGTCAACATTTAAGTCATGAGCCAACCTTTGATGACCTTGCCAATTTGCGCGTTACCGATTTACGTGCTTACCTAGCTTATCGCCGCACCCGCAATATAAGTGCGCGCTCTTTAAGCCGGGGTATGGCGGGGTTGCGTTCTTTTTTCAACTATCTCTCTCGCCAAGGCATTGTTCATATTCCTGCTGCAAAACTTGTTCGAACCCCAAAACAGCCCAAATCATTGCCAAAACCTTTGGAAATAAAATCAGCTCTCAATATCGTCAAACAAGAAAATCAACAGGAAAATGAACCATGGATCATTGCCCGCAACACAGCGGTTTTAGTCCTTCTTTATGGCTGTGGAATGCGGATATCTGAAGCCTTAAGCCTCACACCAGAACAATTTTCTGACCCAGAAAAAACAAGTTTATTTGTGACGGGAAAAGGGGGGAAAACACGGCTTATTCCTCTTATCAAAGTTGTGCATGAAGCTGTACAAAATTACCTTCAATGCTGCCCCTATCCGCTAAAAGAGAACCACCCCATGTTCCGCGGCGCTCGAGGTGGACCTTTACAGCCAGCTATTATTCAACGCGCTGTGCGAAATTTGCGTGTGCATCTTGGTTTACCAGAAACCGCAACTCCACACACACTGCGCCATTCCTTTGCCACCCATCTTTTATCACGTGGAGGCGATTTACGCACAATTCAAGAACTTCTCGGCCATGCTTGTCTTTCCACCACTCAAGTCTACACCCATATTGATACAAATTACCTCTTAGAAATTTATAAAAAAGCACATCCGCGTTCTTAAAAAAAACTGAAAAAATTAAACAGATTCAACCTCAAGTGCCAAAGCATGAACACAGGTTGCTAACTCTTTTTGTAAAACTTTGTAAATCGCTCGGTGGATTTCCACACGCGACATACCTGAAAAAGAAGAAGAAAGGATTTTCACCCGAAAATGCGTTTCTCCTTTACCATAAAAAGCGTGTTCATTATGCGGATGTCCTTCATGAAGGTGGCTTTCATTGATCACTTCAAGTTTCTGCGGATGAAAAGCTTCCTGAAGTTTGCTTTGAATCATTGTTTGAACTGTGATAGACATTTTCTATTCCTTCACAAAATATACCTTTCTCATTACCAAATAAATGTGAAAACAAATTTTTCAAAAGTCAATTCTTGTCAAATCAATTGAGTTTTCATAAATCTATAAACATGACAACAACATCTAAATTATTCGACTCAATTCGCATTAGCTCCAATAAAAAGCAAAAGGCTGCGCCAGAAGTGCAACAGTGCCAATGGCAAGGTTGTGAAAAAGCCGCCTCGCATAAAGCACCGGCAGGTCGAAATCATGAAGGGCAGTATCTGCATTTTTGCATCGATCACGTGCGCGCCTATAATAAAGATTTTAATTATTTCTCTGGTCTGAGTGATAAAGATATTGCAAAGTTCCAAAAAGATGCCCTCACGGGGCACCGCCCAACATGGCCTACAGACTTAAGCAATGGCACTTCCAAAAAAACAGCTGCGCATTATGCAAAGATTCGCTCTGGTACAGCAGCTTATCAAAATCGTATGCGCGATCCATTCACACTGTTTACCCAGCGTCATTCAACCCAAAATTCCTCACGAAAGTTAAAACCTTTAGAAGCCAAAGCTTTTGAAACATTGGGGTTACCAGCGAATGCTTCATCGGACACGATCAAAACAAAATATAAAGAACTGGTAAAAAAACACCACCCCGATTCCAATGGTGGCTGCCGTTCTTCAGAAGAGCGTTTTCGTGATGTTCTCAACGCCTATAATTTGCTCAAAAAATCTGGTTTGTGTTAAGAAAACTTCTAGCGATACAAATACATTTTCATTTTAACAATCGTCATTTTGCAAAACGCAATGTATCATAAAAGACCTCTTTTATATCCAAGGCTTTATGATAGGGCATTGCATAAATGTTCTAACTCTTGTATCGTTTTTTATGAATGAAAATAAATAGCGTCCTTTCCCTCCCAAAAAGCAATGACAGAAAAAAAACCTACAGTTGAAAATGTGCCGGATATTACAGTTTGTGCCCACGATATGTTTCATATTGATACAGACATAGAAGTTCCTGCTTTTAGCACAACAAGTCCCCATGTTCCCGCTGTTGATTCCGATTACCTTTTTGATCAGCAAACAACTTTAGCAATTTTAGCAGGTTTTGCATTTAACCGCCGTGTTATGGTTTCTGGCTATCACGGTACAGGGAAATCGACACATATCGAACAAGTTGCAGCACGTCTCAATTGGCCTTGTATCCGAATTAATCTCGACAGTCATGTGAGCCGTATCGACCTTGTGGGAAAAGATGCCATTGTTTTAAAAGATGGCTTACAAATTACGGAGTTTAAAGAAGGTATTTTGCCATGGGCTTATCAAAACAACATTGCTCTTGTTTTTGATGAATATGATGCAGGACGCCCTGATGTTATGTTTGTTATCCAACGTGTTCTTGAATCTTCTGGACAACTAAGCTTGCTTGACCAAAGCCGTGTCATCTCTCCACATCCGGCATTTCGTCTTTTTGCGACAGCAAACACCATTGGTCTTGGTGATACAACAGGGCTCTATCATGGGACACAACAAATCAATCAAGCGCAAATGGACCGCTGGTCTCTTGTAACGATATTAAATTATTTACCACATGATAAAGAAGTGGACATTGTTTGCTCAAAGGTCAAATCTTTTCAGACGACTGAAGGAAAACAGACAATTTCACAAATGGTCCATGTTGCTGATATGGTCCGCAAATCTTTTATCAATGGCGATCTCTCAACAGTCATGAGCCCGCGTACAGTGATCACTTGGGCAGAAAACACAACAATTTTTCAAGATGTTGGCTTTGCCTTTCGGCTCACATTTCTCAATAAATGTGATGAACTTGAACGTGCCACTGTAGCAGAATTTTATCAACGCGCCTTTGGACAAGAGCTTCCCGAATCGCTTATTCATGGTGTTTTGCCTTAAGGAATACCTCAATTATGACTGCAGACGTTGGCGATAACAACAACACTGTGACAAATGACTTTCCTAAAAATACTCTTGATAGTGAAACCTTTAAAAAAGCTCTTTCCAACTGTATCCGTGCAATTTCTGGCACTGCTGCTCTTGAAGTCGTCTTTAGTCATAACAAACCCTCTTTGAGCGAAAATCACGCGCGTTTACCCGAACTACCACACAATGCAACAGAGAAAGATATCACGATCACGCGTGGATTAGGCGATTCCATGGCTCTCCGCACAGCGTGGCATGATAAAGACATTCACACACAATTTTCCCCTCTAGAATCGGATGCACGTGCCGTCTTTGATGCGCTCGAGCAAACACGTGTTGAGGCAATTGGTACTTTATCCATGGAAGGGATTGCACAAAATCTTGATACCATGCTCGCCGATAAATATCAGCGCGCCCATTATCAAGAGATTAGCAGCCAAAGTGAAGCGCCCATCCAAGAAGCCATTGCGCTTTTATTACGTGAAAAAATAACAAAACGCCCTCCCCCAAAAGAAGCGGGACCTGTTTTGGAATTATGGCATCATATCATCGAAGAAAAAGCCGCAAGCGAGCTGAACAAACTACCACGCTACATTTACAATCAACATGCTTTTGCAAGGACTGTTCGTCAACTGCTTATTGCATTAAAAATGACAGTGCAACTTGAAGACGTTTTTGAAAGTGAAAATAACCAAAAGTTAAAAGACGAGTATGATTCCCAAAGTCAAACAGAAGAGGGGAAAGAAAACGAAAAACATGCCCAAAATAAAGAACAAACAACCACGGAACAAGAAAGCGATGCGCAAGACAAAGGAAAAACAGAAGCGACACAATCAAGCAGCGACGATCAGTCTGAAGAAGAGCAAGAAAGAAGCTCTTGGCAAGAAAAGTCGAATCAACCTAAACGCCTTTTCACTGTTTCAGAACAAATGGAAAAACTTGCTGATTATAAGATTTTTACCCGTCAATTTGATGAAGTTTTGGGAGCAACAGATTTTTGTTCTGAAAGTGAACTGGATGGTTTGCGTCGTTATCTTGATAAACAAATCAATCATCTCCAAAATATTGTTGGGCGGCTAGCAAACCGCTTGCAACGCCGTCTCATGGCACAACAAAACCGTAATTGGTATTTTGACCTTGAAGAAGGATATCTCGATACAGCAAAGCTGCCACGTCTGATTATTGATCCCATGCAACCACTCTCTTTTAAAAAAGAAAGCAATACCCAATTTCGGGATACTGTTGTTTCACTTCTTATTGATAATTCAGGATCAATGCGCGGGCGCCCCATTACTGTTGCAGCAAGTTGTGCGGATATTTTAGCACAAACTCTTGAGCGCTGTGGTGTCAAAGTTGAAATTTTAGGTTTTACCACAAAAACTTGGAAAGGAGGAAAATCACGCGAAAAGTGGCTCAAGCAAAACAAGCCGCTTCATCCTGGACGCCTTA
Source organism: Bartonella rattaustraliani AUST/NH4 (assembly GCF_000312565.1). Lineage (GTDB taxonomy): Bacteria > Pseudomonadota > Alphaproteobacteria > Rhizobiales > Rhizobiaceae > Bartonella > Bartonella rattaustraliani. Next base: position 12,215 of record NZ_CALW02000030.1, read on the forward strand.
ATGATTTATGTCACATCATTTATAAAAGTGCTGATACGCCATGGCGCCGTGCACGACGCAATTTAGGTCTCATGATGCAAGAAGGATTGCTGAAAGAAAATATTGATGGTGAAGCATTAATTTGGGCACACCAACGCCTTTTATCACGACGTGAGCAACGCCGCATTCTTATGGTTATTTCTGACGGTGCCCCTGTTGATGATTCAACACTCTCCGTTAATTCCAGCAATTACCTTGAAAAACATTTACGCGCAGTGATTCAAGAGATCCAAACACATTCGCCTGTAGAACTTATTGCAATTGGCATTGGTCATGATGTCACACGCTATTATCAACGTGCTGTAACAATTATGAATGCTGAAGAACTCGCTAACGCCATAACAAAACAATTAGAAGCACTCTTTAGTGACAACAAATCTCATATTTATAAGAAGAATTCTTTTTGAATCAGCAACATTTACATTTAAAAAAATGACCTCTATCATTAGACCATCGGAATTTGATGGCTAACAACCTGAGAAGATAATCCTACAAATTGAATATCGAACTTTAAAGAAGCTTCTACTTTACTTGATGCATTATGAATTCCAAAAGAAATGCTCCATCCACCTTCAAAAATTATAATAAGTTTGTTTTTACTTTCTGGTTTTATTGCAACTGATAAAATTTTGCTTGGAATTCTCCATTTATGACCATATCCTAGAGTACCATTCAAATTAAAAGACTGAATAATCACCCGTTTTTGTTTAGACCTTGTATCTATCATAATCTTATAAAAGTCATAAGAACCTATAACATACTGAAACAATAGCTTCACAAATTTATCTTGATAATCTAAACAAAGCCTTTGAAGTTCTTTAGAGAAAGATTCTAAGATTGGAAGATAAATTTTACTTTCTTTATCATCTATGTCTCTAAAGAGCATTTTCTTATCTCTAAGTTCTGCTAAATAATCAAAAATAGGTCTAATTTCATTAAAATAAAAGCTGCGACAAGGATAACCTGTCCATTCTTTACCAAAATCTATTTTACTAGAAAGACGAGGATGTTTGATAGCGCTATGATTATGTTTTGCAGAAATACCAATAGGATTTTCAGGAACTTTTAAAATAATATCACGGACATCTCCTTTGATCCCAACAGAATCTTCCTGAAGAACAATAGTTTTCGTATTTCTAATATTTTTATCATGTAACTGTAAGAAAACAGCTGCTTCAATAGAAGCAAGATTTAAGAGCCTTTTTTCAATATCATTCAATAAATTATAAAAAGATTCCACTATTTGAAAAGATGAATAAACTCTATGGGAGCCTTTGTTGCTTTCTTAAAACCCATGGCTAAAGCATATTCAAAGGCTTTTCCATTTTCCACCTGATTCAGACGATTTCCTAAAGATCCTTACTCAAAATTACGAGTTCATTTGATTTTTTATTGTTTCCCATACCGTAAGTCCATTCAGGATTGAGCATTGTATAGCCGTTATAAAGCTCTCTAACTTCCACACAATCATTATAAGATAAAACCCATCCTTGACGCTTTCTCAAAAGATCAGCAAGAGCTTGATAATCAAAAGAATTATCTTTATCGCCTTTGTGACCGTAAAGTTTTTGATTAATAAAATACGGAGGAACACAATAAAGAAAATCGTTAAAGTGTTTAGGAATACTTTCTGTAAAATCTCTGTGTTCCACTGTGAAATTTTCAATCTTAAAATCTTTAAGCCGTTCAATAGAACGATAATTGAATCGGAGATGTCTTGGAAACATACCACCGAAAGTGTTGTTCCAGAAAAAGAAGAGCGATTAAAAGCAAAAAACGGCAGCAATCTCTAATTGATTTTTAATATTCCCAAAAGTTTTTTGGAGATTATAAAACATTGCAGGAGTCATATCTTCATATTCTCTCACTTTTTCTGCAAGAGCTGAAGCATCTCTCAAAAGCATTTGCCAAAAATAACAAGCGGCTTAAAAGCATCATAAGCATAAACCTTTGTTCCTCTTTTTGCTAAGGTTAATTCAATTGAACCTCCTCCTACCAAAGGAGAACATAAAGTTTTTTGTTTCCTGATGTAGTTATTAATAATCATAGGAACAGCACGACTTTTCCCTCTCGGATAACGAAGAGGTGATTTTACAATAGATAGCTCAATAAGCTTTCTCTTTTTTTCAAGGAAGTTAATACCAAATTATCAAATAAAACCTCTCTATGATCTATTTGATTTATCATTTTGTTCATACTATCAGCTCCAAGTATTGCATTTTCTAACTTACAATTATCTGAAATAAACACTCGAAGCGTTTGCCAAGTTTTATCGAGATCGGATTATAAAAGATTATAAATTTATTAACATACCTATGCAAACATTGGCTACTAAAATAATGATAAATACCAGTATAGCCACACCTTAAAACTACCAAAAAGGATTTAATACAATTGGTATTTACTTTTCTATTTATATACACCCAAGCATGTATCGAACCATTTTTATCTTTATAAGAACCAAGCTTCTTATCGCTCAAATAATCATCTGTAAGAAACCATAGCTCCTAAAAAGACATTTTTTGGCTTCTACAAGAGCTTTACTATCTGTTTTTAATACTGATAAGATACTCTTATCCCACATCACCTCATGTTGAATCAGTCAAAAGCATTTCCTTACACATCAAAGATAATGTATAGATAAATACCATCTGAGAAATGATCAAAATGCCCCTTATGAATCGAAGCCTCTCCAATAGTGCCCTTACAGAACATAGAGCACTATCATCTTTCCTTTAGCCAAAACAAAAATGATTATTGATTCCCAACAAAAGACGAATCATCTTTTGAGTAACCTTGGTAAAGGGGGATTCTCACGACTCTAAGGATTGCTCCATAAGGAATAAGCATAAACAGGCTCATAATAATTTTTATTGAAAAGTCGCCCAAAGCCAGAGAGAGCCAAACGGGCATATCAATCCCCAAGAAAACAGCACTTTCTACATGTGAACTATCAGCATAACCTGTTATCTGATCGACAAAGGCAAAAAAACTCGAAAAAGCAAGAGCAAAAAACATCACAGTGTCTAAAGCTGACCCCACCAAGGCTGCGGCCAAAGGTGCCTTCCACCATGTTTTCCGCCGCAAAGGAGTAAACACAAAGATATCAAGCAGCTGCCCAAATAGGAATGCACAACTAGAAGCAATTGCTATCCGTGGTGTCGCCAAAATCCAAGAAACGACAACACCAGCAAAAAAACCAGCATAAACTACACGCCGCGCCGCAGCTGGACCATAAAAACGATTTGTTAAATCATTGATCAGAAACGCAAATGGATAGGTAAAAGCACCATACGTCAACAATTCATTCAAGCCGAACCAATAGACAGGATACTGCACCAAAATATTAGAAGCAACCACCACCAAGCACATTGCAAGAATAGAAAAAACAATATGCCTTTTTTTTTGCCGTTCTAATAAAGGATCGCGTATTGAGAACATTTTTTTTAACCTGGGGAATGGAACCAACAAAATACAGCAATCAAAAACTCAAAAGCTTTAAAAAAGATACCTCTAGCATAAACTGGCATAAAGAAAAAATCATCCAGCTTTGGAAGCAACAAAGACAATTATGCTGTTTGCTCAACTTTTTGTTCAGCTTTTTTCTTAACGATTTGACGTTTTAATAAACGCGCACGTTGCGACAATTCTTTATCATCAGCTTTGACCAAAAAACTATCCAGACCACCACGGTGCTCAACAGAACGCAGAGCATTCGCTGAAACACGCAAACGGTAACTTTGCTGTAACACTTCCGAAATTAAAGTCACATTACAAAGGTTTGGTAAAAAACGACGACGGGTTTTATTATTCGCATGGCTAACATTATTGCCATAGAGAACTGTCTTTCCTGTCAATTCGCAAGCACGGGACATGGATCCACCTTTAAACTCTAAGAAACTCTTTAATCCCAACACCCGAAAAACGGAATGAATGCAAAAAAGCACACCACCCCTTTAAGGGGCATCGTTGAGAAGTTGTGTTTCTAATAGGGTGTCTCTCACAAAAGGTCAAGTCTTTTGTAAACTCCTTATGTAAAGCTTTTTACATCCTTTATAGGTGAATTCTTTCATTTTTTTATAAAGTTCCGTAAAAAACATCCAAAACATTTTTTTTCATATCCACCGTGCTAAAAACATATTTAATCTTTTAAAAGGAAGCGTTCATCATGAGTACAATAAATCATTCCATGACAAAGCTCCAACAAAAACATATTCGTTTTTCTTCACTCTTGTTCAGCATTTTATGTCTATGTTTTTTTCTTCTCTTTTGCGCACTAGGTGTATGGCAAATTCAACGACTAAATTGGAAAACAAAGCTCATCACATATGCCAATCAGCGTGTACATTTACCTCCGATAAAAGCACCAGACCAAGATCAATGGAAGCATATTACTTTTGAAAAAGACGAATATCGACCTGTCATGATCACAGGAAAGTTTCTTAGGGATAAAGATATTTTCGTCACTGCGATTGCTCAAAACACCACTGGCTACTGGGTTTTGACCCCTTTACAAACAGCGGACAACACACTCACCTTTGTGAATCGTGGTTTTATCCCCATGGATGCACGCCATGATTTTCAAAACACTGAACAATCACACAATTATAGCCCAAATTCTACCAGTGATCCAAAGCAAACCACAATCATCGGTTTATTACGCATGAGTGAAAAAAATGAATTTTTCCCACGCAAAAATAATCCTGACAACAATTTATGGTATACGCGTGATCTTCCTGCCATGGCACAAAAACTTGGATTGTCTTCTGTTGCCCCTTATTTTATTGATGCAGGAAAAGAAACAGCCTCACAAGAATTTCTTCCCATTCCTGGTCTCACGACTGTGCACTTTCGAAACAGTCATCTTGCCTATGCTATCACATGGTTTATCTTAGCTGCTGGTGCTCTAGGAGCCTCTCTTTTTCTGCTGCAGCAAAAAAGCTAAAAAAGACAAAAACTCTCCTGGAAAGCGAAACTCTTCTAAGAAACACGGTCTCATCTGGCTTTAAGAAACCATATTCTCCAACACATTATACCTCTCTATAGAGAGCTTATGAACAAGAGAGTTCACGAACCACACCCTGTACTGTTCTTTGAAACAGCCCATGCCAGCCCGGTAAAATACATAAAGCCTCCTCTTCAAGTGCTCTCTTACTGTAGCCGAAATGAAGAAAAAAGCACCTGCTCTCTTTTCATAACAAAGTGCTCTTAAACAAATCTTAAGAACACTTACGAGAATAACGGCGTGCAATCGAATCAATATTACCGCGACAAATGCCAAGATCATTGAGCTCGTCTGCTGAAAGGCGGCTCAACGCGTTCACTGTCCGACGATAACGACGCCAATTATCATAAAAACGCATAATACTCATGTTTTTTACTCAAAATTTACCTTAAAAACATAAAATAAAACAAATTTGAAAAAAAAGATGTGCCATAATTTCAAAACAGGCATACATATACAGCATAAGAAAATCATATTTAGAATGAGTATTTGATTTTTACTAATATTTGTTTTTAGAAATACCACTGTTTCTTTTTAAAAATAAATGACACAATCTTTCATTTCTGAGTCTTTATAGGCATATAACACATTGATTCATAAGGATAACTTGTCGTTTCTTACCTGGAATCACAATCCCGAATACCCCATAAGATTCTCTCATCTCAAACCACTTCATGTTGAATCAATTTTATTCACTTAGCTTTACACTATCAGTGATTGGCATATGGATAAAAATGAGTGAGGAAAGAAGGAAAAATGCCTCTCATGAAGCCTTCATGCAAGGGCTGTCGCAATCCCATGCGCTGGTAAAGTGAATGATGGCGCCGAGCTTTTCACCTTTATAAACATAAAGATGGTGGTGCTCAATGGACTATCGGTATAAAATTCACCCACACAGCCATGAAATGGGCTTAGGGGCTTCCCAGACATGTTTCTTTAAAACAAACCCGTAAACATGCAACGTGAGTGGCGTTCTGTTCTACGTGAAAAGTCTTTATCACCATGCTTTTTTATTGAAAAATTTATTTCATTTTATCGCATAGATGTTTTTAAAAATTCTTATAGAGCAAAATAATTGTTGCACATTTTGAACCAACAAAACGGATCTCTTTCAAAGAAAGCCTCCATTAAAAAGCGTTCATAGTGAAAACTGCTTCTCTCCATAAAAACCAAACCATGAAGATCAACTGCGGTAATAGTTTCCTTATCAGTCTTGATATTCTTTATCACAGACTTAAGACTCCAAGTAAAATAACCTTAGTTATAAAGCATTAATTTATAATGATAATTTATTATTTTGTTTCTTAAACGCAAATACAGAGTCCATAAGATACGCTCATTTCAAACCCTTTTCATCATAGCTCTATCAAAACCCTTCCCCAGCAAGTCTTTAAGAGAAAGAAATATAAAAGCATTTTAGAAAGAATAAAAATACCCCTCATGAATCGTCTCAATACAAAAACCGCAGCAGACATTGACAACTGTAGAAGAGAATATCGCACAGATTCGTTCCACCAATTCCCGCAACGGTTTATGTAACTACAAACTTTTTGCGCAATAAACAGCGCATGCTAAATCACAAGCTTTTATTCGAAAGAGTCCTTATTCAAAAGAAGCATTAAAATCATTAATGGCGAAAATGCCGCACACCTGTAAAAACCATTGCTAAACCATGGGCATCCGCTGCAGCAATAACTTCTTCATCGCGCATGGATCCTCCCGGCTGAATCACGGCTGTTGCACCAGCTTCAACAGCTGCAAGCAACCCATCTGAAAAAGGAAAAAATGCATCCGAGGCAACCACTGATCCTTTCGTAAGCGATTCTCTTAAGCCTGCCCTTTGTGCACTTTCTTCAGCCTTAGAGGCAGCGATTTTTGCTGAATCAACACGGCTCATCTGGCCGGCGCCAATCCCAACTGTTGCACTATCCTTTGCATAAACAATAGCATTGGATTTAACATGTTTGACCACACGAAAAGCGAACTGAAGATCACGCATTTCATCTTGGCTTGGTGCCCGTTTTGTTACCACCTGCATCTTAAGATCATCAACCACCACATTATCACGCGACTGCACTAAAACGCCCCCTGCAAGCGTTTTAGCAACAAGCCCTTCACCACGTGGATCAGGAAGACCATCCGTTATAAGCAAACGAAGATTTTTTTTCCTTGCAATCACTTCACGAGCAGCCATTGTTGCCTCAGGCGCAATAATCACTTCTGTGAAAATTTTGATAATCTCTTCTGCACATTCTTCATCAAGAGGCTGATTTAACGCTATAATCCCACCAAACGCAGATACGTTATCACACATAAGCGCTTTTAAATAAGCTTCTTTTAAACTCTTCCCTTCTGCAACACCACAAGGATTAGCATGTTTAATAAGAGCAACAGCGGCGCTTCTTTGAGGATCAAATTCTGCTACAAGTTCAAATGCCGCATCTGTATCATTCATATTGTTGTAAGAAAGTGCTTTACCTTGCAAAAGTTTTGCTGTTGCAACACCAAAACGCTTCTCGCTATTGCGATAAAATGCTGCTTTTTGATGTGGGTTTTCCCCATAACGCATAACATCTTCAAGATGACCAGAAAAACTCTGCCACGCTGGTGTTTCAATTTTTAAATTCTGCGCAAACCACGCTGCTATTGCCGTATCATAAGCAGCTGTATGTGCATAAGCACGCATGGCTAACTGACGGCGCAAAGACAAACTTAAACACCCATCATGTTGCTTTAATTCAGCCAAAACCAAATCATAATCACTTACCGCAGTTATCACACCGGTATAAGCGTGATTCTTTGCTGCTGCACGAATCATTGCGGGTCCGCCAATATCGATATTTTCAAGAACCGTTTGATCATCAGCACCAGATTGAACCGTCTCTTCAAAGGGATAAAGATTCACCACCAGAAGATCAATTCCATAAATATCATGCTTTTCCATAGCATCTTTATGGCTAGGATTCTCTCTTACTCCCAAAAGAGCACCATGAATCAAGGGGTGTAATGTTTTGACGCGTCCATCCATGATTTCTGGAAATCCTGTAACTTCAGAAACATCTTTTACAGGTAAACCAGCTGCCATTAAGGTCTTTGCTGTTCCTCCTGTCGAAATCAACTCAACACCATAGGCGTGAAGTGCTTGTGCAAACGCAATCACACCTGTCTTATCAGATACAGAAAGAAGAACACGACGAACCCTATGAAGATCAGGTATGGGAAATTTTTTTGCAACAATGCCCATAATAAGAAGAATCCTAAAATGAAATGGTCAAAATCAAACGAAATAAGCTTTTGTGTTTATAGCACATGCCATGATTAAAATATACTGAAAGGATAAAATCTCTTGTTTTTAACACATCAAAAAGAGCCCATGTTTAGCCATGTACCAAAGAATCAAACGCTCTCTCACGAATGGCGAATAAAACGCCAAAGAACTTTTTCCTGAACTGCAGGGCAGAAATACAAAACAAGCCCATATCCATAACACACTAAGAGGGTACGTGCTTTGGCTGTTGTCTGTAAATCAACATCCAATCCTCATGCAGCAGCATGTTTGAAACAAAGATTAAGATTAAAACGAATGAGCGCTTTCTCTGCTATTGCAGCTTTTGTATGCCATATGGGAGCAAACATACTGCATATATCTGCTTATACAATCTCTATGAAATGGGAAGACAACCTCATTTGGAGAGCACATAAAGTTGTAAAAATAAAAACCAATACCCATCCTTACCCATCACCCTTGAATGCGGCTTTACGGCTTTCAAAAGCCTCTAAAGCAATATCTTTAAGAGAATGAAGGTATGCATTGCCTCATGCTTTTGTTTCTTATGTTCTTTAATGGGGTCACACCCTTCACGCAAAATAGAACGCCATCCACGTTGCATATTCACGGGTTTGTTTTAAAGAGACATATCTTAGAAACCCCTAAGCTCATTTCGCGGCGGTGTGGATGAATTGTATAGCGATAGATCCATTGAGTACCAACATCTTCACGTTTATAAAGCTGAAAAGCCGGCACCATCACTCACTTTACTAGCGCATGAGCATTGCCAACAATCCTTGCATGAAGGCGGTTCATGAGAGGCATTTTTCCTTCTTTCCTCACTCATTTTTATCCACATGCCAATCCTGCTTACGGTGTAAAGCCAAGTGAACAAAATTGACTCAATATCAAAGAGGTTTGAAATGAGAGAATCTTATGGGTATTCGGGGTTATGATTCAAGGCAAGAAACGACAATTTATTCTTATAAATCAATGTATTGTACTATTTTAAAATACCCTACCAAAAAGAAAATATTTTGTTTTTAACACACCAAAGAAGAGCGCATACTTATCCATGTGCCAAAGAATCAAACGCTCTCTCACGAATGGCGAATAAAGCGCCAAAGAACTTTTTCCTGAACTGCAGGACGGAAATACAAAACAATCTGTTGTGTACGTTGCGGACCTGTTAATTCAGCAAAATCAATGGAATCTTCAAGAAAAATATCAGCGTTAGGCGACATAAAATACCACACTTGCCCATCCTCCACAGATAAACACACGCGCCTGCCATCGTAATGAACTTCAACTTGCGGATGAAGATGAAACCGAACAGCAACCTTATTTTGTTCACTTTGCATGGCTGCCCGTTTCTTTGAGAATCCTTCTTTTGGCATGAAAAAGCGGTCAAACCCTTCAATCATTGCTCCATTTGTCGTTAAAACAAGACCGCGTTCGTGAATAAGATTAAAAGGTTGCACATAGCCATTATGGCTTGCAATAAAACCAATTTTTTCTGAATTTTCTACACGATGCACTTTAACTTCGCTGGGTCCCTCAAACAAAAGTAAAGCACCATTTTTCTTTTTTTTATAAAACATACCTACCGAACAATCATTAACCGTTGCCGTTGAATGTGCCGCGGTCACACGCCCTAAATGGCGATGCTCCTCACGCCCATAGGGGTTAACACCCATATTGATAATAAAGCGACTTCCCTGTGAAGACATTTCAAAAGACAAACATCCCGACCCAGCATGTTCGGCAACAGAGCGTGGTGGAAATTTCCCTGTATCGGCAAGCACTGTCGTTTGATTGGCTTGTAAACGTTGAAACCCTGAATAACGCGCATAACTAAAAGGATGCCCTGCAGTTTCATCAAGCTTTAAAAGTTCCGATAAGCATTTTGAAACAAGAGGACCAACACCATTAAAACGCGCCAATGTTTGATCTTCATGGATAAAAAACCGTAAAGCCGGCAACATACGCTCAACAGAATCAACAAGAGTACGTGGTGCCGTTTCATTGCTGTGCATAAAAAGATGACGTAAAGACAACAAATCCGATAACAAATTGAGCAAGATGATAGGACTACGCGAAATATGTCCACCATCCACCAAAATCTGCTGTGAAAGCTCCTCTATAAGAAAGCTTTGCACCTTTTTTTTCATTGTGGCAGAAATGGGCAAAGAAAGAGACGCAAATGTCAAAGCCACTGCAGCTTGCAAACGTTGGTCATTGTTTTCCATACTCCCAATCGTTGTATACAAATAACGAAACTGAAAACCAAGTGCACGTAAAAAGCGTTTTTCAAACCGCTCACTTGCCCCTTGCAACAACATTTTCGAATGACAAATCCACGAAATCAAACGCTGTGCAACAACCGGCGCACTCCAAGCAAGCCCCTTTATTCTTTTACCACCATGATCAAGCCAATCTATGAAGAGAGAACGTGCATGCGCAGCAGTCAAATCACTTTCGGCGGCTGTCATATGGCGCAACCAGTGGAAATTATGAAGAGCTATTTCCCATTCTAGCGTCGGGGGAACCAACGAAAAAGGGGAAAGAGCACCAGCATGAACAGTATGACCAGCAAAAGCAAAACGACCGTGATAAAATTCATGCGCCATGACTGGATCAGCCACATGCAAATCAACGGGATGTGCTAAAATTTTATGGGGACGAAATCCTGAAAACCGCCAACGAAACAAGGGGCCAACCCAAAGACGCCGTATCAATTGATGCGCCATATACATAAAATCTGATACCTTGACCTGAGGACCTTTTACCGCAATCGCCACAATTCATCTCCGTACATGCTGAATCATGCACAATCTCGACCATTTGCGTAAATGAACCGTTAATCAAACCACTTTCCGCAAGCGTGCAGCAAAAAAACCATCCATTCCTAAAAACATATTTTTTTCAGCTTCAACACTTTGACAGCAAAAATCCGCAGGCGTTGTGCGCAAAGTTCCCTTAACAGAAAGCAAATGCGCCAGCGCACCTATTTCTTGAGAAGAAATAGGCTCTAAAACAACATCCTTGCGTTCTAATAAAATTCTTTCAATGAGATCTTCACCTTCTTCTCTTGCCAATGAACAATTGGAAAAAACAATGCGCCCCCCTTTTTTCACCAAAGCAATTGCCACAACAAGCAAATCATATTGTAACGCTGCCAACTTGGTGACATCGCTCATCGATTTTGTCCACAAAATATCCGGATGACGCCGTATTGTGCCTGTAGAAGAACAAGGAGCATCAAGAAGAACGGCCTCAAAAGACTGTTCGGGATGAAAATTTCTCACATCACCTTGCCAAGTATGAACAAAGAAATGAAGACGCTCCATATTTTCCTTTAAACGCTTTATCCGATTGGCAGATATATCAACGGCCGTCACATCAGCACCTTGCAAAGCCAATTGCGCTGTTTTCCCCCCAGGGCTTGCACAAAGATCAGCAACCCGTTTTCCCTGAATATTGCCAAGCAAATAAGCGGGCAATGCCGCCGCAAAATCTTGAACCCACAAAGCCCCTTCCCTATAGCCTGGTAAATCAGAAACAGAACATTCCAAACGACTCAATCGAACAGAACCATTAGGCAGCACAACGCCTCCAAGCCGTTTAGCCCATTCCGCATTATCGGATTTGACTGTCAAATCAAGGGGAGGTTCAAGCGCTTGAACTTCTAAAATCTGTTCAGCCTTTTCTTTTCCATAAGTCGACACCAACAGCTTTCCAAACCATTCTGGAATTCCTTCAATGCTGGGAGCTTTTTGACGCAATACTTCCGCTTCGCGTGCAACATTCCGTAAAAGAGCATTGACCACCCCCGAAAACCGACGCATACGAGGATCAAGTTTTGCCACACGCACAGCTAAATCAATCGCAGCATGATCGGGAATATCAAGATAAAGAATTTGTGCCACACTCATATGTAAAAGATGCTGAAGTGAGAGTGCTTGTGAAGGTAAAGGACGTTTTAAAAAGCATGATAAAGCAGCGACAATCTGGCCCCGATGACGCAATGCTGCTGTCAAAATAGCGCGGCACAACAAACGGTCCCTCTGTGAAAACTCTAAATATTGTGGATGTCCATATTCATTATCTGTTAACCCTGAAAGAGATGCATGCTTATCAAGCACCGCCCCTAAAAGACGCACACAAACCCGCCGCACGCCTAATCCCGGAACATCTTTTTCGGACACACGCCCCGCTTTTTTATATTTCAAAGCAGCACCTTTATGCTTTCATTCCCTGAAAAATATTATGGCTGAGACCTTTTAGAATCATCATAACGAAGCCAAGAAGGGCGTTTCTTAACACGCTGAAAATCCCTTTGTTCCTGATAATCTGATCTCCTATTTTGTGCATAATAAGCCCAATTTTCATCATTTAAATTTCTTCTTTCTTCATGTAAATTACTCTCTTTCGCCCATTCCATACTCTTGACCATTTCCCCTTTCATCTCTTCCGCTTGTCGATAAAGAGCAGCAATACGATTTGCCGTCGCCGGATGTGTGGAAAAAAGATTATCAGCGCCTTTACCGCTCAAAGGATTGATAATAAACATATGAGCTGTTGCTGGATTATGCTCTGCCTCTTCATTATATTCTCTATATCCACCATCGGCAATTTTACGCAATGCTGACGCCAACCATAATGGATTTCCACAGATTTCAGCACCACGTCGATCAGCAGCATATTCCCGTGTGCGACTAATAGCCATTTGCACGAGCATAGCCGCAAAAGGTGCAACAAGCATCGCTATCAGCCCTCCAATTGCTCCTATACCATGAGAATGTTCAGAAGAATCACGCGTTCCACCCATAAAAAAAGCAAAGTTCCCAAGCATTGAAATGGCTCCTGCAATCGTTGCCGTCACCGTCATAGTCAACGTATCACGGTGCTCAATATGTGCGAGCTCATGCGCCATAACACCAGCGATTTCCTCTACACTTAACCGCTCTAATAATCCAGCACTTGCAGCAACAGCTGCATTTTGAGGATTGCGCCCCGTAGCAAAAGCATTAGGTTGCGCACTATCTAGAACATAAACTTTTGGTTGAGGAAGAGAAGCTTTCCTTGCTAGATCGCTTACAATCTTATAATAAACGGGTGAGGAGTGTTGATCAACTTCACGCGCACCATACATGCGCAGAACGATTTTATCCGAATTCCAATAAGAAAAAAAATTGAGACCACTTGCTATCAAAAGGGCAATGATCATACCACTGCCCCCTCCAACAAGATAACCAACTCCCATAAAAAGAGCGGTCATAAAAGCTAAAAGCATTGCTGTACGCATGATATTCATTACTCAAAAAACTCCATGATAAAATATAATCGATATTATATGATGGTGTTTTCTTTCTGCTTCTTCAATGGAATAGAGGTGTAAAATGGACAAAAAAGACGAAAAAATACACAAACAAAACGAAACCACGCACCAACAGCAACCCCTTTCTCCCGCAGCACAACGTGCGCTAAATGAAGCTGAAGAAAGGCGTAAAAATAAAACAAATGAAGAAAAGCCCGTAGAAAATGGTGGACGCGGCGGTAAAGACCCTTCACGCTATGGAGACTGGGAAATTAAAGGACGTGCCATTGATTTCTAAAAGGAAAAATATTGGCTTAAAAAGCAAATATCCTTTTAAAAAAGATCCGTTTTTACCTATAAAAAATGCAGAATAACTATTCTGCTTTATAAAAGCATATAAGCAATAAAACAAAAAAATCCCTTAAAAAGAGGCACGGTCGTAAAAAAAACCTCACGCTATGGAGACTGGGAAATGAAATACCGTGCCCTTAACTTTTATCAAAGACAAATGTTGGCTTTAAAAAGCAAAGACCTTTTTAAAAGAGATCCATTCTACCGATCAAAAATGTAAAATAACCCTTCTTCCCTCTCAACACTTCTTAAAAGCATCGTTAAGATTTCAGAATAATTATGCTTCTTCTGTTGCTGATTCTGCTGCAGCAGCTGCATCTTCTGCTGCTTGTTTTGCAGCAGCTATACGTTCTTGCGCCTTTTTTCCCGGTTCACCTTTGTGTGGATTATTGCGGGTTGGACGCTTTTTCAAACCAGCGGCATCCAAAAACCGTAACACACGGTCTGTTGGCTGCGCTCCTTGGCCAAGCCAATATTGAATACGCTCTTCATTAAGTTTTACACGCGAGCCATCCTTAGGCAACATTGGGTCCCATGCACCAACACGTTCAAGAAAACGTCCATCACGCGGACTACGAGCATCCGCAATAACAATGTGATAGTAAGGGCGCTTTTTTGAACCCCCACGGGACAAACGAATTTTTAATGCCATATTTTATCTCCTATATCAGTCTTGGCTCTCGTTTAAATTGAGTTACTTTGTTTTTGCTCTTCAGCGATCACCTCATGATGATACACAACTTCTGTAACAACAAACTTAAAAAATCTTTCAGCAAAATCGGGATCGAGTTGACTTTCTATAGCTAACTGCCGCAACCTAGCAACTTGACTTTGCTCACGCAAAGGATCAACTGTAGGCAGATCATAACGGGCTTTTAAACGCCCAACTTCTTTTGTACATCGAAAACGCTCTGCCAAAATATGAATCAACGTTGCATCAAAATTATCAATAGATGCCCGTAAATGCGCCAATTCATCCAATATTTTTTCCTGTCTCATGCTCTCTTCCCTCTTTATATCTCATTTCTTCTTAGGAGGCTGAGGAAAATTTTCTCTATTGGTAAGACCATGAGAAAGCCCAGGAAGAACGGGACCACGACCAGGAAGACCAGGGAGCACTCCTCCTCCATGCGCATTTCCCATTTGTTTTTGTAATACTGGCAATTTTTTTGGATCCAATCCCGACAAATCGGGCATAGTCTGAGAATCACCACCAGCAGCTCCCATACCGCCCAAACCCATCTTAGAGCCAAGTCCTCCTAGCATTTTTCCCATCAAACCGGCTTTGCCTTTGCCTCCTATAGCTTTGACCATATCAGCCATTTGGCGATGCATTTTTAAAAGCTTATTAATATCCGCAGCCGTCGTGCCCGATCCCTTGGCAATCCGCTGTTTACGACTATGTTTCAAAAGCTCTGGAGAAGCTCTCTCTAAAGGTGTCATTGATGAAATAATAGCCAATTGACGATTAAACAAACGATCATCAAGCCCCGCAGCAGCAATTTGATCTTTTACCTTACCCAAACCTGGCATCATTCCCATGATGCTGCCCATTCCTCCAAGTTTTTTCATCTTTTGCAATTGTTCTGCAAGGTCATTCAGATCGAACTTTCCAGCCTGCATTTTTTTTGCAAAAGCAGCAGCTTTCTCATGATCCATCGTTTCAGCAGCTTTTTCAACCAAAGAAACAATATCACCCATTCCAAGGATACGATCGGCAATACGACTGGGGTGAAACTCTTCCAAAGCATCTATTTTTTCACCAGTTCCAATTGCTTTAATGGGCTTTCCTGTAACAGCACGCATAGAAAGAGCCGCACCACCGCGGCCATCACTATCCATACGTGTTAAGATAATTCCTGTAATGCCCACACGCTCATCAAAAGAACGCGCAAGATGAACAGCATCTTGCCCAGTAAGACTATCAGCAACTAACATAATTTCATGAGGATTCGCACAAGCTTTAATTTCAGCCAATTCAAGCATTAAAGCTTCATCAATGTGGTTGCGCCCTGCGGTGTCAAGCATCAGCACATCATAACCACCCAATTTGGCCGCTTGTAGTGCACGTGTTGCAATATCGACAGGAGACTGCCCAGCAATAATAGGCAAGCTTGCAAGTTCTGCTTGTTCTCCTAATTGGCGCAGTTGTTCCTGTGCCGCAGGACGACGCGTATCTAACGATGCCATGAGAACTCTTTTATTATTTTTGTTTGTTAAACGCTTAGCCAACTTTGCGGTTGTCGTTGTTTTTCCCGAACCTTGCAAACCAATCATCATAATAACAACAGGCGCTGGTGCTTTTAAATCGCTTAGAATGCTTTCATTTCCAAGAATATTCACCAATTCGTCATGGACAATTTTAACAACCATCTGGCCTGGTTTAATTGATTTAACAATTTCAGCCCCAACGGCTTTTTCACGAACCCTATCCGTAAAAGAACGTGCAACATCAAGTGCAACATCGGCTTCCAATAAAGCGCGACGAATCTCGCGTAGCGCCGTTGCCACATCCTGATCTGACAAAGCACCACGCCCTGTCAAATGAGCCAGTATGGAACCAAGCCGTTCTTGTAAGGATTCAAACATTACTCACCTCATTGCTACATAACAAAAAAACCAAAATGGCACCCGAGGACGCATCGCGTTGTCGGGTGTTGACCTCTGAGATCTCTTTATACCCTTTTTGGGGTCTCAGTCAGCGGCTCCAAGTCAATTCTGTTACTGAAAGCTCACTCTTTCAAACAATAAAAGCCTCTCTTTGTCAAGGTTTATCATACAATACCTTCAAAAAGACAAGAAATTAAGAGGCTTTTTAGCTCTCATCCTCAACACGTACAAAGCGACCTGTTTCTTGCTCTAAGCTCCATAATTCACCACTTGAAATATCAAACCAAACCCCATGTAATGTCAAAATACCCTGAACTCTCCGTACCTTGATCCACGGAAATGTTTCTAAATTTCTCAAGGAATGATGGATAGAAAGCTGTTCTAACGCGACCTGCTGTTCTGGCACACTCAAGGATTTATTCCCAACAATTTCTCGCACTGCCGGCGCTAAAAGGCTAATCCATTGACCAATAAAATCATTTGACGATAAAGACTTGTGTACCCCCTTAAAAGCAGCACTTACTCCCCCACAATGGGCATGACCAAAAACAACGATATGCTTAACTTCAAGCAATTGCACGGCATATTCAATAGCTGATGAGGTTGCATGATATTGATTATCAGGAGAAAAAGGAGGGACCAAATTTGCCACATTACGCAAAGTAAAAATTTCACCTGGTTTAGCATCAAAAATTGTTTCTGGTATTGCCCGCGAATCACAACAAGCAATCACCAAAGTTTCAGGCTTTTGTCCTTCAATCGCTAATTGCTGATAACGTTCTGTTTTATAAGCAAAATTATTTCTTAAAAAGGTTTGATAACCGTTTAAAAGTCTTGCAGGTAAACGCGTCATTCTTTATTTACTTTCATTTTTAAAAACAAACTATTAACATAAACACTAAAAATATCCTGAATCATAGATACGCGACATTTCCTCACAAGTGTAGATTATGACTATAAAAAGGAAAGAAACGACGTTATTCTCCCAAAAATAAATAACTATTCCCACCTAAAATAAGGTGCTACATTGAAGAAAAGATCATAAAAACTTGTTTTTATAAAATATAAAAAGAACAGCAAGAGAAAAAAGGGACAATCACTGTGTTAAAACAACAAAAGTCAGAGAGTAAAAGCAATCAAAAGGAAATAGAACAAATTCTTTTTGCGCATACAGATAAAGAAGATATTGTCTATTATGAAAAAAAAGAACTTCAAAAAGCCACCACCACCGCCATTGATGCTTTCAATCTTCATAAGACAGGCAAAACAACCATCTGCTTCGAACAAAATTTAACACGAAGTGACAAGCCTATAACGGTTATTACGCTTGTCAACGATAACAAACCATTCCTTCTTGATTCCATTTTAAATGTTTTTAATCAGCATAAAAACCACATCTATTTAATTGCACACCCTGTTCTTGAACGGGACTCGGGACAACGCATTAGCTTGATGCAAATCCATATTGAGCCCTTAAATAAACAACAGATCAAAAAACTGAAAGACGAACTGAATTTGGTTCTTGAGCAGGTCAATGCCGCTGTACAAGATTGGCAACCTATGCTTGAAGAAGTCAAAAAGCATATTCATACCTATCAAACAAGCCTCCCCACCCAATACAAACAAGAGGGCGAAAAAGCCATTGAGTTTCTTCATTGGCTGATGAACGATAATTTCATCTTCCTTGGAATGCGCACTTATAATTTCATTAAAGACCAAAAACCCACAAAATCCTTTACAACAAGCAATATTGAACTGGGGATTCTCACCGATGCCTCTATTCGTATTATTGCCGATGCGAACGTTGAAGAACCTCCCAAAGAAATCCTTTCTTTTATGGAAAATGATAACCTCTTTATTGTAACAAAAGCCAACAGCCGTTCAAAAGTGCATCGTTCTGTTTGGCTTGATTATGTTGGTTTTAAAATCTTTGATAAAGAAGACAAGCTGTGTGGAGAATTACGCATTGTAGGACTGTTTACCTCCTCAGCTTATACGCGCTCTATTTTGCAAATCCCTTTTTTAAAAGAAAAAGCCCAAATCATTATTCAACAACTCGGATACAATCGCACTGACTATTCTGGAAAAGCACTCCTTAGTGTTTTAGAAACCTATCCAAGAGATGAAATGTTTCGCTCTGACATTGAGACATTAACAGAAAATGCCAAACTGATCCTGCAACTCGATGAGCGTCCACGTTTGCGTGTACTTGCTCATACGGATTCTTTTGGGCGCTTTGTCTCTCTCCTTGTTTATATCCCCCGTGACCAATATAGCAGCAACATTCGCGAAAAAGTTGGTGAATATTTTGTTGAGCTCTATAATGGTGATTTTTTTGAATCCTATCCGCTCTTTTTGGAAAGCACCCTTACGCGGGTCCATTACATCATCCATCGCAAAGGAAGTGAAAGTGCTCCTCTTATTGAGCGCACCACGCTTGAGCAGCATGTGCGTTCTATTGCACGAAGTTGGGAAGAATCTGTTCAAACCATAGCCCTCAGCCGCAAGATAACAGAGCAACAAACACGCTTGGCCAGCCAGTTTCCCAACAGCTATCGTGATTTATTTTCAGCTGAAAATGCCATTGAAGATGCCGGATATATTCTAAGTCTTCACAATAAAAAACCGCTTTTTGTGACTTTTGACAACACACATAACAAAGAAAAACAAAATATTTCTCTCCGACTTTTTCACCGCCATGAAGCCCTTGCCCTTTCCAAACGCGTACCACTCTTAGAAAATATGGGATTCCGAGTCATTGCTGAACAAACACTTAAATTGCCAGATGACAATGGAGATTCTGTATATCTTCATGACATGCAACTAGAAAGCGCTTTCCAACTGTGCATTGATTTCAATAAAAACGGTCAAAAACATGCAGAAACATTTGAGGCAATTTGGTCCCAAGATGCTGATAATGATGCCTTTAATGCTCTCACCCAAACAGCTGAATTAAATTGGCGTGAAATTGTTATTTTGCGCCATTATGGACGCTATCTCCAACAAGCTGGCATTCCTTATTCACAAGACCGTGTTGCCCAAACTTTAAATGTTTATCCTGACATTGCTAAAGATCTTTATGCTTTGTTTCATTTGAAGTTTCATCAAAGCTATACAGAAAAAGAGCGGAAAGAAAATCAAAAGATCATTGAAAAACACATTGAAGAAAAATTACAAACGGTATCAGGTTTAGATGATGATCTCATCTTACGCCGTTATCGTAATCTTATCGAGGCAAGTTTACGAACAAACGCTTTTATCCCTCTTGCAGATGGTAGCCCACGGCGTATTTTAGCAACCAAGTTGGATCCACGCCAAATTGAAGGCTTGCCTGAACCACGTCCTTATCGAGAAATTTTTGTTTACGGACCAGAAGTAGAAGGGGTTCATTTACGCTTTGGTTCTATCGCCCGTGGCGGAATTCGCTGGTCTGATCGTGCACTCGATTATCGTACAGAAGTGCTCAGCTTAGTCAAAGCCCAACAAGTCAAAAATGCTGTTATCGTTCCTGTCGGTGCAAAGGGTGGATTTTATCCTCATCGCCTTCCCCAAACCAACGATCGTGCTATCATTATAGAAGCAGCACGACAAGCTTACATTGACTTTATCACAGCCTTGCTCTCCCTTACAGACAATCTGGTGAGTGGTAAAATAAGCCCTCCTCACGATATCATCTGTCATGATGAACATGACCCTTATTTTGTTGTCGCTGCCGATAAAGGTACAGCAACATTTTCTGATACCGCCAACACCATCAGCCAAGCGAACCACTTTTGGCTTGATGATGCTTTTGCCTCTGGAGGTTCAGCGGGCTATGACCATAAAGCCATTGGCATTACAGCAAAAGGTGCGTGGGAAGCCGTTAAAAGGCATTTTAGAGAATCATTTAATCACGATATTCAAACAACCCCTTTTACCTGTGTGGGTGTTGGTGACATGTCTGGCGATGTTTTTGGCAATGGAATGCTTCTTTCCAAACAAACAAAACTTGTCGCTGCCTTTGATCACCGTGACATTTTTATCGACCCAAACCCACACATAGCTGAAAGCTATGCAGAACGTATGCGCCTCTTTAAACTTCCCCGTTCAAGTTGGCAGGATTACGACAAAACAAAACTCTCAAAGGGCGGTGGTATTTTTTCACGCACAATGAAAACGATCACTCTTTCACCCGAAGCAGCACAGTCCATTGGCTTTGAAAAACAAACAGGAACCCCTTTTGAAATTATTTCTGCAATTCTCAAAGCACCTGTTGACCTTTTATGGTTTGGCGGCATTGGAACTTATATCCGTGCAACAACAGAAACCGATGCCCAAGTAAGAGACCATGCAAATGATGCAATCCGCATTACTGGTGAACAAGTGCGTGCCAAAATTATTGGTGAAGGCGCTAATCTTGGTGTTACACAACGTGGTCGGATTGAATATGTCTTAAATGGTGGACGATGCAATACAGATGCCATTGATAATTCTGCAGGTGTTAATTGTTCAGATATCGAGGTCAATATCAAAATCGTTCTGGCCTCAGCACTGCGTGCAAAAACGCTTACCCGTGAAGCACGCAATGAGCTCTTGAAAAAAATGACTTCACAAGTTGAACAATTGGTTTTGCGTAACAATTATTTGCAACCTCTCGCTCTTTCATTAGCTGAAAACCAAAGTATTATTGATTTACCTTATCAAATGCGCTTTATGCATGATTTAGAACAGAAAAATCTTCTCGATCGTAGAGTTGAAATTCTTCCTGATGAGCAAATCTTGCGGCAAAGAATGACACAAGGTCAGGGGTTATTGCGTCCAGAGCTTGCCGTTATTTTAGCATATGCAAAATTAACGCTAAAAGAAGAAATCGCCCACAGCTCTCTTATTGACGATCATTATTTTGATGCACTCTTGTTGCATTATTTTCCAACGCAAATTCAAGAAAACTTTGAGAAAGAAATTATTCATCATCAGTTGCGTCGTCATATTATTGCAACGCTACTTGCCAATGATATTGTAAATCGCGGGGGACCTACTTTTGTTAGCCGTCTAAAAGATGCAACAGAGCAAAAAATTGAAGATGTTATTCGCGTTTTCATTGCGCTGTGCGATGGTTTTGAAATAGCTAAACTGTCTCATCAAATTGATAAACTTGATAATAAAATACCCGGTTTTGTCCAAAATAAGTTCTACGCAGCCATTACCTCCATGCTCTTTGAGACAACAAATTGGGGGTTATGCAATATGGACCTTTCTGTCCCATTAGAAGAACTTGTAAAAACAATAAAACAAGCTCGTACAGTTATTGAAAAATTACTCTCATATTCCAACGATAACGATATCAATCAAAAAATAAAAGAAAAAACAATATGTTATAGCGAAGACGGAGCGCCCAAAACTTTAGCACAACAATTGGCTCTCTTAGAAACTGCTCCAATAATTTGTGATATTTCTTTGATTGCAAAACAGAGTAACAGCGACCTTATTAAAACCGCAGAGATCTATTTCTCACTTGCTCAAACGATTCGTATCAACCGTCTTAATGAAGCAAGTCGAACAGTTCCTGTCCTTGATTATTATGATAGTATGGCCTTAAACCAAGCAAAAGAAAATATTGCCAAAAGCTTACGAACAATTGTTCTCAAAATCCTGAAAAATTATGGAACAAAAGAAGAGTCCTTCGCAGCTTGGAAAAAAACGAAAGAAGATCAGATTGACAGTGTAACAAACCGTATCGGTTCTCTCATTGAAAATGATCTCAACATTTCTCGTTTTACCTTTGCTGCAGGGTTGATTGCACAACTTTAACACTTTAATCTTTGAGACTTAGAGCGAAACAAGATAGCCAAATTAAAAAAATACACCGCACCCACCCATAGAACGAACAAGGGTGGGAGACGGGTGTCAATCTTGCACGCATATTGTCAAAATACATCTCAAAGATAGCACACAAGGTAAAAAGAAGAGTCCTTCGCAGCTTAAAAGAAAACGAAAGAAGACCAGATTAACAATGTAACAAACCGCACCAGTTTTCTCTTTTGAAAATGAGCTCAACATTTCTCGTTTTATCTTTGGATCAAATATTAATTAATAACGATTATTTGTCGTTATCAAGCCTGAATCATAGCCCCGAATCCCCATAAGATTCTCTCATTTCAAATTTATTTATATTGAGTCAATTTTGTTCTCTTGGCTTTACACTATCAGCGGGCTTAGCGTGAAGGTAAAACTATAGAAGATAGAAAGAAATATGCCTCTCATAAACCCCCTTCGTGCAAGAGCTGTCACAATATTGCAGCAGGGTTTATGACACAACTTTAACACTTCAATCTTTGATATATTCCTATCTTTTAGACTTAGAGTGGTGCAAGGTGACCAAGTTTTAAGAAACCTAATTTTACCTGTCCATGGTTAATCAACAAAGGTAAAATCGGGTAGCCATCTGCACTTCTAGGCATAAGATCTAAAACAAACAATAAAGCTTGTACATTGTTAGCTTTCTCTGGGAAAAAGCGTTGCATGGTCGTAAGTAACTTTGTGTGTTGTACCAAGACAAGTTCAAATTCTGCAGTCAAATATCCTTCATCATCAAAAGAAAAAGGCCCACTAACACGCACCCCACCTCCTGTATGAAAAGTTAATTCGCTATATTTTAAAAAACCACTTTTCCCATATAAACGCCGTTTCCAACTCTCCCCCCCATTTTTAAACAGATGAAACACATTATTGAAAGTCCATTTCAAGTTGCCATCAACTTTCGGAAAATCAATAAAATAAGGCGCAAAAAACAGTGAAGCATCAAAATCATCGAAAATGATATGTCCTGAAAAATGATTCTTTTCTTGTTTAAGATCAAGCCGTAAAAATTCTGCCGCTATTTTTTGCAGCGCATTCTCTTTACCAAAAAAACGCGCATTATTTAACGAAGCTCCCCCCACGTCCGGAGTCTTTTTTAAAAATACTTTCCCTTCAATATTATCTTGCCTTATCTCTTGATTTTTCGTCTGTGATCCCAATTTTTCTAGAAATTTCTGATCTTCAAGAGAGGAAGCCATGGAAGAAGCTTCAAACCCTTCAGCCATCAATTTAAATGTCTTACCCATTTTCCAAGGTTCTGTTTCAATCACCATCTTGCGCCAATGCAACACAATAGGCTTTTTTTCAGAAAAAATAATTGATGCAGGAGAATGAACATTAAACTCTAGCCACCGAGGTACATAAATTGGTGCATCAACCCTCAAACGCCCCGTTGACAAAGAAAATCCACGCAAAGGCCAAGAAAACTGAAATTGATCACAAGCAATACCGATACGTAACGGATAACCATTCTTGCGGAGTTGCTCACACACAACTGTCATATTATAAGCAGAGGCCTTTGCAAAAAGACCAGAAATACGGTCTTCTATTTTATGTGAAAAAAAAACCAGAATGCGCTATAAATAAAAACCAGAAAAAGGCAAAACAACCCACAAAGCAGGTAGCACAAAGAAAGACTTTTCTGTATTGATTTCAATGGAGCCGATAGAGACAAAATGAAAACTTTCCTTATTTTATGATAATGATGAGAACTTTTAACCCTCACGCACGGATGACGGGCACACAAAAGATTTGTTGCAATGCATTTTCAAACCATTGGCCCAAAGCCTG
Organism: Bartonella rattaustraliani AUST/NH4; assembly: GCF_000312565.1. Taxonomy (GTDB): domain Bacteria; phylum Pseudomonadota; class Alphaproteobacteria; order Rhizobiales; family Rhizobiaceae; genus Bartonella; species Bartonella rattaustraliani. The sequence goes on from NZ_CALW02000030.1 coordinate 36,437, forward strand.
ATCATAAATTAAACGACCTTTTAAATGTGTGGAAGCGGGTTGAGCACCTTTTTCAGTCAATTTATGTGCTGAACGTACCAATAAACGTCTCATCATAGCACGTGTGAACTCTGCATGAAATTGCAAACCCCATGCATTTTTTCCATAACGAAAAGCTTGTGTAGGATACGTTTGACCTGTTGCCAAAAGTTCTACCTCTTTAGGGAGATCATAAATGCCTTCATCATGAAAATGGTACACCATTTCTGGCCAATGCATCAATGCTTTTCCCTGTGGAGTAACTTCAAGTGGATACCAGCCAACTTCAACAGTTCCATCACTTCTTGTATCAACACATCCTCCTAGATTTCGTGCTAACATCTGCGCCCCAAGACAAATACCCAAAAAAGGCTTATTCTCTTTCAACGACAAAGAAATCCAATCAATTTCTTCACTAATATATGCTTCTTTGTCATTAACACTCATCGGTCCCCCTAGAATGACAACACCAGCATAATACTTCAATGTATCGGGGAGTTTTTGTCCCAAAATAGGTCGGTACACATCAAGAACAAAGCCCCTTTGTTGCAAAATTTTTCCCAAACGACCCGTATAGGTAGACCGGCGATGCGTCACAACTGCAATTCTTGGTTTGCTCTTTATTTGCTTTTTACCAAAACATCTTTGATTTAAAAACATTTTTTAACCAATCACTTTGAAAACCAAGTAAAGTTTTATCTCTCAAGCGCAAGAAAAGAATTTTGGCAAACAATATTTACTTCGTTCAAATTTAAAAAACAATTCTGCCTATCCACGAATCATTCATATTAAGACTTCTCTTTAAAACAGTCGAAATTTCTTCTTCGATACGTTTTCCCCCTCTTCTTCTGTTTTAACCCCTGGATCATCAACATTTAAGTGCGTCTGCCTTAACGTGTTTATATCTTGTTTTTCTGTCTTCACATTATGTAAAAGAGAATTTTTTATAGGAAGATCTTTTTCAAGCTTCTTATCTTCAACATCAGTGCCTTTCCCCATATTATCCTCTTTATCTCGTTTTTTTGGCACAATATAGGCACTCTCTGTAATATGAGTCGCTTCTAATGTAAAGGGAGGCACACGAGGCGGTGCTTTCCATTCAAAGCAACCCAAACGTCCACTTATTGGGGAAACCGCTAACCAAGAAGGAAAAATGGCACCATCACACATCCACACAGGATCACGTTCAGCACGAAGTGCCAAGGAAAGCCATTGACGCACTGCCCCCTGATTATTTCCCTGAGCCTCTTCAATATCCGCCAACAAGAGATAAACACTTTCTCGCGGATGATATTGCAGTGCTTTTTGTGCCTGTTCTTTTGCGAGTATCACTTCACCAGCATCCAGAGCAGCTTTAGCCATAAGAAAAGCCGATTCAAATGTGTCTTTATTATAAGAAGCAAGTGTTTTTGCCCTTTTCAACCGCAAAACAGCGCCTTCTTCTTTTTCAAGATAAAGTACCCCTAAGTCAGGGTGAGGTTCTTTCTGCCAAGCTGCAATAATCATTTTATCCGCTTTCCGCGTTTCATTTAATTTATAAAGGATATCAGCAGCAATCACGATTATCGGCACAAAATCAGGCTTTAATTTCTGTGCCTTCAAAATATCTGCACGTGCTCTTGCAGGATGTGTCTCAAACAAATGCAGGGCTTGCCCACTTAACAGTAAAGCCTGTGTATGTTGAGACTCTACCGTTGAACGTTTTGAACGTGGTAAAGTTTTTTGTGCGCGTTCAAAAACAGCAAGTGCTTTATCCCACTGCCCGCTTACACTCAAATGCTCAAGCACAGCTTTATGCGCCCATGAAAGTGCTGGTGATAAAGCCAAGGCTTCTTCTGCATATTGCCATGCGGCTTCATAGGCTTTGTTTTTTATAGCCTCACGAAACAAACCGTGAAGCCCAGCTAATTTTGTTGATGTTTCCTTTCTCATTTCCTCATAAAGGTTGATGGCAGAAACAGAATTATTTTGCAAAGATAAGGTTTGCGCTTGTAAAAGTTTCACCAACGGCTCATATGTGTTTGAAAGATATTTATCGGCGCGCGCACCCATTTGTTGCGCCACAACACCATCGCCTGCAAAAACGGCAAGAATCCCTTTTGAGAGAGCTTCATAACCGCGCTTTTTATGGCGCTTATAAAAATAATTGGAAAGAGTATGAGGCACAGAAAAAAGAATATGCAAAAACCATCCTAAAAGCGCTAAAGTTCCCAAAAACAAAATAAGCACACTTAAAACAGTAAGCAATGAAACCGAAAACCGAAAGTGCAAAAATGTTAAGACCAAAATACCATTGTAATGCGCAACCCATCCAAACACTAAACCAAGCGCACATACAACAAAACTATAAATAAAAACACGTATCATCTTCAGCCTATTTACATTTTTGTTGCCTTAAAAGATTCTTGTTGCACAGAGACCAACAATTTCTGAAGAAACTGATGAATAGCCATATGTGTTTCAAGCTGATGAACAAAACCCTGTGAAACATCTTTTGCATTTTGGGGCAATGTTTGCCATTCGCTCAAAGCCTTTTCGTAATCCCCTGCTTGGATAGCAACTTCCATCCGTGCCGCAATTGCTCCTAGTGTCATACCTTCAACATTTCCAATTGGTCGTGAAACAACAAGCCCTTTTATCCACATGAAAACTTTGTCAAAAAAACCAGCATTTGAGGCAACACGATTTTGTGTAGCAACGATTGTATCTGCAACATGTGCAAAATCCGCTGCAAGTTGTGCTAAATTTGGAAGACCTACAGCGGCTGTCTTTTGCAATAAATCAAACCCCTTCATTGAAGGTAAGAGTTGCTGTAACAGCTTTAATTCCTCACTATAAGACCCACCACGTTCTATGGCATTTTTCAACGAACTAATTGCAATAAAGAGAGCGGTATTTGTTTCTTTTTTCTCATTGCTTTTCGCAACCATTTCTTCTTGCATAGTCTCTAACCGTTGCTTTAACAAAGCAAGAGCATTTGCATTGTTTTGCCCAACGGATAAAGCTGTTTCTATCTCTTTTGAAACTTCCACAAAAGCCTGTACAGATTCTTCAAGATCTCTGACTTTTTCTTCTAAAACAGTAAAAGATCTTCTCACCTCTTTTTGCGATTTTTCATCATTTTGCAATGTTTCAAGCTGTCGTGATGAAAAAGAAGAAAGCTTTGTTTTCAATGCCTCAATTTCTTGAAGGGCACGCCCTAATTGCTCCATTGTTTCTTTACTTTGGTCTTTTGCTGTTTCAGCAATTTGCAAAGCTCTTTCCCCTCCAACGTTATTTTCCACAGAAGAAGGAAGAAAGCCCCCCCCATTGAAGCCCTATAAAAATGCCTAAAGCAATAAGAGCACCCAAAATTCCTGAAAGAAGCAAGTAAAGCCAAACCATATGAGGCATACATTGTTTTTTTGTGCTTTGCTCAACCTGTTTTTCTATTGCCTCCAACTTCGCTGAATTTTGCGCTATTTTTTCTGAATCCTGATTCACAGCTTCCTGTTCAATCACAGGCTTTTTACGACGATTACCAGAATAATGGGATTTTACTTTTTCTTTTGCAGAATTTACCATTTTAGCCACTTTTTGCGCACAATTTTTTTCCCACGATAAAATAACAAAATGAAAAAAGCTTTAAAAAATAAAGAATTTCTCAAATAACGTAGTTTATTTTAAACTCTGTTTACGAAGAATAGAACATCACTAAAATTTTTAACACAGCATCTTTATCGGCAAATTAAGAGCAATGATAGACTTTATTGCAAAATAATTTAAAATATACGAATCTTTTATACTCAAAAATACAGCTGCATTTTTCATCAATAGAGCCATTATATTTAAGAGAATATGCTAAGATGCATTTTTTAATAGAGGAATCAATGACAAGAGAAGTTCTTCGCATCCTTACCTATCCGTGGTACCCAGTTAAGGAATCTTTAACGTAAGGTCTTGTTTGAAATGCGCCTGTTGGGAATAGAAACAAGCTGTGATGAAACTGCTGCTGCCGTTGTTGAACACAACAATGAGGGAAAGAGTCGTATTCTTTCCAATATTGTTTGGAGCCAAATTGATCATCACGCACCTTACGGCGGTGTTGTTCCGGAAATTGCCGCCCGTGCCCATGTTGAAATTCTTGATAGTTTAATTCTGAAAGCTTTGACAGAAGCAAACACGAAGTTAAAAGAGATTGACGCCATTGCAGCCACAAGTGGTCCTGGTTTGATCGGAGGACTTTTGGTCGGTATTATGAGTGCAAAGGCGCTCTCTCTTGCCACAGGAAAGCCTTTTATTGCTGTCAATCACCTAGAAGGACATGCCTTAACAGCCGTACTCACGCATAATGTCCATTTTCCTTATTTACTGCTCTTGGTCTCAGGGGGGCATACCCAAACAATCCTTGTGCACGGAGTGGGAAACTACCAACGCTTAGGAACCACCATTGATGATGCCTTGGGAGAGGCTTTTGATAAAACAGCAAAACTCTTAGGCCTTCCTTATCCTGGAGGTCCAGCCCTTGAAAAAGCTGCTTTATTAGGTGATAAAAATCGTATCCCTCTTCCTCGCCCTTTAAAAGGCGAAAAACGGCTGGATTTTTCTTTTTCAGGCCTCAAAACTGCTGTTCGACAGGCAGCAACCGCTATGGCTCCTCTTACAGAAGTTGATGTAGCTGACATTGCAGCAAGCTTTCAAGCAGCCGTGACAGA
>NZ_CALW02000029.1 GCF_000312565.1 Bartonella rattaustraliani AUST/NH4
AAGTTATTTTTTCTACAGGTGGGAATGTAAGGTTATTACACCATGTTCATTGTGGTTCAACACTTAAAAGAAGCGCATGGGACATCTGACTAAATCCAAAAATCTTCCTGAACAACGCTTGGGTAGATTACATAAAGGCCAAATATAACGTACAGCAATCTTTATGTTTCAAAAACAATGAACACTAAAAAACGCTAAAGAGGAATGCCATGAACTTCAAAATGTTCACGCAACTTTTCAATGCAGTTGATGATGTAACAAAATCATATGTTACAGATATTTCCTCAAAAGCAATTGCTACAATTACACCTTTCGTGTCAGTTGGTCTTACCATCGCTTTCATCACCTATGGATGGCTCATTATTCGTGGCGCTGTCGATATGCCAGTTGCTGCATTTCTGAACCGTTGCCTGCGAATAACTATTATTACTTCAATGGCACTCACTACAGGACTTTATCAACCAGAAATCACACAACTTATAACGGATATACCGAATGATTTGCTCACAACGTTGCTAAAAAATACAATAACAGGCACCAAATTAAATAGCTTAATTGACACAGTCGCTGAAAAGGGGTTCGAATGTGCAAGCAAAGCTTTTGAAGAAGCTGCTTTCTTAGATGCTGATGGAATCCTTTATGGTCTCTTTGGTATCCTTATTTTGCTTGCAACAAGCTTCTTGGCTGCAATCGGTGGTGCATTCATTCTGCTAACAAAAATCGCTCTTGTACTCCTCGCGGGGCTAGGACCACTCTTCATCATGGCTTTGCTCTGGCAACCAACATATCGCTTTTTCGAACAATGGATAACCCAGATTCTCAGCTATACAATTCTTACCCTACTCCTAGCCACCGTATTTAGTCTCATGATGAACATCTTTGCAAATTACGTGTCTGACTTAAAGTTTGATGGCCAGCAAAATGTAGGTTACGCTCTTGGTGGCGCGCTCATCTTAGCCATTATCTCAATCATGCTGTTGCTCAAACTCGCAAATGTTGCAAGCTCCTTAGCAAAGGGCATTACCTTTGGGCATCTGTGGAAGCTAGACAATTCTCGTAATAACCACACAACGAAATAATAAAAATTCAACAGTGCGGTAAAATGAGCAGTGTATAACACACATCTTGAGCTATACGATTCTTATCATATTTAATGCCAAGACAATAAATGAATATCTCTGTAAATAATAAATTAAAAAATAAATACAATTATACGCAATATATTTTCTAATCAAAATTGAAATATCAATAAAAAAATGATAAATAGTATTCGCTGATTGAAAAAGAGAAATGTTAAAATGAAACACGTCATTTTTATGATTTTGATTGTATGTCTTTTATCGGCTTGTGCATTCGCTCCAAAGCCAAAACAACCAAGCAATTGGAACCGTGTCCCTATTAATAAAACAATCCCTGCCGAAATTCAGCGAGGAGAAATATGAGAAAACATAAATCTGTAAAAGCCGAACAACTTAACAGTTATTATGAGGAAAGTAGAGGTTTGGAACGAGAACTCATCAATGAATTTGTGAAATCGCGTAAGGCAGCGTGGCGTGTAGCAACTGCTGTTGGTATTTTTGGATTGTTCGGCATGGTGTGTGGAATTATCGGATTTCTCCAACCAGCTCCAACGCCTTTAGTACTACGCGTTGATAACACAACTGGCGCAGTCGATGTCGTCGAAGTGATGCGCGAACACGAAACCAGTTATGGTGAAGTTGTAGATAGATATTGGCTCAATCAATATGTGCTTAACCGTGAAGCTTATGACTATGATACCATTCAGTTGAGCTATGATACGACAACGCTTTTAAGTGCACCAGATGTTCAACAAGAATTTTACAAAATTTATGAAGGTGAAACTGCGCGTGATAAAGTGCTTTCTAACAAAACACGTATCACGGTTAAGGTACGGTCAATCCAGCCAAATGGATTTGGTCAAGCGACTGTACGTTTTACAACACAACAACATGATAGCAACGGTACAGTTGGGCCTAAACAACATCAAATCGCAACGATTGGCTACACTTATGTTGATGGACCAATGAAACTATCTGCTCGATTGCTTAACCCCCTTGGTTTCCAAGTCACGAGTTACCGTACTGATTCGGAAGTCCTTTTGAACGATTGAGGAATTGATTATTATGAAAAAACTTGCGTTTGTTACTCTTCTCTCCTCATTTGCCTTTCTTTATACAATACCCGTGCAAGCACTTAAAACCCCATCCAATTCACAATACGATCATCGCATTCGCTATGTAACATATAACGTAGCTGATGTGGTTCAGATCGAAACCGTTCTTGGAGTAGCAACACATATCATCCTTGAAGAAGGTGAACAGTATGTCACGCACGCTTTTGGTGATGCAGATGCTTATGCTTTTGCACATAACGGGCGGCATATCTTTATTAAACCCAAAGCGGAACTTGCTAATACAAATCTCATCGTTGTTACCGACAAACGTAGCTATAAATTTCGACTACAGTTTCGAAATGACCGTGCTGGAGCGACCTATGAACTCGCTTTCCATTATCCCGATACCAATACCCAACATTCAGAAGAAAATGATCAACGTCTTGTTATTGAGCAAGGTTTTCGTCTAAGCGCAAAAGGTTATAATCTTAGCTATACTATGAGTGGCAACAAAGATATTGCTCCAATAAATGCTTGGGACAATGGGCGTATTACCTATTTCAAATTTCCTGCCAACATGGATATGCCATCAATTTATTTAGTCGATTCTGAAGGCAATGAAAGCCTCATACCACGTACTGTTATCGGCAGTTCTAATGATATTATTGCCGTTCACAAAGTCAATCCTAAATGGCTTATACGGCTTGGCAAACGTGCTTTAGCCGTTTTCAATGAGGCCTACGATCCCAATGGTATACCCAATACAACTGGAACAGTATCACCGGTGATCCACCGCATCAATAAAGGAGGAAAATGATGTTTGACAGACGGAAAGGAGATGGGATTGAAAAAGATAAAAAGCTAGACCACTCTGAGCAGAGTGGTATCGAAAGTGCTTATGGTAGCTCTGAATTAGGTTCGGAACGCCGTCCGACAATTCCTGGAGCACGCGCATTGTTAATAGTAGGACTCGTTGTCGTAATAGCGATACCAATTACTCTCACATGGAAAGCTTTAAAAATGCGTAAAGCCGTAGATGTTGAGGAGGAAAAACCTCAACAGACAGTGCAACAAGTTATACCAAGCTATACACCTCGTATTATAGAGCCCGCAATTGTAGAAGAAGAAAAAACAACACAAACTGAAGATTCGACATCAGAGCTCCCACAAGCTTGGACAAAACTTCTTCAAACAACGCTCCCGCCAAATCTGCTCAAGGATTCTGAGGAATTGACACGTAAGCGTATGTTAAGTTCAAGTCTTAATAACGGTGGTGGTGATAGCACGACAGTAAATTCAAAAAATAATACATCTGAAAGTGATAAAAATAATGGTGTGTTATTTGATCACCTCCAACCGGTGCGATTAGCGCAGTCGCGCGCAGCTCAACTGCATAATCGTGATCTCTTGATTACGCAAGGAACACAAATAGATTGCGTACTAGAAACAAAGATTGTCACATCACAGCCGGGAATGACAACATGCCATTTAACGCGTGACGTTTATTCTACAAGTGGTCGTGTTGTCTTGCTCGATCGTGGTTCTAAAGTTATCGGTTTCTATCAAGGTGCTGTACAACAAGGACAAGCGCGTGTTTTCGTACAATGGTCACGTGTTGAAACACCTTCTGGTGTTATCATTAATCTTGACTCTCCTAGCACTGGTCCTCTTGGTGAAGCTGGTATTGGTGGTTGGGTTGATACACATTTTTGGCAACGATTTGGTGGTGCAATCATGATTAGCGTTATCAGTGATTTAGGAGAATGGGTAAAAGGTAAAGTTTGGCAAAGAAACAAAAAAGATAAAGAAGACAAGGAAAATCCACAGCCTCAAAATCCGCATGATGCAGAGAAAGTGGTAGCCGAAGTTCTTCAAAATTCAATCAACATTCCGCCAACACTTTATAAAAACCAAGGTGAAAGAATAAATATTTTGATTGCTCGTGATTTGGATTTCAGTGATGTCTACAGCCTCGTTAAACGTTAATCAAATACAGAAAGATCAAGTTGTTGCACAACTTCTACAACCGCTTGATCGTTTCTTAGAAGATCCACAAATTACTGAATTATCGATTTGCCGCCCCTGTGAAATATGGACAAAGAGCTCGAAGGGTTGGCAGGCACATAGCGCACCAGAATTAACAACTAATTTTTTGCAAACGTTAATTACGGCCGTTATCGTTTATAATGGTATGGCTCCCAAAAGTATTAATTATGTGAATTTGCCTGGCGGACAACGTGGTACAATTATACAACCACCAGCTGTTACCGATGGCGCACTATCCTTTGTAATTCGAAAACATTCCCTTACCGTTAAAACGCTAGAAGAATTCAACAAAGAAGGAGCATTTGGTAGTTTTGCTGATGTCAGTTTCAATAAACCTTCGGCAAAAGAAGCAGCTGATTTGTTATTGAAGCAAGATTTTACCAGACTAGAACCATTTGAAGTTCAACTTCTGCAATACAAACATGATGGAAAAATTCTTGAGTTTTTGGAAGAATGTATACTTCACAAACGCAACATTATCATTGCAGGAAAAACGGGTTCAGGTAAAACGACATTCGCTCGCTCCTTAATTGAAAAGGTCCCTGTAGAGGAGCGTATTATCACAATTGAGGATGTTCATGAGCTTTTTCTTCCCAATCATCCCAATCATGTACATATGATTTATGGTAATGGTGCTGGTCGTGTTTCAGCTGATGAATGTTTAGATGCATGTATGCGTCAATCGCCTGATCGCATTTTTCTCGCTGAATTACGAGGAAATGAGGCATGGGAATATCTTAACTCACTAAACACTGGACATCCAGGATCCATTACAACAACCCACGCCAATAGCGCTTTGCAGACATTTGAACGATGTGCCACATTGATTAAAAGATCAGAGATTGGCCGCCAACTCGATTTAGAAATGATAAAAATTGTTCTTTATACCACAGTTGACGTGATCTTGTTCTTAAAAGATAAAAAGCTCTCTGAAATCTTTTATGATCCAATTTTTTCTAAATCAAAAATCATTTAATACACAATAACATCACACAAACAACAAAAGTCGTAACAGTTTGTTACGGCTTTTTAATATCCTCTTTTACCCTTGTTTCTCCAGTGCATTTTCTACACGCCTCACGAATAAAAAAGAAAAAAATTAACAGATAACACCCTCAGATGAAAACCAAATCACACATAAGATGCTTATTGCTCTCACCTTATTTTTAATTATTTTTTCTCATGAATATTTGATGCAAAAAAGAAAAAATTATTATCGTGATGAAAGATATAGATAAAAATATATAAAATCAGTGTTTGTAAAATTTCATTACAATAAAACACGCTTTCCCTGTTGATCTCATTTATTCAATGCGCACGAACCTACGAACATTTCTTATTTCACATTCACAACACAGATTTTTAAAATTCCTACTATTATTTTCTTAATTTTCAAAAAAACCTATAAAACTGATATTTTCTCAAAATTCTTTTATATCCCTAATCAATTGAAACCTATGGCGTTATAATAATTTTAAACGCTTATTCTCTTAAACATATAATCTCATGTTGCTAATAA
>NZ_CALW02000028.1 GCF_000312565.1 Bartonella rattaustraliani AUST/NH4
TGTCATTGATGTTTTGAACAAGCTCTTGTAACTTTTTATAAAGCTCTGCTGCTAACTCCGCTAGATCTTCAGGGAAGAGTTTTATATTTGCATTGCGACAGGTTGTATAAGCTATGCGACCGAGTTTTTTCATGAGTCCAGTAGGAATGGTGGGTGCTTTAAAGCCGGCTGCTTTCGCTTTTGCCATGTCACTAAACATTTCACCTTCACCAGTGAGAAGCCAATAAAAGTCTACACCATAAATTTTGTAATAGGCAATTACGATAGATGCTGGTGGCTCATTTACACCGAGCTCATAATTTGCGAATGTACTTTTCGCCAAATCAAGAGTTTTTGCAAAAGCACCACGTTCTTCATTTCCAAGCATTTTTCTTATTTCACGTAGGCGTTTTGCCAATGGTGTTTTTGGTAACGCGCCCATAGTTTTCCTTTTAGAGGAGCATTAAGCCGTATCTTGTGTAGTTACTAGATGTGCACTTTCAGCTTCTATTTGACGCTTTAAATGCAATTTTAGAAGAGGCAAAGTAAGTTCCACTTCTTCAGTGTCGTTTATGTTTTGAACAAGCTCTTGTAACTTTTTATAAAGCTCTGCTGCTAACTCCGCTAGATCTTCAGGGGAGAGTTTTATATTTGCATTGCGACAGGTTGTATAAGCTACGCGACCGAGTTTTTTCATGAGTCCAGCAGGAATAATGGCAGGTGCTTTTAAACAAGCTGCTTTCGCTTTTTCCATATCTCGAAACATTTCACCTTCACCAGTGAGAAGCCAATTAACGTCTATACCGCAAATATTTTTGTCAATGAATAACATTGATGAAGGCGGCTCTCATACGCCAGTTTCATAATTATACATAGTACTCTCTGGTACTGTAAGATGATCAGCAAACTTTTTACGCTACGTAAAACCAAGAGCGAGCCGTACTTCACATAACCGTTTTGCCAGTTCTGTTTTTGATTTTTTTCAGATTTTGCCAAAGAAAATCACTCCACTCTTACATTTAGGTATGGCAAATTTATAAAAGTAAATCATAACTCATGTTACCGCCCGTTATTGAGGGCATTTATTCTACATTTAACCCCACAAAAACAGATGGTTTGAGCATCCGTTTAAAGCAGGAGCGAAAGTTATGACAATCACACAAAAATGGGATCGCCATAGTATTTTAGCCGAGCCACACTACCGTAACATGACCTTGGCGGAGCTCGCGAAAGCATATCAACTCCCTTCATCCAGCGTTCAGCATATCTGGACACGACCCAATGAGAAAGCCGAGCGTGCTATTGCAGACTTTATCGGCTTGCCCGTCGAGCAAGTTTTCTTTGAGCGCTACCCCAAAAGTCGCCGTCGCATTTTTAAAGCAGCAAAACACGCTCATACGGATTCCATCAAACATTCCCCATTGCGTGGGAGTGCTGCTTAAACTTCGTTGTCAGGCTTTGCGTGTTAGCGCATTTGCCATGAATTTAAATACCATAAGATAAAAAGGTTTATCAATGTCTAAAGATCAAGACGAAATAGGCAAGGTAAATTGCATAGAGTTTCATCCTGGGGCAGCCATTTTTGTGGTTTTGTTTTCCATAGCAGATGATCAGATTGTCTTTATCGGGGGTGGTTATAGTTGCTGCTTATAATTTATGGACCCCAGAGGAAAAGAGAGAGCTCTTCAATCCTTATTCAGAAGTTGAACGTTTAGAAATGATGCTTAGCTGTTCTTTTAGAGCAGTGAGTTGTGGCTTTAGGCATCTGCCGATACGCTTTATTATAGATCCGCCGCATTATTTGTTTGATGCGATGTTGGCGCGGCAAATTGCCATTCATATTTTGCATTATCACTTAGCAAATGCTTTACCGTGTGATAATTGACAAAACACAAAACTTAGAGAAATGGATTGATCATACGGGGTCCCATTGCCTTGAGTTTATAATGAAACATATTAATTTATAAATGATATAACTATCATTATTCACCTTAAACCCTAACACCGAATATCGGGAGACTCGCTTATTTTAAATCTTTTCATGATGAATCAACTTTATGCACGTTTATGCACTTAACTTTACGCCATAAGCGGAGTTGGCCATTCGGGGTCCCCCCTAAAGATAAGGCGAAAATGCCTTGAATGAACCGCTTTCATGCAAGGGTTGTTGCAACACCATAAGTTGGTAAATATACTATGAGCGGAAAACTGGCAAAGAGAATGATGATACCCACTTGGGCTTTCACCTCACTTTAAGAAAAAATTGTTTAAGGATTTGAACCTTGCCCAAAGCGTGTATGAATATAATCACTTAAAAGAGACTCAAATTCCTCAGCAATATGTTCACCCCGCAAAGTTTTCACCTTTTTCCCCTCAATAAAAACAGGGGCTGCAGGACTTTCACCCACTCCAGGCAATGAAATCCCGATATCAGCATGTTTTGATTCTCCTGGTCCATTGACGATACAGCCCATCACTGCAACTTTCAAACTTGCAACACCAGGGTATTTTTCGCGCCAGACGGGCATATTTTTATATAAATCCTCTTCAATTTTTTGTGCCAATTGCTGAAACACTGTCGAGGTTGTGCGCCCACATCCAGGGCAAGCGGCAACAACAGGCAAAAACTGCCGAAACCCCATAACCTGTAACAATTCCTGCCCCACCTTTACTTCGCGTGTTCGATCTCCACCAGGCTCAGGTGTTAAGGAAATGCGAATAGTATCCCCAATTCCCTGCTGCAGCAAAATTCCCAAAGCCACAGAAGAGGCAACAACACCTTTTGTACCCATCCCTGCTTCTGTCAATCCCAAATGAAGTGCATAATCACAACGCCCTGCCAAACTACTGTAGACAGCGATAAGATTTTGCACATCACTCACCTTAGCAGAAAGGATAATTTTATTACGCTCCAACCCTAGCTCTTCAGCAAAAGCAGCTGAATGTAAGGCTGACTGCACAACAGCCTCACGCATAACTTCAGAAACAGAGAGAGGATTTTCCTTTTGAGCATTTTCATCCATAAGCTGTGTCAATAACGCGTTGTCCAAGGAGCCCCAGTTCACCCCAATACGAATAGGTTTACGATACCGACAGGCAATCTCAATAATTTCTGCAAACTGGCGATCCTTTTTGGGTCCAAAACCGACATTTCCAGGGTTGATCCGATATTTTGCAAGAGCCTCAGCACAAGCAGGGTGTTCTGATAAAAGTTTATGACCAATATAATGAAAATCCCCCACCAAGGGTACAAACAAGCCTAACCGTTCCAACCTCTCTCGTATTTTAGGTACAGCCGCAGCAGCTTCATCACGATCAACAGTAATACGCACCAATTGGGAACCAGCTTTCCAAAGAGCAGCAACTTGCGCAACAGTGGAATCAACATCAGCAGTATCAGTATTTGTCATTGATTGAACAACAACCGGATTATGACCACCAACCAAGACATCGCCAACCGCAACGACGACAGACTGACGACGCTCAAAAGGTCCAGATAAAGAATACGCGGTGCTCATAAAGTCCTCAAATTTTCAAAGCTTGTGTTATCGATCATCCTTTATGGCAACAGTTACCAAAGTATAATTTAAAAAACGAATTGAAGAAAACGCTTTATAAAACCAAAATTGTTGTACTTCCACCACCGTCTGATAAGCAACACAATCAATGCAACCTTTCAATTTTCAAGCCGTTATAAAAAAACCAAAGATAATCCGAATTTTCGTAAAACAATATAACACCTGAAGGAGTTAATAAATGTGTCTATTTTCAACACACGCCAAGAATGCTAGAATTAAAAAGCGCATTGCACAATTAAAAAATGAACTTGTTCCTGTAAATCATTGGTATCCTGATAATGACAGCTTTAAAAACATCTCTAACATATTTGATACTTGGAAACAAAAAAGCTGTCACGCACTTCACCACCTCAACGAACATGCGGCAACATTGAAGAAAAAAGCAAAAGAGCACCCCAAAACAACGCTTGCATTAGCGGCGGGAATGCTCTTGACAGGCTTCTTTTTGATACGGAAAAATTAACAATACAACCTAGCCTTTTAAATGCCCGCTTGATCTCGGGCATTTTTTTTGCACTTTGTGACATGTGTGAGACATGACTTTTATGATAGGCGTTATTTTTTACAACGGGCCTTCCTTGGCATAAACCACCTGCTCATGAAAAGGATATCAATATCATGCGTGATGTCTTCATTGTCCTTGATAATAATCACTTTTGTCAGCAACTTACAAATGAAATAAATGAATTTTATTTTCATTTTTTGCTTCTTTTATGATTCTGATTTTATTATTTGGCACAAATTATTTTCTGATTCATCATCAAAAATACCATAACAAGGGATGTGCGCACAAAGGATAACCCAATCCATAATCAAGAGATCATCAACAGCCCAAGAGAACGCCATGCAATGAACATAATTTGTTTCTCGTTCTTTTCCTGTTTTTTCTCTTTCAAGAAATTTTTTCCTTACGGGAGAGAAGATCGTGATAAGAGGCATAACAACAACAATTTTTTTTAAGAAAAGACATGCTGTTCACATCAATGATATTTATTATTGTGATATCTCATTTATGTTTATAACCCCTCAATTTTTCCCCCTGCTTCCTAAAACCACCCGCATTTTTAAACCACAAGGCACACAATCTCCATCTGCATTAAAAACATCGCTCTTCACCAAAGAACTAAAACGCCAACGCACCCCAATCTGTCACCAAATTGGTTTTTCTGAACAGCCTCCCTCTACACCACTAATACACATCTACTTTAATGAGGCAACACCCTTCCCGCAAAACAAAAACGCTCTTGCGTTACATATGCGCACGCTCGTTTTGTTGCACATGCACATATCGTTTTAAAGAGACATCTCTTCGTGCTTCCAAAACTGTTTCACAGTGCTATCCATCATGAACAGCTTCGCTCTACACCACTAATACACATCACTTTAATGAGGCGACACCCTTCCCGCAAAACAAAAATGCTGCTTGCGCTGTATATGCGCACGCTCGTTTTGTTGCACATGCACATGTCGTTTTAAAGAGACACCTCTTCGTGCTTCCAAACCTGTTTCACAGCACTATCTGAAAATTGTATAATAATAAGCCATTGAACACCACCATCTTTACTGACACAAGTTTACTTGTACAAGGGATAAGCGGGCACCACCATTCTATTAATCCACTCCATGGTTTATTGACTCATTCATAGTGTGTGACACCCCTGCATGAAAAAGAGTTCATGAAAGGCATTTTCACACACCTCTCTTCACGCGTTTCATCCCCTACACCAACCTCACTGATAGTGTACAAGCACATGATTTAATTGCTTCAATATGAAAAGCGGTGTGATAAGAGAAATGTCTCATATTCGGCATAATAATATAAGGGTAATAATGACAATTTATCATGATAAATCAACATATTGCCCTCATAAAAGAACAAGTACGCACCAGTATTATCGTTGCCAACACGCAAATATTGCCTCTTGCGTTTAAACATCTCATAAAAGGCATGGGGGCGTCTTTTTTTAATTTTTACTCCCTGCCTCCTTGACCAACCCCACTTGTAACTTGCAAGCAAACTATTTTTCTTCAATATCAACCGGCTTAAAAGAAGAGAGTTTTATAATCTTACGCACATTGAACAGCACAAACAATCAATGATCATGACAAATCAATTCATTGCCCTCTACAAGCCCTATCAACAAACCTGCTTCGCAAGATTTCACGCAACCTTATACCCAAAAGATATATAAAATCAGAGTGAAACAAAACGCCCCTTTAAGACGCCAGCATACCTCTCTTATAAACATTTAGAAGAATAAAATTTTAGAATAATGCAAATAAGAATTTAAAAAGATGCACGATAAAAAACCAAACAAAATCTTCTATAGTGAATGTCCACTTGTTATAAGCAAAAGATATAAACATCAAACTTAACAAACCCAAGATTTTATCCTCCAGAAGCAACACGTTGCGCAGTATCCACATAGGTAATAACAGACATACCAGGAATAAGTTTTTCAGCTCCTTCCTGTCCAGGGTCTAACGCAATCCGTACCGAAATACGTTGTGCAATTTTAATAAAATTACCGATTGCCGTATCGGTCTTTAAAAGTGAAAATTCCGAACCTGTTGCAGGTGCGAAACGAACCACACGGCCTGTCAACTTCTGATTGTTCAATGCATCAACAGAAAAGATAACAGGCTGTCCAACACGCATCTTAAAAAGTTGCGTTTCTTTATAATTAGCAATAATCCAAATATCATCAGAAATCACCGAAACCAATTGCGTACCAGGCACAACATATTGCCCTACCCGCGCACCAACCAATCCAACATGCCCCGTTCTGGGTGATAAAATTTTCGTATGATTCAAATTGAGCTTAGCCGATTCCACACTCACCTTTGCTCCAGCAACTTCTGACTGTACACTTTGCCGCTCAAGATCCAATTGTTTTTGCAATTGTCGTTTTGTTTCAAGCGTTGCTAATAATTGGGAAAGAGGACGAGAAACCGTATTGGCAGCATCATTTAAACCAAGCTTTTTATTTTCAGCCCCCCCGAATGCGCGCGAACGTGCCAATTCAGCTTCCAAGGTATTAACTTCTCCCTGCAAAATCTGTGCCTGCAACATAATGCTTGCAAGTTTTGCATTTTTGGAATCCAAAGTCGCCTGTGCCCGTGCAAGCTGTTGTTGAAAGAGAGAATCATCAAGTTCAAATAACAGCATTCCCTTTTCAACTCTCTGATAATCTTGCACATAAATGCGTGAAATCACCCCAGAAATCTGTGAACTGACTAAAGTCACATCACCCTTAATGGAAGCATTATCGGTCATTTGAATTGTACTCACAAAAGGAGGAAGCTTCCAAGCCCATAAAATCAGCAAAATCCCAATAACACCTGCGAGAAATGCAATAAGTGTCGCTTTCGACCGTAATGCTTTTATCATTTTTTGCACTCCTCTTTTATGACACTATCCTGCTTCATACGTAGACGCCAAGAACATAATTGTACCAATATTTTGACAAGAAAAATGACAAATGTAACCGTTGCAATATAAAAATAAAGCCGAAAAACATCATCATAAGCAAAAATATTTGCTGTAAGCTTAAACTTATTGACCAACATCGCCGTTCCTTGCTCACTTCCCAAAAGATGAGAAGACGCACCATAAGAGGGTGAAAAAAGGGTATTTGCCTCTCCTGAAATGAGAGGATCTGTAACAAGAATATTTTGTGTTAAAGACTCAAAATTCTTATGGGCGAAAAAAACCTGTAAACTTCCAAACAAAGCCGAGCCGACCAAACCACCGGTCACTTGTGTCAGCAGGAACACAGCAATAAAGCTTAAAACATAGCGCGGACCTCGCGCACCAGATGTCACAAATCCCTTGCAAAGAACAGGTGGCAAAAAGAGCGCATAACTAAAGCTTATCAAACCTTGGCTCCACATCATATCTTGAGGGCGCGTTAAGTGGTTCACATGGCTATCTAAATAAGTACCAAGCGCCAAAAAGCCCAAAGAAAAAAGATAAAAATAATCTTCACGCCCAATACGTAAAAAAAAGACACAAACCGCCCCCCCTGAAAGAGCACCCAATACAATCGCCAAATACATGGGCACCATTTCACGATTTAACAAACCAAAAAGATTAAAAAAATTTGCCGCTAAAGTTGATCTCTCTAAAAGAAAAACGTGAAAGACCAACAAAATAAAAACAGTTTGTACCATTTCTTTACTGAGAAGCCAGCGTAAATCAATTAAAGGATTTTTTCTATTGAGTTCAATCATCGTTGCAATCATCAAAGAAAAAATAGCCAGTGCCCCCACCCAACCAATCCATGGTGCTTCATACCACCAATATAATATGCCAACAGACATAATCACTGCATTGATCCCAAGACCAAAGGCAATGAGACCATAACTCACCCAGTCTAATTTCTCGATGACCTTGTTGCGAACAATAGGGGTCAATGGAAGAGCGTAGATACACCCCAAACTGAGGAGCACCAAGCCCATTTCCATGGCTGAAAGGCTCAAAAATCCACCATTTTCTAGCAAATCAGGGGAAATCAAACGTGATAAAGGCGCTGCTAAAGTCGCATTCATATAATTTAAACTAAGACCAATGGTAAATTTTTTCGCTGGTGCAAAAGCTTCCATCATATAAAGGAGCGCGAGCGACGCCAATGGCGCCGCAGCAATACCAGCAAAAAAGCGAATAATCAGTGCAGAACGCAAATCCGTAACAAAGAGCTGTAAAACGCAGACCAAAACGAAACCAAGAATAGATAATTCAGCAAAAGCGCGAAGCCCAAACTGGTAGCGGATCTTGATCAACATGATTGCAACACTCACATTCGGGGCCATATAAGCAGCAACCAACCATGTCGTTTCCGTTAAAGTTGCATGAAAATCCCCCGTAAGATAGACAATATTAGATTGGACAACATTTGCCCCTAAACCATAAGCCCATTGCAAAATAAAAGAGGCAAGAATATAGACAAAACACTTTGGCAAAGGTCCAGCAAAAACAACACCGGGGTGTGGAAAAGGCTTTCCTCCCCTTCTAGCAGACATAACCGTACCTCTTTTGCCGCCCATGTCTCTTTATCCTATATAACCTTTTATGACTCTGTCAACAAAGCACCAACCGTCACCAATTGGTGAAAAATGCCTTTATCTTATGATTTTCTGCATCGCTAGAATCCCCTCCTAACGTTGCCTGGACTTGCAAGATCTGCTGTTCCAACACCTCAAAAGAAAGATTTTCTACAGCAACAACACGTTCAACCAAAAGAGAACAACCTGCAAAGGTGATATTGGCAACACCTCCACAAACAGCAAACAACTTTTCCCCAGAACTGGTACGAACGCGAACACTTCCCAAAACAATACTTGCCACTAAAGGGGCATGATGCGCCATCACCGTCAAGACACCTGATGCTGAAGGAAGAACAACGGATAATACCTGTTCTGAAAACACAATTTTCTCAGGTGACACAAGTTCAAACAAAAAATGCTCTTCTTTATTGTGTTCCACAAAAATCTCCACAAGGCTTGATACAAGGACAGCATGCCCTCTTTATAGCACTTATCACAAACGTCTTCTTATGAAGAAGACTCTGCAATGAGACGCTTCCCTTTTTCAACGGCTTCATCAATCGAACCAACCATATAGAAAGCCGCTTCGGGTAAATCATCATAATCACCAGCACAAAGACCTTTAAAGCCTTTGATGGTTTCCTCCAAAGGAACGAGTTTTCCAGGAGATCCTGTAAAAGCTTCAGCCACATGGAAAGGCTGTGAAAGGAAACGCTCAATTTTACGCGCCCGTCCTACCAGCAGTTTATCATCTTCCGAAAGTTCGTCCATTCCAAGAATAGCAATAATATCCTGCAACGCTCTATAACGCTGCAAAATGGTTTGTACTTGGCAAGCAACAGTATAATGTTCTTCACCCACAACCAATGGATCCAACATACGCGAGAAAGAATCCAGGGGGTCAACGGCCGGATAGATTCCTTTTTCAGCAATCGAACGCGAAAGAACGGTTGTTGCATCCAAATGGGCAAAAGAAGTTGCAGGCGCGGGATCTGTTAAGTCATCAGCAGGAACATAGATAGCCTGAACAGAGGTAATAGACCCTGTTTTCGTACTGGTAATACGCTCTTGCAAAGCACCCATATCGGTTGCCAAAGTTGGTTGATACCCCACAGCAGAAGGGATACGTCCTAAAAGCGCAGACACTTCAGCACCAGCTTGGGTAAAACGGAAAATATTATCCACGAAGAAAAGAACATCCTGACCTTCATCACGGAAACTTTCTGCAATCGTCAATCCTGAAAGAGCAACACGTGCACGCGCCCCTGGTGGCTCATTCATTTGCCCATAGACAAGCGCACATTTTGACCCTTCTGTTGAGCCATTATTTTCTTTTGGATTCACATTCACACGGCTTTCGATCATTTCATAATAAAGATCATTTCCTTCACGCGTGCGCTCTCCCACGCCGGCAAATACGGAATATCCACCATGCGCTTTTGCGATATTGTTGATCAGCTCCATAATAAGAACGGTTTTACCAACCCCAGCACCACCGAACAATCCAATCTTACCACCTTTAGAATAAGGCGCCAACAAATCAACAACCTTAATACCAGTCACAAGAATTTCTGAAGCCGTTGACTGCTCAACATATTCAGGAGCATCTTGGTGAATAGAACGCATCTTTGTAGCTGCAATGGGGCCAACATTATCAACGGGCTCTCCAATCACATTCATAATACGACCAAGCGTTGCCTCTCCAACCGGAACACTGATCTGTGTCCCAGTATCAAAAACTTTTTGACCACGAACCAAACCATCAGTGGTATCCATAGCAATCGTACGGACTGTGTTTTCACCCAAATGTTGCGCAACTTCTAAAACCAATCGCTGACCTAAATTATCGGTTTCCAAAGCATTCAAAATATTAGGTAACGCACCTTCAAACTGCACATCAACAACAGCACCAATAATCTGCTTAATCTGCCCAACGGCTCCTTTTTTATGCACCTCTTTTTGAGGGGAAGAACCAGAAGAAGCCTTTACACCAGTTTGCGATTTTGAAGCGGTTTTTTTGGCACCTGAACGAACAGTCGTTTTCTTTTTTTCAACTTTTCCTGCTTCCTTACTTGACGTCGCTGCTTTTACCATCAATTCTTACCTTTTCCATTTAAAGCGCTTCAGCGCCCGCAATAATTTCGATCAACTCCGTTGTGATTTGTGCCTGACGCTGACGATTATAAGCCACCGTCAATTTATCAATCATTTCACCGGCATTGCGCGATGCATTATCCATAGCAGTCATCTTGGCACCCATTTCACCAGCAACATTTTCAAGCAAAGCACGAAAGATTTGCACGGAAAGATTGCGTGGCACAAGTGTCTCCAAAAGAGAAGCTGCCTCAGGCTCATACTCATAAACAATGGATTGTAAATTTTCATTTTTATCTGTTTTTTCAACAATGCCTACCGCTTCCACAGCCTTTTGACGAGAATGCATGGGGATTAAGCAAAACGCTGTTGGTTGCTGTTGAATCACCGAAACAAATTCAGAATAAAACAGAGTACAAACATCAAAAGCACCCTCGTTGAATAAATCAACAATCCGCTGACTAATCATTGCCGCTTCTGCAAAACCAATCCGCTTTACAGAATGCAAATCGATATGATCAATCATCAAAGCTTTATAATCACGTGATAAAATATCCGCTCCCTTTTTGCCCACAGTTAAAATTTTAACGATTTTACCCGCAGCAAGCAGCGTCTTAGCCTGTTCACGTGCACGACGTGCAATCTGCACATTAAAAGCACCACATAACCCACGCTCCGCAGTACAAACCACCAAGAGATGCACATCATCTCGACCAGTCCCGCGCATAAGGGGTGGTGCGTCAACCACATCAACATCCCCAGCAACACTCGCTAAAGTAGCAGCCATTTTCTGCGCATAAGGGCGCGCGGAATGTGCTGCTTCCTGCGCACGATGCAACTTCGCCGCCGCCACCATTTGCATGGCTTTGGTAATTTTCTGTGTTGCTTTCACCGAAGCGATACGGTCTCTAAGATCCTTCAACGACGCCATTTAAGCATTCCATCAATTCATCACGAAAAATTCTTCGCGTAAGACTGAAGAACAGTAAGCAACTTACCCTTCAGCTCATCCGTTAACTGCTTTTGCTCAGCAATTGCCTGCAAAAGATCCAAATGATCACCTCGCAAGAGTGTCAAAAGCCCCTGCTCAAACCGCGCCACATCAGAAACAGCCAAAGAATCAAGGTAACCATTCACACCAGCAAAGATGACAACAACCTGCTCTTCTGTTTTCAAAGGAGAAAATTGCGACTGTTTCAAAAGCTCGGTCAAACGTGCACCACGGTTTAAGAGACGCTGTGTTGACGCATCAAGATCAGAACCAAATTGTGCAAAAGCCACCATTTCACGATATTGTGCGAGTTCACCTTTAATCGATCCAGCAACCTGCTTCATCGCTTTAATTTGTGCAGAAGACCCAACACGCGACACCGAAAGCCCCACATTCACAGCAGGACGAATACCCTGATAGAACAAATTGGTTTCTAGAAAGATCTGCCCATCGGTAATGGAAATAACGTTTGTTGGAATATAGGCAGAAACATCATTCGCCTGCGTTTCGATAACCGGCAAAGCCGTCAAAGACCCAGAACCATTTTCAGCATTCAATTTTGCAGCGCGTTCTAAAAGGCGTGAATGAAGATAGAAGACATCACCAGGATAAGCTTCACGACCAGGAGGACGACGCAATAAAAGAGACATCTGGCGATAAGCAACAGCTTGTTTTGAAAGATCATCATAACCGATCAAAGCATGTTGACCATTGTCACGGAAATATTCCCCCATTGCACAACCAGCAAGAGGTGCAATAAATTGCAGTGGCGCAGGATCCGAAGCGGTAGCAGCAACGATAATAGAATATTCAAGCGCACCGCGTTCTTCCAAAATTTTCACAAATTGAGCCACCGTTGAACGTTTTTGACCAATAGCCACATAAATACAATACACTTTATCTTGTTCTTGCCCACCTTTTTTGTCGTGGAACGGTTTCTGATTTAAAAATGTATCGAGCAAAATCGCTGTTTTTCCTGTTTGACGATCACCGATCACCAACTCACGCTGTCCGCGTCCAATAGGAATGAGCGCATCGATAGCTTTCAATCCGGTTGACATTGGCTCATGCACCGATTGGCGTGGAATAATCCCTGGCGCCTTAACATCAACACGACGCCGTTCTGTTGCCTTGATCGGTCCCTTGCCATCGATAGGATTTCCAAGAGCATCAACAACACGCCCAAGCAAAGCTGGCCCCACTGGAACGTCCACAATAGCGCCCAACCGCTTAACACTATCGCCTTCACGAATATCACGGTCCGATCCAAAAATTACAACCCCGACATTATCGATTTCCAAATTCAAAGCCATACCCCGTACACCATTTGAAAAGGAAACCATTTCCCCTGCTTGGACATTATCCAAACCATACACGCGAGCAATACCATCACCCACAGAAAGAACCCAACCAATTTCTGAAACCTCAGCCTTTTTGTCAAAGTTTCTGATTTGCTCTTTTAGAATTTTTGAAATTTCAGATGGTCTAATATCCATCAGCTGACCTCTTTTTTCAATGCAAGCTTAAGCGAAGACAGTTTTGTTACAAGAGACGCATCAATTTGAGACGACCCCACACGGATGATTAATCCACCAAGAAGAGTTGGATCAACAAGAATGCGTAGCAAAACTTTTCCCCCAACGACACCTTCCAAAGCCACGCGCAACTCTTGTTCTTGTTGAGAACTCAGTGGACGAGCAGAAATAATCTGCGCCGAAATTTCTCTTCGAGAGAGAGCGACACAACGCTGAAAAGCATGTAAAATACCAGACAAGGCACAAAGCCGACGATTTTGCGCAACAACACGCAAAAAATGCCCCATAATTTGACCAGCGTTCTTATCAGCAAATTTGATGCTTTCACAAACAGAATGCATCGTATTAACCTGCTCTTTTACTGAAAAGAATGGGCTCTGCACAAAGCGTTTTAAATCTTCGTTTTGATCCAGAACACGTAAAAAGGATTCCACAGCTTTTTCAACCTTTTCAAGAACTCCTGCTTCTTGAACATAATCAAAAAGTGCTTGCGCATAGCGCTGATCTACCAATGGCAGCGGCATAAGAGAAAATGAATCCGACACGAAATACCGCCTCTTTCCCTTGAAAAACTCTCTGATGTTTATCAGATAAAACAAATCAAAAATCCCAGACTTTAAGAATCTCTCTCTTAAAACCTAGAATAAAAAACTTTTGGGTTTCTAGCATAGACATGGCTGACTCGCAACACTCCAAATCACTGCTTTTTAAAAAATTTAAAGAAAATATTCAAAATATTTTTGAAGGGGATTTTTAAAATCCGATAAAAGAGCACTACGTTATTTTTATGTCTTTTTTTGAAATTTCATCCCTGACTTTTCCAGTGTTTTTCATTTTGGTATCCTTCATGTTTTGAAACCAAAAGCACAATAATCTCCGGCAATTTAACAATGGGATACTTTTCTTAAAAAGGCGCTTTTTCCACGAATCTGCTCCTGCTCCTGCTCCTGCTCCTGCTCCTGCTCCTGCTCCTGCTCCTGCTCCTGCTCCTGCTCCTGCTCCTGCTCCTGCTCCTGCTCCTGCTCCTGCTCCTGCTCCTGCTCCTGCTCCTGCTCCTGCTCCTGCTCCTGCTCCTGCTCCTGCTCCTGCTCCTGCTCCTGCTCCTGCTCCTGCTACCTGCTCCTGCTCCTGCTCCTGCTCCTGCTCCTGCTCCTGCTCCTGCTCCTGCTCCTGAAAAAATGTGTTATTTCAAGCATATAAGCAAGACATAATAACGGCTATTCCCCATAAAATAAGGAGAAAGTTGATCTTTTTACTTAAAATTCTCTCTCCTGAAAAAACATCTTTTAAAGAAGAAGGAGGTCGACCCTCATATACTGCCTTCTTGAAGCTTTGCGGATCAATATCAATCTGAACCCGAACGGAACTGGGCATTTTAGCAACGCACGCAAGCATCACACGAATAAAGCCTTGGATATCAAAAGAGCGCGGTCCTTGGAGCAAAAGCCGAAAACGATAACGTCCACGCACAAGAGCCAATAGCGCTTCTGCCGGTCCCATAACAGAGATATTTTTCTCTCGTGGTGCAACTTGGCGCAAAACACGTGCATAGAGCGCGGTTCTCTTTTTAGAGAAAGCTTTGCGGATCAATATCAATCTGGACCCGAACGGAACTGGGCATTTTAGCAGCATGCGAAAGCATTACACGAATAAAGCCTTGGATATCAAAAGAGCGCGGTCCCTGGAGCAAAAGCCGAAAACGATAACGTCCACGCACAAGAGCCAATGGCGCTTCTGCCGGTCCCATAACAGAGATATTTTTCTCTCGTGGTGCAACTTGGCGCAATGCACGTGCATATTGTTCTGCCGCTTGGCGGTTTTCTGAAGAGATAATCAAAGAAGCAAGCCGTCCATAAGGGGGAAGATGATAATGTTGACGTATAGAAATCTCATGCGTATAAAAATCCTCATGTTTCCTTGAAAGCAACGCTTGTATGACAGGGTGATCGGGTTGGTAGGTTTGTAAGAGCCCTAAACTTTCCAGCCCCATGCGCCCTGCTCTTCCAGTTACCTGAGACAAGAGTTGAAAGGTGCGCTCACCCGCCCGTAAATCGCCATTGGCAAGACCAAGATCTGCGTCAATCACTCCAACCAAAGAAAGTCCTGGAAAGTGATGTCCTTTAGCAACCAACTGCGTGCCAATAATAACGTCCACCTCACCATCTTCAATGGATTTTAGCTCGCTCCGTAATTGACCAATCCCACCTTTAAGATCCGTAGAGAGAACCAGTAAGCGTGCCTGCGGGAAAAGCGCCCGGGTTTCTTCAGCAATTCTTTCCACACCTGGTCCACAAGCCACAAGATGATCTAAAGTCCCGCATTCAGGACACGCTTCTGGAATTGGTTGATGATAACCGCAATGATGACATTTAAGTTGCCCTTGTGAACGATGTTCCACCAACCAACTAGAACAATTTCTACAATGAAATCGATGCCCACAAACACGACATAAAGTCAAAGGTGCATAACCACGTCGATTGAGGAAAAGCAGTGCTTGTTCCCCTTTCTCAAGCGTTTGTTTTAAAGCCGCTTCAAGAGCAGAGGAAATAAAACGTCCCCTTGGCACCCCCCCCTTACGCATATCAACCACCCGCAACTGTGGAAGTGCAACCGCTTTAAAACGCGATGGTAAAGAGAGTCGTTGATAACGTCCCGACAAAACATTTGCCTGACTTTCAATCGACGGTGTTGCTGAAGATAAAATAACCGGAAAATGCTCGAAAGAGCCCCGTGCAACAGCCATATCGCGTGCATGATAAAAAATGCGTTCTTCTTGTTTATAAGCACCATCATGCTCTTCATCAACAACGATGAGACCCAAATCATGAAAGGGAAGAAAAAGCGCCGAACGCGCCCCCGCCACAACCCGGACCCGCCCTTCTGCAACCTGCCTCCACACACGCTCTCGACGACGCGGTGACAAATCTGAATGCCATTCCGCCGCGTCAGCGCCAAAACGTGCATGAAACCGATCTAAGAATTGTTGTGTTAAAGCAATTTCCGGCAATAAAATCAAAACCTGCTTGCCATTTGTGAGCGCTTGGGCAACCGCTTCAAAATAAACTTCCGTCTTTCCTGACCCGGTCACACCATCCAGCAGAAAAACTTGAAACTGAGAAGACAAAACACCTTCCCGCAAAAGCTGCGCTGCTTCGTTTTGTGCACCCTGCAACACAGGCGGACAAAAATCAGGATTAGGCATTGCCACAAGAGCAGGTGCAGGCACCATAACCTCTTCAAAAACTCCAAGGGATTTTAAGCCTTCAACAACCCCCACAGAAACACCTGCCGCATGGGCAAGACCAGAACGTGTCCAAACGCCACCAGCACGTGCCAATTCCAAAACCTGTGATCGCGCGGGTGTGAGACGTACCACATCACCCCCACAATATTGCAAACCAGGCATCTGTCCTTCTGGATCTAAAG
Source organism: Bartonella rattaustraliani AUST/NH4 (assembly GCF_000312565.1). Taxonomy (GTDB): domain Bacteria; phylum Pseudomonadota; class Alphaproteobacteria; order Rhizobiales; family Rhizobiaceae; genus Bartonella; species Bartonella rattaustraliani. The sequence continues at coordinate 16,650 of NZ_CALW02000028.1, forward strand.
CAGCCGGCACACATAAAACCAACCGTGCCATAAGACCAAAAGGAGTCATCGTATACCGACCAACGAAACGTAAGAAAGCGATCATTTCCGCTTTTAACGGCGGGCAATCAAAAACATGAAGGAGAAAGCGTAATTTTTTACCCGCCAAAGAGACAGCCCCTTGCCCATCCTTTACGCTCTGCTCTTCAACCTCCACCACAATACCACAAACTTCACGCCCCATCACCGGAACACGCACAAAAGAACCAACGTCAACCTCCATACCCACCGGAACCTCATAACTATAAGCCTGCGCAACAGGAAGAGACACCAAAACCGAAACAATCTTTCTCTCTCTCATGCTCTCTGTCATCTTTGACGTCATCTTTTTACCAACTTTATACAGGTTTTTTGAACGATATTATTTTATCTTTATTAGAGCATAGAGAAAAATCCTCGGTGTCATTTATCATTACAGCCTCACCAATAATCGTACAAAGCCCCTTGAGATCGCCTTTGAGAGGATATAATCGAAAAGATAGAAAATTTAAATCATTTGCTGATATAGGCACTTCAAGAGCATCTAGAATACGCCTCAATTTTTGAGCATAAACACTTCTAAACCCTTTAGCTGTACCAATATTCCAGTATGATAGAAAGCTTCAAGCCCTTTATGTTCAAATCCTAAATTCATATAACGTGTAACGTTACAAGATACAAAAAATGTTCATTATTTTTTAAAACAGCTTCTTTATTTTACAAGCCCGAGAACTGCCATGAAAAACATTGATAATTCTCATCATTATTGGAAAAGTATAAGCTCATAATCAGGAGGCACTAAACGCAATAGGTAAAGAATCATACCCCCAATTGACAGCTAAACTGAGAAATATAAAAATTATCTAACCAATAACCATTGCTGTTTTGAGTTCATAGAGCTCTGCATCCATTATATATCCCAAAAAACATGAATAACACTCATAAAGCCCCCTCCCATAAATTGTGTTAAAACTAAGAACCGGTTTACGAATAAACATAAAGAAAAAAGACATATTTTCAATATTTTACGAACTATACACATAACTATGTGCATTATAGTGATGAAAATAGGATGTTTGACAACTGGAGTTTTCTCTTCTGTCTCTTAATTTATGAGCAGATAGCGTATCCATTCCCCCCCCTCCCATATTTATCTCTATGAACGCTTTAAGCTATATGATACGTTTATTTTATTCACGATGACTTAAAAGTCATAAAAGATAGCGAATATTTATAGAACAAGACACCCATTTATTGTCAACTGTTTTATTATATTTTTTATAATATATTCAAATAGTTATCTCATAAAATACCTATATTTTAGCAACTTTTCTACTTATGCCCCCTATAAGCCTTTAATCATGATTTCTAAGCCGTGTGAGACGGACAAAACACAACCGCTATGGGGAGTATCGTCAAGAACGCTGTTAGGCGCCCTGTAAGGGTTTTCTTGATCCTTTATAACCAAGGCTTGTTCGTCCTCTCAACAAACGTGGGTCTGATCTCATAACTTTTGTAAGCATACGAAAAGTTTAAGAGGTGGTATCCTCTCATTTAAAAATACAACTCTCATTAAAAAACAAATTTTCTTGCCAATCCTCTAAAATTACTTTATGAGTTAAAAAGTGTTTTGGTCGCATACGCAACGACCAAGAGGGTCTTGAAAGCCCAAAGCTCTAAACATGAATTTACTCCATTTTGTGGGTGTCCCGGAGTTCCGGGAGTTTTTGCTATGTCCAGGTGTGTCAACGCACTAAAAGCAAAAAAAGCTGATTAGAGTTCAGTACTTTCAAGCTCCCGGAATACTTATGCGAGGGCGCTCGCACCTGGTAGGGGAGATGCGAAGTGCAAGATAAAAAGCCACATCCTAACGATATTTCTGTGGGTAAAAAAATTCGCTTCAGAAGAAACTTCATGAGAATTTCTCAAAAACAATTGGGAAGAAAGTTAGGTGTAAGCTTTCAACAAATTCAAAAATATGAAAAGGGCATAAACCGTGTAGCAACTGGACGTTTGCAGGAAATTGCGAATATACTAGATGTTGATATTTCTTATTTTTATACTGATATTACACAAAAAAAGAACGTTTCATACCCTTGTGATGAAGGAATTTCCAGTAAAGAAGAATACTTACTTTTAAAAGGTTTTAGACAACTCCCCCCTAAAAAACAGAAAGCAATTTTGTGGTTGACTTCTGATGAGCAATCGATCTGTTAACGCAAAACGAGAAATCAGCAAAACTCCTTTCCTCATGAGTCAGCGAATATCTGCAAAAGAAATAGCGTGTTCATTCCCCCTTCCCATATTATCTCTATGAACGCTTTAAGCTATATGACACGTTTATTTTATTCACGATGACTTAAAAGTCTAAAAGATAGCTAATATTTATAGAACAAGACACCCATTTATTGTCAACTGTTTTATTATATTTTTTATAATATATTCAAATAGTTATCTCATAAAATACCTATATTTTAGCAACTTTTCTACTTATGCCCCCTATAAGCCTTTAATCATGATTTCTAAGCCGTGTGAGGAGGATAAAACACAGCCGCTATGGGGGATATCGTCAAGAACACTGTTAAGCGCCCTGTAAGGGTTTCCTTGACTTTTATAACCAAAGCTTGTTCGTCCTCTCAACAAACGCGAGTCTGATCTCATAACTTTTGTAAGCATACGAAAAGTTTAAGAGGTGGTATCCTCTCATTTAAAAATACAACTCTCATTAAAAAACAAATTTTCTTGCCAATCCTCTGAAATTACTTTACTGATAGGCTTGTGTTTTTGATCGTCCACGCAACGGTCAAATAGGGAGTTGAAAACCCGAAAACTCGTACATAAATTTGCCCCGCTTTGCGGGTGTCCCGGAGTTCCGGGAGTTTTTGCTATGTCCAGGTGTATCGACGCACTAAAAGCAAAAAAGCTGATTCGAGTTCAGTATTTTCAACCTCCCGGAATACTTATGCGAGGGCGCTCGCACCTGGTAGGGGGGATGCGAAGTGCAAGATAAAAAGCCACATCCTAACGATATTTCTGTGGGTAAAAAAATTCGCTTCAGAAGAAACTTCATGAAAATTTCTCAAAAACAATTGGGAAGACAGTTAGGTGTAAGCTTTCAACAAATTCAAAAATATGAAAAGGGCATAAACCGTGTAGCAGCTGGACGTTTACAAGAAATTGCGAATATATTAGATGTTGATATTTCTTATTTTTATACCGATATTACACAAAAAAAGAACGTTTCATACCCTTGTGATGAAGGAATTTCCAGTAAAGAAGAATACTTACTTTTAAAAAGTTTTAGACAACTTTCCCCTAAAAAACAGAAAGCAATATTGTATTTGACTTCTGAATAGAAAGAAAGGGATTAAAATAATATGTGACTCTTTAAATATTTGATAAATAAGCGCTTTTGTTATAAATTATCTAAATATTTATTACATATATACATAATAAATATTATTATCTGTTGTCTCTCAATACATCACTTCATGGAGCAATGACTACCCATTTAGCATCGTAAAATAGGTAGCTTAGTTTTTGTAGGCTTGATATTTTTGCGTTCAATAAATAAACGCAAGATCTCACACAAACTCCTCATGTCTTAGCAATACGGCTCTGTGACAAACCAAGATTGATGAATGCTTGCACCTCATTAATGTGTTGGAGGCCCTAGTTTTATTTCTCGTTGACGCGCAGCGCTTAATGCCTCTTTTGTGCGTGTTTGAATGAAATGCCTCTCAATTTGTACTACCATACCGAGTACAGTTGCTATGATATCACTTTGTAAACTCCCATCCATGATATAAGATTTTGTTTGTCACATGCACAATTCAACCACGTTCACGAGCAGCTTTTAAAATTTCTGAAGCAACAAGAGAAGAAAGCTGCCATTGATTTATCATTTTTCAACCAATCATAGATGATATGAATTGTTCCTCTTGCTTTTATTAAGAAACAATGAGGCATAAGAAAAACAAAAAGCTTTGCAGAAAAGAACGCAAACCCGTATAGAACAAAATACGCTCAGTATAAGGAGACAAGAGATGAAGTTTTTTGTAGATAGCGCCCATATTGAAGAGATCCGAGAATTACAAAATCTAAGCCTCGTTGATGGTGTGACCACTAACCCTTCTCTCATTCTAAAATCAGGACGCAATATTTTTGACGTTACAAAGGAAATTTGCACCCTCGTTGATGGGCCTGTTTCTGCCGAAGTTGCAGCAACAGAATTTGAAGACATGATGAAAGAAGCAGCTATTTTAGCAAAAATTGCCGACAATATTTGCATCAAACTTCCCTTAACACTCGATGGCTTAAAAGCTTGTAAAGCGCTTACAGCACAAGGATTAAAAACCAATCTCACACTTTGTTTTTCTGCCAATCAAGCCTTACTTGCCGCCAAAGCAGGCGCAACATTTGTTTCACCCTTTGTTGGCAGAATCGACGATTGCGGAAGTAATGGCTGTGAATTACTTCATGAAATTCGCACAATTTATGACAATTATAACTTTGAAACGCAGATTTTGGCAGCTTCAATCCGTACCGTTAACCATGTCAAAGAAGCCGCTCTTAGCGGCGCAGATGTTGCAACGGTGCCACCAACAGTTCTCAAAGCCCTGGTTAAACACCCTCTTACCGAGAAAGGTTTACAAATCTTCCACGATGACTGGAAAAAAACTGGGCAAAATATTGCTTAATCTTTTGCAAGCCCCCTAACATCACCCCCCCCTCCAACATAAAATACTCATCACATTTTGTAAGGTCCCCCCATACTTTGCAAAATCAACCCTAATTTTTTACAAGATCTTTGGAAAGCAACATGAAAAGCTGTTCTGCCAACTCTTCGGCAACACGTTTTTGTGCGCCCTCTTCTGCTTGCATTGTTGCATACTCCTGACGAAGACGTTCAAAAGAGGCACGCAAAGTTCTCGTCCCTTTGGCAACGGGAACATTTTTCATATCTTGCAGAATGTAGGAAGCTGTCCCCACCACAGTTCCAACAGAACCGCGCCCCTCCCTTTTTTGAAAACGATCAAACTCTATCCGCATAGATGTACGTGTAAAGAAAGATGTCTGGAAAATCAATTGATAGGATGGAGATGACTGGAAAAAACCGAGCAAGATATTACTTAATCTTTTGCAAGCCCCCTAACATCACCCCCCCCTCCAACATAAAATACTCCTCACATTTTGTAAGCTCCCCCCCATGCTTTGCAAAATCAACCCTAATTTTTTACAAGGTCTTTGGAAAGCAACATGAAAAGCTGTTCTGCCAACTCTTCGGCAACACGTTTTTGCGCGTCCTCTTCTGCTTGCATTGTTGCATACTCCTGACGAAGACGTTCAAAAGAGGCACGCAAAGTTCTCGTCCCTTTGGCAACGGGAACATTTTTCATATCTTGCAGAATGTAGGAAGCTGTCCCCACCACAGTTCCAACAGAATCGCGCCCCTCCTTTTTTCGAGAACGATCAAACTCTATCCGCACAGATGTGCGTGTAAAGAAAGATGTCTGCAATACCAATTGATAGGCTGGAGCAGAAGGTTTTCTCCCATCTCCATAAAGAAGAAACAGCAAATGATTGCGTACCATTTGCCCAAAACGATCTTCAGGTTCTGTAACGATAATGGAAGTAAGCTTTTGAGAAAGTCCTAAAGATTTTTTTCCTAAAGACCGGTTCTCAGAAACAGAATCGATAGAATCTATTGTTGTCGAAATCGGCGACACCTGACGGTAAAGCGGCTCCACCTTGCACCCACACAAAAGTGTGAGCAAAGCAGCGAAAATCACAAGAGTAAAACTTTTAAAGAACGACATTTACAATCCTTTGTGGAACAATAATCATTTTTTTAACAGTTTTTTCGCCCAAATGCGCCTGGACAAAATCAAGAGCCAGAACAGCCTCTTTAATCATTGCATCACTGGCCGTTGCGGTAACAGTCACCTCACCACGCTTTTTCCCATTAATCTGTACCGGCAAACTATAGCACTCTTCAATGGTTAATGCAGGATCATAAACAGGCCAAGGAAGTTCGCAGATCAAAGACTTTCCTCCTAAAGAAGCATGGCATTCTTCAGCCAAATGCGGCATAATAGGAGCAATCATCGCAAGGAAGAAATCCATCGCCTGACGCAAAGCTGCTTTCATTTCATCCTCAACATTTTGCACCTTATTGAGAAAGGGCGCCATAACATTCAGGAACTCATAAAGACGCGCAATGGCCCGATTAAAGGCAAATTTTTCTAAATCATCTTCCACAGCCTGGAGCATTCGATGTACTGTTTTTGAAAGTTCCAAAGCCGCACCTTGACGTCCAGTACAAGGAGATACGTCTCGTAAGACAGGAGAACTTACAGCTACACACCGCCAAACGCGCTGCACAAAACGATGCGCCCCTTCAACACCAGACTCTGTCCAGATGACATCGCGTTCAGGCGGAGAGTCTGATAACACAAACCAGCGTACAGTATCAGCACCATAGGAGGCAATAATATCATCAGGATCAATAACATTCTTTTTTGACTTTGACATTTTTTCAATAAAACCAATCGTCACTTCGCTTTGATCGGTTAATTTAAAAGCCTGGCGTTTTCCATCCTTTTCAACAATTGCAATTTCTTCTGGTGAAACCCAGCCCTGATCATCTCGATAGGTTTCATGAACAACCATCCCTTGGGTAAAAAGCCCCTTAAATGGCTCATCCACAGTCCCATAGCCCACCATTTTCATGGCACGCATAAAAAAGCGCGCATAAAGCAGGTGTAAAATCGCATGCTCAATGCCCCCAATATATTGTTGCACAGGCAACCATTCAACTATCGCTCGTTTGTCAACAGGTTCTTGTGCGAAAGGCGCAGTAAAACGCGCATAATACCAAGAAGAATCAACAAATGTATCCATTGTATCGGTTTCACGTTTTGCAGGCTGACCACAGACAGGACAAGTAACAGTGCGCCATTTTTCATGACGCACAAGAGGATTTCCTGGTTGTTCAAAAGTCACATCATCAGGTAACACGACCGGCAAATCAGCGTGCGACACCGGAACCACCCCGCAAGAGGTGCAGTGGATCATCGGAATGGGACAGCCCCAATAACGTTGGCGTGAAATCCCCCAATCACGCAATCGAAATTGCACGGTTTTTTTCCCTTGAGGTTGACCATAAAGCATCTGCCCTTCAAGTTTTTCGGCAGCGACCTCAAAAGCTTCTTGTGGTGTGAGACCATCCAAAAATTTGGAATTGACCATCACACCATCACCCGTATAAGCCGTTTCAGCAATCACACAATCTTCTCTCTCAACCCCTTTTGGCAAAACCACAGGATGCACAGGAAGGCCATATTTACGTGCAAAATCCAAATCTCTTTGATCATGAGCAGGACATCCAAAAACCACCCCAGTTCCATAGTCCATAAGCACAAAATTGGCAATATAAACGGGAATATGCACTGTCGGATCAAAGGGATGAATAGCTAGAAAAGGTGTAAGGAACCCTTGTTTTTCAGCCGTTTCAAGTGCTGCTGTTGTTGTGCCACCAGACCGACAGTTTTCGATAAAACGTCCAAGCGCCTTATCTTGTTGTGCAAGAGCTTGCGCAAGAGGATGATCGACAGACAGCGCTAAAAAAGAAGCACCAAAGAGTGTATCAGGCCGCGTTGAATAACAAACAACTTCGTTAAACTCCTCACAAAGCTCTCCAAAATCCTCAGGCGCCTCACTTCTCTCTGCCAATTTCAAAGCCCAACGAATCAATAAGCCTTGTGACTTACCAATCCAATTTTTTTGCATCGTACGCACTTTTTCTGGCCATTGTTCAAGCTCTTCAAGCCCTGCCAGTAAATCTTCACTAAAATCACTAATTTTAAAAAACCACTGCGTCAATTCGCGCTGTTCAACCAATGCACCAGAACGCCAACCCCGCCCATCAACAACTTGCTCATTTGCCAAAACAGTTTGGTCAACCGGATCCCAATTGACCTTAGCCACTTTCCGCGCAACCAGCCCCTTTTGATAGAAATCAAGAAACAGCATTTGTTGGCGATGATAATAGGCAACATCACACGTGGCAAATTCCCGAGTCCAATCTATTGAGAGTCCCAATTGCTTTAACTGCCCGCGCATCACTGCAATATTTTGATAGGTCCATGTTTTGGGGTGCACTTTATTTTGCATAGCCGCATTTTCAGCAGGCATACCAAAAGCATCCCACCCCATAGGGTGGAGCACATTAAACCCTTTCGCGCGTTTATAGCGTGCCACAACATCGCCCATGGCGTAATTGCGCACATGCCCCATATGAATGCGTCCAGAAGGGTAAGGAAACATTTCTAAAACATAATATTTTTCACGCTGATCTTCTTGCACGGTCTGAAAAATTTTCTTTTCATCCCAAATTTCTTGCCATTTTTGTTCGCGGGCACGTGGATTATAGCGTTCGCCTAAATGATAACGTTCAATTGTCATTCTCATTATACTCTTTTAATAAAATTGAACCAAAAAACTTGTTTTATACTTCACCATATTTATGCTTGACCACGGATTAACATCAGCGTCAACATTTTCAGTCAATATTTTACAAAGTTTTTACAAATAACAGTTCAATTCTTGAATAAAAACAGAAAGCACAAAAAGATGAACACACACTCTACCCCTGATATCTCTTCCGTTACAGCATGGCATGATCTCAAAAAAGACATTGCGAGAATATGTAAAGACTATGAGCGCCCCGTGGAAGAAGTTCAACTGATTGCCGTCTCAAAGACTGTCTCTGTGGAAAATATACGCCCTCTTTTACAAGCAGGTCAGTCTCTTTTTGCCGAAAACCGCGTGCAAGAAGCCGCAAAAAAATGGACTGATTTGCGTCAACAGTTTCAAAATATTGAACTTCATCTTATAGGACCTTTACAATCGAACAAAATAGCAGAAGCTGTCAAAATTTTTGACATTATTCAAACGGTCGATCGCGAAAAAATAGCCAAAAGCTTAGCCGAAGAAATGCAAAAACAAAAAAAACATCTTCCCTGCTATGTTCAGGTCAATATTGGCTTAGAACCCCAAAAAAGCGGTATTGCACCGCAAGAAGTAATCCCTTTTGTTGCACAATGCAAAAACAATTATGGACTTGATATCATCGGTCTTATGGGCATTCCCCCTGTAGAAAAAAACCCCGGTCCTTATTTTGCCCTTTTAGCAAAACTGGCAAAACAAACTAAGCTTCCAAAGCTTTCCATGGGCATGTCTAATGACTTTGAAACAGCTCTTCAATTTGGCTCTAATGTTCTTCGCATTGGTTCTGCTATATTTGGAAAACGCCTTTAAGCTCTCACCTTGCTAAAAAAGCGTAATGATATAACAAAAATAGCAAAAACGCGCCTTGAGCACCTTGTTGCATAGCTCTATCCCATAGTTATAATCTTACCAATTTAGAAAGCCTCAAAGCACCATATCTTTCAAGGATTAAAGCATAATCCTTCAATACATTTATTGATAACACTATAAGTGTCATTTCATTATTTACCGTGAATCATCATTCCAAATATTGGAAAATTCTCTCATCAAACTTCCTCTAATATTGAAACAATTTAAATCACTTGTGTATGTCATAGGTGTGGTTGGCATATAAAGAATAAAACGAGAGAGAAAAGAAAAAAATGCCTCTGATGAACTATACCCTTATGCCAAGGATATCGCAACACTATGAGCTTTTAAATATAACGCAATAAAAGGCTGTATGCACATGCACTGGTACACAACAATAATGGTACTGTCTTGTCCCTTATGTAAGTAAACTTGTGTAAGTAAAAACAGTGGTGCTCAATAGCTCTATCGTGAATGACTTTGGCTCTGCTATATTTAGAAAATGCCTTGTGTAGAGCAATTTCCCTTCATATAAATTCCCATTGAAAACTCTACGAATAAACCAAAAATAACAGAAATGAGAAAAAATATTCCACTCACTATCAATAAAAAAGCAACTCTCGCAGAAAAAATGCCCATCTTTCTTTCATCCCATGAACAAAAAGCTGATTTCCAAAACTTCTCACCAGCACATACCCAATACGTATAATGACTTCAAAAGAGCCCTGAAATTTGGCTTTCATATTCTCGCACTTTAGTCTTCTACCTCCCCCCTCTCTCATCACCATTCCACCAAAAGCGCCGCAAAAAAGAAATCCTGGATAGACATCTCAAAGCAAAATAATAAAAATATAGAGGCGTGCGCATGAATAAAAAAACTGTCGTGAAATCAATAATCCCAAAAGAATATTCAGCACGCTTATCACAATGATTTCCATTTAAAAACACGAATTTTCTCAACTTATCCAATACGTCTACCACTTAGCAGTGACATAAAGCAAAAAAGAAAAAGGCTTATGGTTATCAATACGGCACTTCACTTCTCGTGTAAGTCCCTTGGGCACAATAAGTACTTCAAATGCCGAAGTGAACAGAGAAAACCATTCTAAACATCATGATAGCAATCATAAACAAATGGTAACATAGAGGTTTTCTACACCCTGAAAAGGGCAAGATGCACACAACAATCACAAAAAGTATAAAGCTCAATTCATGCGTACAAACAATAACAACACAACTCAGTTCAATGCTAAATATATTCCCTTGTTATGCTTGCAAATTAAAAAAATACCAATTTTTCAGATGCAAAATTCTTCTCATTTCAAGCTTTAATGAAGAAAAATAGGATATTATCATTGAGAATAAAATAAGTAATATTCTTACATTATTAAAAGGTTTCATATACAAAATAATGTATTTCATTATTTATCAAATTATTTTTATTTCCATTTTTAAAATATGTTTGACACTATTCTAAAATGCGTGATAACCATAATGTAGATAGTTCAAGGGGGGGATTAATATGTTCGGTTCATTCAAGACATTTGGTCATAGGGCTACAAGTCATTCTTTTTGTCATTCGCACAATTCAAGACCTACTCATAGAAATGCATATGGCTTTAACGATTTTACTTCTGAGATGAGTTTTCAAGGCCTTCAAGCAGGCGCTGGATTGGGACTAACCGGAGCACTTTCAGGTACTATAACTAGAGGACCAGCAGGTGCATTTTTAGGGGAGCGGGGTGAGAGGTTTGACAATGGGATTCATAGGAGGTGCCGTTGGGGGCTTTATAGGGAAAGCTCGTAAATGTTGGTTCTAATCCATAGAGAATACCTACAATGATATCTCTGAAATGAGTAATTATGTAAAAATATTCGAAAAAATACACCAAACAACTTTCTCAGACTTATGGATAAAATAATTTTCAGAGATATCTATTCGTATCATATACTGTAATTAGGATTTTATTATAATGGATATTCACGATGAAATTGTAAGATTGTTTTTCAAGCTCATTATAATTACTCCTATAGTTGCCATTCTTTTTAAAATATTCATTAGTAAGGATTGGAGGGCCTCTATTATAGTAGCATTATCGGCAGTTATTATACCCTTTCTTTCTGATTTTTCGCGTAGATATTTTGGCTTAGATTACAACTAGGGCTTTGTTATAATAAATGTTCATTATGAAATCATAAGAATGCTTTGCGTGCTTATTGTGTTTGTCTCTCTATATGTTCCTACTATTAGAGTATTCTATGGGATAAGTTGGAAATTAGCTATCATTGCATCATTATCAGGAGGAGTTGCGCTATTGATTATAGACAGTTTGTTTAGATATTTTGGCTTATATTAATATTTATTAAATTTATTCTTTTAAAACGCGTGCCTACAAAAAATATTCAAATTGACCACCTATGAAGTCCTCTTCATTTTTCTATTTTATGTGATATTTTTTAACATCTTGATGCTTTTATAAAAAGCTCTTGGCTACAATAGGTTCTGCCGCATTTAAATATCCTAAATGAGCATAAAATACTCTCTTGAAGACCAAAATATCAGATTTTAAAAATTCACTACTCCAATTTTTGTTATTTAGTTTAACCTCAAAATGTAGTATAATCTCAAAATGAAAAGTTTTTGGAACGCTGCCACAAATATAAAAACACAATGGCTGATTTTTCCAAACAATAAATTAAAAGAGAGAAACATAACTGAAAAAATCTATCCAGTACCAAACCATATCAAAAAAATTCCTTGATGGACGAAGAAATCTATCAACAATGGTAGCAGGAGATACCAATGATTCAGAACGTTTTTGGGCAAAACATAGCCAAAGCACTGCCAGTACGCAAAATAGATTGAGGATAATCTTTAACCCATGCCTATATATCCTGCGTAGCATGACTGGAATCCATTGCCACCACATGAATTTATAATGATATAAGTTTCATTATTCACCGTGAATCATAACCCCAAATACCGGTAAGATTCTCTTATCATACCGCCTCTCATACTGAATGAATGATAACCACTTGGCTTATACGTCATAGACGCGGTTGACATAAGAGGATACAACGAGAGAAGAAAGGAGGAAAAATGTCTCTCATAAACCACCTTGAAAAAAGCCTCTAACCACCTTCATGCAAGGGTTATCGCAACACCATGACGCTGCTAAATATACAATGCAACAAAAGGCTGTATGAATATGAGCTCGTACACGAAAATGATGGTGCCAACTTATCTCTTCATAATTGTAAAGTTATACCCACATAAACATAAAGCCCCATAAAACATGAAAGACAGCAGTGCGCAATAGCTTTATCATTCATGGTTTTGGCTTTATCGTTATACAATTCACGAAAACCCTGCCGTGAAATAGGCTTGCAAGCACGAAAAGAGTTCTCTTTAAAACAAGCACATAACTATGCAACAAAACAAGTATATACTATGCAATGGTGCTCTGTTTTGCGTGAAGGACTTCTGCGCCTTTCTCTCTTCAAAAACAGCTTTACAGTTCCTTCCACCCCATTCACTTCAATTCCATTTCATTTCTCATATGAGACTCATGAACAAGTTCATTTTCACCAAACCAAAGCAAAATATATCAGAAAGCTCTTAAGCTGCTTTTACAATTTAAGGTGCATGGTGAAAATTACTCTCCCCGTTTGAGCAGCAAAAGATCGCAATAAAAATCCCCTTTTAAAAATAACCTCGTTAATTTTCAAAAATTGATTGCACAAATGCCTGTAATCTAGTCTACTCTACAAATGAGGCTTTTCTTTCAACAAAAAGTCCACGCGGAAATTCTGTTTAATAAACACAAGAACATAAGAGCGGACTTTCCCAAACAACAAAAGAGAGGGAACGAATGTCTGAAAAAATCTATCCAGTACCAGATCATATCAAAAAACATGCTTTGATTGACGAAGAAACCTATCAACAATGGTATAAAGAGAGTATCAATGATCCAGAAAGCTTTTGGGCAACACATGGTCAACGTATTGAATGGTTTAAACCTTATACAAAAGTAAAAAATGCTTCCTTTCATGATAATGTATCGATCCGATGGTACGAGGATGGAATAACCAATGTTGCCTATAACTGCATTGATCGCCATTTAAAAGACCGTGGTGATCAAGTTGCATTGATTTGGGAAGGCAATAATCCTTATCATGATAAAAAAATAACCTATCATGAACTTTATGAACATGTGTGCCGTTTTGCCAATATTTTAAAAAAGCACGGTATAAAAAAAGGTGACAAAGTTACCATTTACTTACCTATGATTCCTGAAGCCGCCTATGCCATGCTCGCCTGTGCCCGCATTGGTGCCATTCATTCGGTTATTTTTGCTGGTTTTTCTGCTGAAGCAATAGCAGGACGCATTGTTGATTGCCAATCAAGCTTTGTCATTACCGCAGATAAAGGTTTTCGTGGCAAAAAAGTGATCAATCTAAAAGACACTGTTGATCATGCGATTGACATCGCGGCTAAACAGAATGTTCAAGTCAATAAAGTCATGGTTATACGACGGACCAATGGAACAATTCATTGGGAAGAGAGACGTGATTTTTGGTACCATGACGAAGTCTCTGATGCCAGCCCAGATTGCCCAGTAGAAAAGATGAATGCTGAAGATCCTCTTTTTATTCTGTACACCTCGGGCTCAACAGGAAAACCTAAAGGCATTTTGCATACAACAGCTGGTTATCTTGTTTATGCTTCGATGACACATCAATATGTTTTTGACTATCATATTGGTGAAGTTTACTGGTGTACTGCTGATATTGGCTGGATTACCGGGCATTCTTACTTAGTATATGGTCCTTTATGCAATGGTGCGACCACTTTAATGTTTGAAGGTACACCCAATTTTCCTGACCAAAGCCGATTTTGGAAAATTGTCGATAAGCATCAAGTGAATACGCTCTACACCGCACCAACGGCTATTCGCGCATTAATGGGAGCGGGAAATTCATTTGTCGAGAACTCTAAAAGAACCTCGCTGCGTCTTTTAGGCAGCGTGGGAGAACCGATTAATCCAGAAGCATGGGAATGGTTTTATCATACGGTTGGCAATAGTCGCTGTCCTATTCTTGATACATGGTGGCAAACAGAAACAGGAGGGTATATGATTACACCTCTTCCTGGTGCAACACCCCTCAAAGCAGGATCAGCAACACGGCCTTTTTTTGGTGTGCACCCCCAAATCGTTGATGACAAAGGCAATATTTTGGAAGGAGAAGCGGAAGGCAATCTTTGCATCGCAGGCTCATGGCCTGGTCAAATGCGAACCCTCTACAATAATCATGAGCGCTTTATTGAAACCTATTTTTCTGTCTACAAAGGAAAGTATTTTTCAGGCGATGGCTGTAAACGCGACAGTGATGGCTATTATTGGATTACAGGACGAGTTGATGACATTCTCAATGTCTCTGGACATCGGTTAGGAACAGCTGAAATTGAATCAGTCCTTGTTGCTCATCCAGCTGTTTCAGAAGCTGCTATTGTGGGTTATCCACACCCCATTAAAGGACAAGGAATTTACAGTTTCATCACTTTAATGGAAGGAACAACTCCAAGTGAAGAGTTACAGAAAGAGCTTATTGATCATGTCCGCAACGAAATTGGAGTCATTGCCATATTGGATAAAGTTCAGTTCGCCCCTGACCTACCAAAAACGCGATCGGGAAAAATTATGAGACGTATTTTACGAAAAATTGCTGAAAATAATTTCAACGATCTAGGAGATACTTCAACCCTTGCCGAACCACAAGTTGTTGATGATCTTATTGCCAATCGTCAAAATTAAAGAAGCGACGCATTAACGGAAAACCAAGGGATAACTTTAGCCTTTATGCAATTGCAGTATTTGCGTTAAAGTTATCTTTAAGGACACAAACTGGAAATATTATTCTCTTTACCCGCTTACAATATTCCGTCTGCTTTTGAGAGCCTACGGAGTTAAGCTTTAGGAAATGCACTTTTTGGCTTGAAAGCGAATGGAGGATTCAAACAGTTTGGAGACGTGAGGTATTCCATACAAGAATGGGTGTTAAGGGGGAATCTAGGTTGTTGTTTGAGTGTTGGTCTTGTAGCACTTTTATTTTTGATAATATATTGATTTATAATGAATATTTTCATTATTCATCTTAAATCACAACCCCAAATACTGCCTTTATAAGCTTCTCCCCTTTCAAACTTCCTTATGTTGAAGAAATTTGTTCACTTAGCTTATACACTATCCGCAAGATTGACATGCGGATAAAAACGAGAGGAAAAAGATCTTTCATGTACCGCCTTGCAAAAGACTTCTAACCACCTTCATGCAAAGGCTGTCGCAACACCATGAGCCGATAAATATACAATGTAACAAAAGGCTGTATAAACATCAGCTAATACACGGCAGTGATAGTGCCGACGTTTCCCTGCATAAGGGTTAAAGTTATACCCACATAAACATAAAGCCACATAAACATAAAGAGAATCGTGCGCAATAGCTTTATCATTCATGGCTTTGGCTTTATCATTATAAAATTCACGAAAACACCGCTGTGAAATAAGCTTGCAAGCCCGAAGCGAAGTCTCTTTCAAAAAAACTCGTGACCATGCAACAAAACAAGCGTACGCATAACCAACACAATGGTGTTCTGTTTTGCGTGAAAGTCCCAACTCCGTTAAAAAACGTGAAAAACAAAAGCGTGAAGCAATGTGCCATCTTCATTATCTTAAAGAGATTTTAAAGACATTGCTTTAGAGACTTTTGCACGAATAACGTTCATGAGAAGTCTCTTTATGCCAGTTAGATAATCTTGTTTACACCTTAACCGCTTTTACCTCTAACCACTCTTACAAAGTGCAAGCGAATAATCTCTATGAATTTATGATAAAAAAAATGAGTGACTTTTCCTCTTCAGAATCCTCACTCGAATTTCAAAATTATGAAAACTTTAAATGATGGTATCACGTTGTTATACAACAATCAAGAGCCTTTCAAACTCTACGGACATTTCCAAACTGAACCAACCACTTATGCAAACAGATACCCTCGTCTAAACAACAAACCGTTAAAGAAAAAATATTAAGAATTGTGAACTATAAAGAAAACAAGAGCTTAAAAGAAGAATAAGAGCAAAAGTTCTTTTCCCTCACACAAAACAATAAAGACAACCATTAAACAAAAAACAGTAAGGACAGCTCTCATGTTTCTGCTAGAATCACCTTAGAATTCCTGCTAAAGTTATCAACAAAGGTAAAATAAGGAAAAACAACTATTGATCATATTTTGCCAGACAATATTCTTCAACAACAAGTGGGGAACAACGAGCAAAAACGTAAGCTATAAACAAAACGTAAATTTGAAGTGATGAAGATGCAAGTCTTTACAATGATGCAAGATAAAAGCAGAAGTGGTAACGAAAAGTGATTCATTTTGAAAATGTTGGTTTGCGCTATGGAATGGGCCCTGAAGTCCTTCGTGACATTAGCTTCCATATTCCTCCTGGGTCATTTCAATTTCTAACAGGCGCCTCTGGAGCGGGGAAAACGTCGTTGATGCGCCTTATGTTTTTAGCGCTCAAACCAACGCGCGGTCATATTGATCTCTTTGGCGTAGATACAGCATTGCTTAAACGGCAAGAGCTTCCCGCCTTAAGACGACGTATCGGTGTCGTTTTTCAAGACTTTCGTCTCCTCGACCATATGACCATTTATGAAAATGTTTCCCTCCCTTTACGCATCAAAGGGCAAGAAGAAGCAACATATCGCAGTGAAGTGGAAGATCTTCTTAGTTGGGTAGGTCTTGGCAATCATATTCACGTTCTCCCACCAGTTCTTTCAGGAGGAGAGAAACAAAGGGTCGCAATTGCCCGTGCGCTCATTGATCAACCTGAAATCCTGCTTGCTGATGAACCAACAGGCAATGTTGACCCCCCTTTGGCAAAACGCCTTCTTCGTTTGTTTATTGAATTAAACCGTTTTGGAACCGCTGTCATCATTGCCACCCATGATATCGCATTAATGGAACAGGTTGCAGCACGGCGTATGCTTCTCCATAACGCACGGATGACAATTCATGAATAAATCTTTCCCAATTTTTACAAGAGATAAAAAGACAACTTCTATTATTCCCAGTGGGAACATTTCTGGAAAAGCATTGGTTGCTGTCATTGCGATTATGACATTTCTCTCAAGCCTCACATTGATTGGTGTTGACTTCGTACAACGTGCTGCAAACAATTGGAGCAATCAGATAAGTCGCGAAGCAACCATTCAAATACACCCCATTGAAAATGTTGATGTTGAAAAATCTCTTCATGAGGCAGTTCAATTGGTCAAAACATTTCATGGTGTACAAGATGCAAAAATCGTTGACCAAAAAGCAACTGAAAAATTGCTCGAACCATGGCTTGGGAAGGGGTTAAGTTTAAAGGAATTTCCTCTTCCGCGCCTTATTGTTATAACGCTGAAAGAGAATGAAGAAATAGACCTTCAAGCCATCGACCAGGCAGTCAAAACACAGATTCCGGGGGGACAATTTGATGATCACCATATTTGGATAGACCGTTTTAGAACAATGGCACATACAACTGTTTTCATTGGTTTTTCAATTTTAGCATTGGTTCTAGGTTCACTCATACTCACAGTGATCTTTGCCACACGCAATGCATTGGCAGAGAATGCACATATTATCAATGTCTTATATTTTCTCGGTACTGAAACCCTTTTCATTGCACGACAGTTTGACTGGCATTTTTTTAAAACGGCACTGTGTGGCGCATTATACGGTGGCATTGCAAGTGTACTTCTGTTTTCTGCTTTTACCTTTTGGACAAACTATAACCTAGGCCGAGTTGAAGCCAGCCAAATTATGGCAATGTTCGGACATTTCTCCATGAACTCTCTTCCCTATGGAAAAATCATAAGCCTTATTCTGTTTGTTTCTCTTCTTACCACACTCACAAACCGTATGACCATTCTTGCACAACTTAAAAAAATCGATCAATGTGAAAATGGCTTATTTTAATTTTATGACCCACAATTCGTACCATTCCAAACCCTTGACAGAAAACAACTTAGAGCATTCACTGGAAAAACATACCCTCTATACAAGGTTGCATCTCCACCAATTGTTTCGCTATTTTCCACCAACAGCGCTGACTCTTTTAATGATTGTTCTTCTCTTTTGTGTTGGTTTTGTTGTTTTTTCTGAAAAAACAGAGCGACTTCAACCACCAAACCCTTTACCAAAAGCAGAAGCAATTATTGTTCTCACAGGTGGAGAAAACCGCATAGAGACAGGACTGCAGCTTTTACAAAAGGGGCTTGGTTCACGACTCTTAATCAGTGGAGTCAATGCAACAACCAATCTCAAAAATCTCATGCATAACACGCATATTACATCACGACTTTTCACATGTTGCGTTGATCTTGGGCATAAAGCGATTAATACACAAGGAAATGCAAAGGAAAGTGCAGACTGGATCAAAAAACATCACTATACCACAGTTTATATCGTCACCCACGATTATCATATGTGGCGCTCTTTGCGTGAACTTAAATATTTAATGCCTGATATCAATTTTATTGCCTATCCTGTAAAACAGAGTAAAGCTGAGAACAGCATACAACAGGTTAATCAAATTCGCATTCTTCTCTTCCAATATATCAAAACACTTCAAGTCTATATAAGAACTGCATTTTGATCTTTGCCTATGTTTACTTTAACGGTTTGCATAAATTCTTTGCATTATAGGGATAAAAATCAAACTGATAGCGCTCTATGAACAATCCCTTTTAAAACTGTGAAAATAACTACAACATATTGATTTATAAAAATGATTTGTCATTCTTCACCTTGAATAACAACCCCGAATACCCGTAAGCTTCCCTCATTTTAAACCTCCTTGTTGTTGAGTCAATTTTTTTACTTAGCTTGTACTTCATAGGCAACATATTGATTCATAATGATTTTTTATCGTTTCTCACCTTGAATCATAACCCCGAATACCCATAAGATTCTCTCATCTCAAATCACTTTATATTGAATCAATTTTATTCACTTGGTTTTACACCATAAGCGGGATTGACATGTGGATAAAATTACAAAGGAAAAGAGGAAAAATGCCTCTTATGAATCGTCTTAATGCAAGAGCTGTCGCAATACTATGAAACAAGTGAATATACCACGAACTGGTAAAAAAAATGATAGTGCCGGCTTAACCCTTCATAAGCGTGAAGATGGTGGCGCTCAATGGATTTATAGTTATACAATTCACAGACGACACCGTAAAATGGGCTTAGGAGCTCTAAGAGAGGCGCCATAGAAATCTCTTTAAAACAAGCCCGTGAACATGCAACGTGGGTGGCATTGTGTTTTGCGTGAAGACGTGCCCTCATTAAAGAACGTGAGAAACAAAAGCGTAAGACAATGCGGTATTTTCATTACTTAAAAGACATTGCCTTAGAAACTTTTAAAAGCCGTAAAGCTGAATTAAAGAATGATGATAAATCTGGATATTGGTTTTCATCTTTACAACTTTATGTACTCCCCAAATGAAGCTGTCTTTCCATTTTAGAAATCATACAAACAGATATACACAATACACTAGCCCCCATATGACCAACAAAAGCTGCAACAACAGAGAACACACCTGTTCATCTTACGTTTTGTTTTAAATGTGCTGCTGCATTAGAATTGGTTGTTGATTTACAAACAACAGCCAAAGCACATGCTCTCTTAGGAAAACAACGCCATAAAGTGATTAATAGACCTGCAATAGATTGAAAAGATGTGCTGGCTTTTTATAAAACACTTTGCCCCCCTACTTAATCAAAAACCGCTTACAGACTTCTTATCACGCACAATAATGCAGTAAAAATATCCTCAGCCCCTGTCATATCCTAAAGCTGTTGGGTTAAAGTAGAAACTTTTCAAAACTATCATTTTTGCTCCTCCCCTTTGACAAAAGCTTGCCGTACGAAAACGCACAAGAACACCATGTTCCTTACAATTCATATTCCCTGCCAATTGTCAAAACTTAATCACGTGCAAGAGCCACAACGGGATCAAGCCGTGAAGCCTGCCTGGCTGGAGAAAAGCCAAAACATATTCCAATGATGGTTGAAAAAGTAAGAGAGAGAATAACGGAATCAATCGTGTATATCAAGTGTATGGGCGCCTTAAACAGTAAAAACAAGCCTCCAATAGAAAGCCCAAATAGAATTCCCAAACCACCACCAATGACACAAACCAAAATTGCTTCAATTAAAAATTGTAACAAAATATCGCCCTGTCGTGCCCCCACTGCCATACGCACGCCAATTTCATTGATCCGCTCAGAAACAGTGACCAGCATAATATTCATCACCCCAATTCCACCCACAATCAGTGAAATTGCTGCGATTGAAGACACAAGAAGCGTTAAGATATGCGTACTTTCCATAATACGCTTACGAAAGAATTCTGAATTTGTAATGAAAAAATCTTTTTCACCATGCCGCATAATAAGAAAACGCTTAACCATTGTTTCTGCCAAATGTGAATCAATATGATCGGCAATCTTAACCATAATTGCACGAACCTCTGTTGTTCCCAAAAAACGCGTTTGCACTGTTGTATAAGGCAAATAAATCTGCAACGTACTTGACGCACTTCCTTTATTTTGTGAAGCAATAACGCCCACAATACGCGCTGGAACTTTCCCCACGTGGACAATTTTTCCAAGTGGGCTTTCACGGCTATGGGGAAAAAGCACAGAAACTGCTTTCTTTTCGATCACAAGATCAACCGACCGGTCATGGACACTTTTTTTATCAAACAACTGTCCTTCAACAATCTCCATTCCCTGAGTTTGAAAAAACTGTTCTCCTACCCCAGAAATCATAGCATTGGCTTCCACTGCACCAAAACGCACCTTCGCACTCACAGAAAGCTGAGGTGTTACACCAGAAATATAAGGGAGCCTAGAAAGAGCTTCTGCATCAGCTTCAACCAAACTAGTGATTTTATCTGCTTGTGGATCAGAAAAGCCTTTCCCTGGAAAAATTGTCAATGTATTAGAACCCAAGCTCTTAAAATTTTCCAATATTTTTTCCCGCGTTCCATTCCCCAAAGCCACCATTGCAATAATGGCCCCAATACCGATAATCACCCCAAGCATTGTTAAAAACGTCCGCAACCGATGTGCATTCATTGCCAACAAAGCCATAACAAACGCCTCACGAAAACGCTCCACAAAAGAACGAAACGTACCAAGCCGTTTCTGAACTTGCAGATTTTGTTTTTCATGAAAAGGTTGATCATCCGTTTCTTTTTTTGCAACCTTTGAAAGAGTATCCGAGATAATTTCTCCATCACTAATTTCGATAATGCGCTCTGCTCTTTTAGCCACATGCATATCATGTGTCACCATGATAATTGTGCGCCCTTCTTGATGCAGTTCGTCCAAAATACGCAACACCTCTTGCCCACTTTTTGTATCTAATGCACCAGTTGGTTCATCGGCAAGAATAACCTCCGCATTATTCATCAGTGCCCGCGCAATAGAGACACGCTGTTGTTGACCACCTGAAAGCTGGTTTGGACGGTGATTGATACGGCTCCCCATACCTAATCGAGTTAAAAGCTCTTTTGCACGCTTTTTTCTCACCTCCGGTGCACAACCTGCATAAATAGCGGGCATTTCAACATTCCCAAGCGCTGTCAATTCCCCCAATAAATGATAGCGCTGAAAAATAAACCCAAAATGATTGCGCCGCAAAGCTGACAATTCATCACCAGAAAGATGCGCTGTTTCCTTCCCTGAAATCAAATAGTGCCCTGAACTTGGTCGATCGAGGCAGCCTAAAATATTCATCAATGTGGATTTTCCTGAACCAGAAGCGCCCACAATTGCAACCATTTCACCACGCTTAATCGTAAGGTTAATGTTTTTCAAAACCGTAACAAATTTCTCTCCGGCAGAAAATTTACGCACAATATTTTCTAAAACGATAACCGCCTCTTCTTGCTTTGTTTTCATGGACTACATCTCATCTTCATTATGGACATCAGAAGATTCAGACTTCATTCCACTTTGCAAACCTGTAATAACCACCTCACCCTCCTTCAGTCCTGAAACAACTTCAGCCATGACTTTATTATTCAGTCCAATTGTCACCTCTCTAGAAACCACTTTGTTTTTCTCTTCCAAAACAGAGACCCATGCTTTATTTTCATTTGTCAGATCGCGCAAAGCATCACTTGGAACCAACAAGACATTCTGAGCACGTCCTAAGATAATATGCACCTGAGCTGTCATATAGGTGCGCAAAAAGTTGTCTTTGTTATCAACATGCACAATCCCATTATAATAGATAGCGGATAAACCAGCCCCTCCTCCCATGCCAGGGTTAATACTCACATCAGCGCTAATGGATTCAGGCGCTGGCTCTACTCTTTCTAAAGTTCCCTCATATCGGCGCTGTGAATTTCCTAAAACTGTAAAATAAAGAGGTTGTCCAGCATGAACTTTAAGAACGTCAGCTTCTGAGATTTGTGCTTTAATGGTCATTTTTGACAAATCCCCTAAAATAACAATTGTTGGTGCCGATTGAACGGCATTAACGTTCTGCCCTTCTTCAACAACTGTTGCTAAAACAGTTCCCCCCGAAGGAGCCGTCACACGTGTATACCCCAAATTGACCTCTGCACTCTCCACATCAATTTGTGCTTGTATAATCTGTTCTTTAAGTTGCGCAATTTGCGCTTCACGTATTTTTACTTGTGTCGCCGCCTCATCAAAATTCGCGCGTGAAACTGCGCGTGCTTCAATCATTTGTTTTTGACGCTCTAAATTTTTCTGTGCCAAAGAAAGATAAGCTTCTTGTTCTCCTAAACTGGCATAATAATGCGATAATGCAGCTTTTTTTCTCTTCAGGTCATTTTTTTGATCTACCGGATCAATTTCTGCCAAAAGATCTCCCTCTTTCACAACACTACCAGGCGAAACACGCATGGACACAATACGCCCGGTTGCACGCGCACCGACAGCAACCAATCGATAGGGACGTACAATGCCAGACGCCAAAACACTTTCTTCAATATCCCCACGCTTTACCACTGCTGTCATATAAACTGACGAGGATGTTCCCCAAAAAAGAGAACGCAAAAATAAAAGAAAAATAATGAGCAAAAGAGCCGCTAGAAAGAAGGAAAGTTTTTTGCGTTTTAGAATGAAATTTTTAAGGAATTTTTTTTTCATTTCTCTACCTTCATACGTGAAGAGGCAACATGATCAACCACCTCTGAATGGGAAACCTCAACGATACCATCCCAACCACCTCCCAAGGCTTTCATCAGCCCAATATATTGAGTAACCAAAGAAACCTGACAGTCTTGAAGAGCCATTTGTGAAGAATAATAAGAACGATTAGCGTTTAATAATTCAAGAAAACTCGTATTCCCATTTTTAAAAAGGCGTCGTGAAAGTTTTAAAGAATGCAAAGAAGCCGTATTGGCAACAACGAGTTTTTTTAAGCGCTGTCTTTCCTTAGTTAATTTCACAAGAGCATTTTCTACATCTTCTAAAGCACCCAAGACAGACGCCCTATAAGAAAGGAAAGCTTGATCGCGCTGCGCACGCGCTACCGCAACAGAAGCGACAACCTGCCCCCCGTTAAAAATGGGAAAGCGAAGACCTGGACCAAAAGACCATGCAACCGTTGAATCTTTCCATAATTGCCCAATGGCCGTTGCCACGGTTGAAATACTCCCTGTTAAACTCAAAGATGGAAAAAGATCCGCTTGACGTTGACCAATCCGCGCCGTAGCTTGCGCATATTGGCGCTCTGCCCGTCGTAAATCTGGACGTGTTAACAAAATATCAGCTGGAATTCCTGCTGGAATCGGCCATTTTGGCTGTGGAATTTTCGCTTGCTGCACATTTTTTTGCAAAAGTTCCTTCAAAGCCATCGGCACACGACCAGTCAAAACAGAAAGGCGATGAATACTCACAGCCAAATTCGCTTCTATTTGTGATATATCTGCTTCTGTGCTTTCTACCTGTGCACGCGCATTTGAAACATCAAGCTCAGCAACATCACCAGCTTTTAGTCTAGCACACATTAATTGATATGTTTGACGCTGTGATGAAGCGATTTTCCGCACGATCAATAATTTTTGTTGCAAACCACGCATTTGAACATAGTTTAGTGCGACATCTCCCAACAGAGTTACCATTGTCGCACGCATATCTTCCACCGCAGCTTCAAAACCATAACGCGCTGCTTCAACCCCCCGTTTATGCCCGCCAAAAAGGTCAAGCTCCCAACTGGCATCAAAACTACCACGATACTGCCCCAAAAAAGATGTATCAGATTGTTCAGCGCTGCGTGTTCCAGAAATAGACGTTGATATATTAGGCAAAAGAGACCCTACAGCTTGCCCTAAACTTGCACGCGCTTCACGAATGCGCGCTTTAGCAATGGCAACATTATTATTCCCTGCAATTGCATCATCCATTAACAGATTTAAAACAGGATCATCTAAACGCCGCCACCACCCTGCAAGAGTCATCGGCTTCCCATCTGTCTGATCCGTTTGTTCGCCCCAAACTGAGGGAACTTTAAAAAATGTTTTCTTGTAGTTAGGACCAACCATACATCCCGAAAGTATCAAAAGGGATAAAAAAGCAATAGAAAATACATCTCTTAAAGCGCCCCATTTTAGATTTTTGCTCCGCATCCATTCTTCCGCTTCGTTTAAGAATCAGTTCGTTAATACTTTGTTTACTATCATTCTTATTTCAAACTTAGCGTAAAAAATCAAATACAGCTTATACAAATTGCACAAAAATAAGCACAATGAAGCACCTGATTATCTGAACATTTTCTTATATTAAACGAACGCAACTTTAAAAAAAACTTCTAGAAAGGGGGAAAAATCACACATCAAAAACAAAGAAAAAACGTAAAAATACTATAAAGTCAAAATATTATAAGAAACGCATTTTAAAAATTTTACCCTACCTCCATTTTTCCATTTCTTTTAAAGAACTTGTTCATGAATACTTCATATCTTCTATTGTTTTTACAAACGCAATGTAAAATTAAATACAATTTGTATAAAATATACAAAAGTCAGCACAATCACTCCTCCATTCATCAGAGCAGTTTGTTTCCCCAAAATAGAGAGGATTTTAAAAATTTCTTCTGAAAATGATAACCAATCAGCAAATCAAAAAATGCAAAAATACAATAAAACAAGCTTTTTCAAGAAATGCATCCAAGATTTTTCTTTGCTTTTATGCCCTCAGCACTTTTTTAAAAGTGAGACCATGAAGATTTCATTAACTCTCTTCCTATGGCCAACTCAGCGCGAAAAGTTAAATACAGTTTGTACTGGAACATGATCTGAGGGCTGTTCCCACCCCCGTGCATGACGAAAAATTGCAAGATCAGACACAAAAGACGCTAAATCAGGAGAAGACCAAATATGATCCAATCGCCGGCCACGATCAGCAAGCGCCCAATCACGTGCACGATAACTCCACCATGTGTAGAGCTTGGTAGGAACAGGAATATACATACGCATAAGATCAATCCATCCACCTTGGGAACATAAAGCTTGTAAACGCTCTGTTTCAATGGGTGTGTGACTGACAACCTTTAACAATTGCTTATGAGACCAAACATCATCTTCTAAAGGAGCGATATTTAAATCACCCACCAAAAGAGAAGAAAGTCCATTTTCCTGATCAGCACGAATGGAAAACATTTCTTCTAAAAAATCAAGTTTATGACGAAATTTCTCATTCACCTCAGCATCAGGCACATCACCTCCAGCGGGAACATAAAAATTATGAATGCGAACATCCCTCCCACCAGCTTCAACAATAACCGAAAGATAACGACAATCCTGCTTTTGACAAAAGAAACGCTTTTCAACATTTTTAAAAGGCAAACGTGAAACAATTGCCACACCATTGTAGGATTTTTGCCCACTCAATGCGATATGCTTGTAACCAACCGCCTCAAAAGCCTCAATGGGAAACAACGTATCTGGACATTTCGTTTCCTGTAAACACAAAACATCCGTAGAAAATAGATCTAAATACTGCAAAACTTGCGCAAGACGCAAACGAATAGAGTTAATATTCCAAGTGGCAACACGCAAAGACATCTGTTTCAATTCTGATGGCATAACATCACATCATTTATGAGAAGGAAGTTTAAACATACCATCAGTAAATCTCACCCCTGTCCGCACATTCATGATTTGAACAGTCGTTTCTAAATTCTGTTGGTCCACAATTGTCCACTGCCGTAGCGCATAACTTTTAGAATCAAAAACCATTCTTATTTGCCCCGCTCCAATGCTTCTATCCCTTAAAACAATGGTCACCGCTCCTGGGTCTTCACGAAATGCGAATAAACGCCCTGATGACACATCAATTTTATTGTCCAACAAAAACTTCATCGGCGTTCTAAAAAGCTGCGAGAAATTCCAAGTATTGAGAGCACGATTATTAATACCAATGAATTGACCATCTGTAATAATTTGTAAAGGTATTTTTTTATAAATAAAACGAATTTTCCCTGGACGTTCTAAATAAAATGTCCCCTGAGACATTTTTCCTTGTGGACTAAACTGAATAAAATCACCTGTCATTGTTTTAATTGCCGCAAAGTGATCAGCAATATTCTGTGCCCGTACCACTTTATGAGATGATTGTGAAAAAGCAGGAAAAGTGAAGCACCAAAAAGTCATCATCCCTAAAAATCCAAAGATGATTCTTTGTGGTAAAAAAGACATTTTCATAAAAATTCTCCCAAGTAATACTCATATATCCTATCATTTAAGGAATAAACAACGAATAAAAATCCTTCTTTAAAAGATATGATCGAAAACAACTATCAAAAGACTTTTATTTTCAAAAAAATTATTCTCTCAAAGCACAAAAACTTTTCCGTTTACCCACAGTATTCTCTCAACGCAGCTTCTTTCTCTCTCACCATTCAAACAAGAAACTTTACCCCCCCTCAACAACATGGAAGATGAAAGAAAATTGACGATGAAAAAACAACGAAGTGGCTATAAAAATCACCCGTTGAAGAAAATGTGACAGAAACACCCACGCCATTTTCTACAGTGGCTTACGCAATGGCCTCTCAAAAAATCCCTCCATGCTTGAATTTCCACCCGCACAAAAACTTCCCTCCACATAATTTTCTAAACATAGCCCCTTTCTCTCTATTCATTCAAATAATTAAAGCAACAAAATTTATCACCACACGAAGAATAAAAGAGCCCCAAAGCAATGTTTCCCACAAACCTAAAAGCTCTTTTCGTCATAAAAAATATTTCACACACCCCAAGAAACATCCCTTTACCCTATGTAAAGAAAAAATCATAAATCTCTCTATTTCTTGAAAAGCAATTGTCTGGAACAATGATCAAAAGGTTTTTATTTCAAAAAGCTTCTTCTTCCGCAGGCACCAAAATTTCTCTTTTACCCGCATGGTTTGCAGCACTAATAATACCTTCTTCCTCCATATGCTCAATCAATAAAGCAACACAACTTATCACCACACGAAGAATAAAAGAGCCCCAAAGCAATGTTTCCAACAAACCTAAAAGTTCTTTTCGTCATAAAAAATATTTCACACACCCCAAGAAACATCCCTTTACCCTATGTAAAGAAAAAATCATAAATCTCTCTATTTCTTGAAAAGCAATTGTCTGGAACAATGATCAAAAGGTTTTTATTTCAAAAAGCTTCTTCTTCCGCAGGCACCAAAATTTCTCTTTTACCCGCATGGTTTGCAGCACTAATAATACCTTCTTCTTCCATCCGCTCAATCAAGGAAGCAGCGCGGTTGTAGCCAATACCCAAACGGCGTTGAATATAAGAGGTTGAAGCCTTACGGTCACGAAGAACAACAGCAACAGCTTGACTATAAGGATCATCTGCGTCTTGAGAAATTGAAGAAACACCCTCAGCATCTTCTGCCGTTTCCTGCGTAATCGTTTCCAAATAATCAGGCAAAGCCTGCGCTTTGAGATGCCCCACAACTTGTTCCACTTCATCATCCGCCACAAAAGGTCCATGAACGCGCTGAACACGCCCTCCTCCCATCATGAAGAGCATATCTCCTTGTCCTAACAATTGCTCAGCCCCCTGTTCCCCAAGAATGGTTCGGCTGTCAATTTTTGAACTCACAGAAAAAGAAATTCGTGTAGGAAAATTGGCTTTAATCGTTCCGGTAATCACATCAACCGAAGGGCGCTGGGTTGCCATAATCACATGAATACCTGCAGCACGTGCCATTTGTGCTAAGCGTTGAACTGCTCCTTCAATATCTTTACCAGCCACCATCATCAAATCAGCCATTTCATCAATAATGACAACGATATAGGGCATAGGACTAAAATCAAGCGTTTCCGTCTCATAAAGGGGCTCACCAGTCTCATGGTCAAATCCAACCTGAATGGTACGCACCATTTTTTCTCCCTGACTTTCTGCCTCTTTAACCCGTGCATTAAACCCATCAATATTGCGAACACTCAGTTTTGACATTTTACTGTAGCGATCTTCCATTTCTCGAACAGCCCATTTCAGCGCAATCACCGCTTTTTTAGGATCTGTCACAACGGGTGTTAACAAATGGGGAATGCCATCATAAACGGAAAGTTCAAGCATTTTTGGATCCACCATAATAAGACGGCATTGTTCAGGTGTCATCCGATAAAGAAGCGATAAAATCATCGTATTAATAGCAACAGATTTTCCTGACCCTGTGGTCCCTGCCACCAAAAGATGTGGCATTTTTGCTAAATCCGTAATAACCGCCTCACCCCCTATTGTCTTGCCTAAAGCAAGTCCTAACTTTGCTTTGCTCTCCATAAATTCTTGCGCTTGCAAAATTTCCCTTAAATAAACCATTTCACGCTTTGCATTGGGCAATTCTATTCCAATTACATTGCGTCCTGGCACCACAGCAACACGCGCTGAAACTGCACGCATCGAACGTGCAATATCATCTGCCAAACCAATAATACGAGAAGACTTAATACCAGCAGCCGGTTCAAATTCATATAAAGTGACCACTGGGCCAGGACGTGCATCAATAATTTGTCCCTTAACCCCAAAATCTAACAAAACGCCCTCAAGTTCCTGAGAATTGGCTTTTAAAGCAGCCGGAGAAAGTTTTGCATCTCTTACTGCCGGCGGTGGAACTGCAAGATAATCTAAAAGTGGCAGAAGAAAATCACCATTTGAAGAAACCTTTAAAGACTTTAAAAGACGTTTCTTCCTCGGAGAAGCAGACACTTTATCTTGAGGTTTTTGACCTTGTGTTTTTTCATCACCAAAAATGGGTTCAATGCGATCAAACGATTTTCTTTGCCCTTGAGAACGCGCTTTTAAGGAGAAAAGACGAAAAAAACGCGCTTGTAAGCAATAAAAAAGATGTAAAAGAGCCCCAAAAGCCGTCGCAAAAAAACCGTGTCTTTCTTCCTCTTCAGCCTCTTCTATATCTTCTGATACATTAAAAATTCGATCTACAGTTTCTTTTTTCTGAACGTTTTTTATTTTATTTGTCTGGCGTCGCCATATCACATTCCCCGCAAAAGCAGCTATAAAAAAACCCAATAAAGTAATAGCAACACCCAAGAGCACATTCTTAAAAGGCGAAAGAAAGACAGGAAAGAATAAAGAAACAACATTGAGAACTTTATCTCCCAAAAAACCTCCCAAACCCATCGGCAGTGGCCAATAGGTCAAAGGAACAAGAGGCGTCATGAGAGCAAAAGAAACTAAAAAACAAAGTGCTGATATAATCCACAAAAAAAGACGAAACCTCAAATTGTGAATATTCTTTTGTGCCAACAAAAGAAAAGACCAAAATAATGGTGACAACAAAATACCAAGACTTGCCAAACCAAAAAACTGCATGACAAAATCTGAAAAGATTGCACCAGGCCACCCCATAAAATTTGTAATCTTATTTGTACTTGCATATGTTAATGAAGGATCCGCAACATTCCATGTCGCTAAAGCAAACACACAAAAAACAATGAATCCTAAAAGCCCAAGCCCAATAAAAACACCAATCTGGCGCAAAAACATTTCAATGAGCCGCGAACTATAAGGTTTTTGGGCTTCGTATGAATCATAAGGAGACGAATTTTTGTGCATCCATGAATTCCAAATAAAAAATGTTCACATGAAAGAGTTATAAAATAATAATCGCAAATTATGACCGCAAAATATTAATACGGCTTTAACCATCATAAACACAAAAATGCCTCTTATGTAAAACGCAGTAAAATCTTTTCCTTGCATATGCGGATCATAAGATACATTGGACAGATTATAAAGGACCATGCCGGCTGAATCTGATTTCAGTTTTATTTTACGTAAATCAAATATAAAATAAAAAACACAAAACTAAAACGCTCAGCGAGATTATGAAGTGAATAGCAATTAAGTGATCCGCATAAAAAACAATTAAGGAGAAACCAAACTTTCTCAATCAGCGCAAGAGAAAAAACCCACCCTTTAAGACAAGAAAAAAATAAGATATTGTGAAAGAAAGATATCCTGTTTAAAAATGAGCAAACTACCAACAACGGAATAAAGCCTAACATGGAATAAAACATTGTGCATTCTGATCCCGATAAAAATACAAAATCCTATAAAAATAGAAAACAATGCGATCTCCTTATTGCAGGAGGCGCAACTGTCGGTTTGACACTTGCGATAGCGCTCAAACAAGCAGCTCCTGATTTAAAAATGAAAATCATTGATGCTGCGCCTCAAGAAGATACTCCTACTTCTAATATACGAACCATCGCTCTTTCTGCCGCTTCCATTCGTATGTTAAAACAATTACACTGTTGGGAATATATACATTCCCATGCCCAACCCATTCATTCCATGATCATCACGGATGCATGCACAAGTGATCCTGTTAAACCAACTCTTTTAACCTTTGAAGGAGATGTGACACCTAACGAGCCTTTTGCCGCTATGGTGGAACAGAAAAAACTCATCCACGCTTTTAAAAAGCGTGCAAAAGATCTGCATATCGCGATCACCACAAACACGCATGTCATTGATTTTCACCAAGAAGACCAACGCACAGCTGTCACTTTAAGCAATGAAGAAATTTTGCAAACAAAATTGCTCATCGCAGCTGATGGAACCCATTCAAAATTACGCGAAAAAGCCGGACTTAAAAACTTTTCTCATCCTTATAAACAAACAGCCATTATCTGCACCGTTGAACATGAAAAACCCCATCATGGGCAAGCAATTCAACATTTCCTACCAGCTGGACCTTTCGCTCTTCTTCCTCTCAAAGGCAATCGATCCGCCATTGTATGGAATGAACACCATAAAACTGCGCAATATTATCTTAACGCTGATGCTCTTATTTTTAAATCAGAACTTGAAAAACGCATTGGTCACCGCCTTGGAAAACTTTCTTGGAATGGTGAACGTCAAGCTTTTCCTTTAAAGCTTTCTTTAACACGTCAATGCATTCAACCACGTTTTGCTCTCGTTGGTGACGCTGCCCATACAATCCACCCCCTTGCAGGGCAAGGACTCAACCTAGGATTACGCGACAGCGCTGCTCTTGCTGAGGTGATTATTGAAACGGCGCGATTGGGGCTTGATATTGGCTCCCTCACAGCTTTGGAACGCTACCAAAGCTGGAGACGTTTTGAAACTGTGCGTATGGCTTTGAGCAATGACTGGCTCAATAAACTCTTTTCTAACGATAATCCCCTCTTGCGAATGCTGCGCGACACCGGCCTTGGAATTGTTAATCAAACACCCAAAATGAAAAAGTATTTTATTCAGGAAGCGTCCGGTCTCACTCCCAATGCCCCACGTCTCTTACACGGACTCCCCCTTTAAGAAAAATGAATAAAAGCCATACTGTTTCACTTTTTATAATCTATTTTTATAATCTATGAACAAAATTTTCTTTTATCAAAATCAACCCTTTACTGATTTTAAAACAGCAAGATTTTGGAAGGAATCATGACAGTATACAATAAAGTTGCCAATACCCTATACCCTCATATTCCCTAACAACTTGTACATTGAAACTGCCCATCTCCCACACAAGAAGAAAGGAGGAAAAATGTCTTTCATAAACCGCCTTCATACAAGGGTTGTCGTAACATTACACATATTCACTTGTTGCAATCTACGAATAATAACTTCCCTTTCCACAAATGAAGCTTTTTGCTTATTTTGAAATGAACTGTTTTAAAAAACACATTATGCTATACAGAAAATCATGCGAAACCTAACATCACAGTCTTTTATGTATTCATACAGCTCCTCATACAAAGTATAAAATGCCATTGTATAACCCGTTTATGCGCACTTTATCGCTCATTCACGCATTCTTTAAAAAGATGTCTCTTATTGCACCAAAAGCCCAGTGCACAAGAACACTCATAAAAGGCAAAAACAAAACTACAAGCATGAAATGCCAAGCACAAAATTCATTGTGCACCAACATCTTAACCTTATGCCTCTTAAGCTTTATACAAGATAAAAATCAGCGACATTATCCTCACCAATATCATCATAAATCATTACCATACAGTTCAATCATTGTAGGCAATGCCACCATGAGAGCCGGCACCATTATCGTATCTTCAAGCCCCGAATATCGCTCACTCGTACACCAATCTGGTTCATAAGAAGCATTTCTTTTCTTATCTCAAGCAATTTTGTTCCCCTGCACCTATCTCACAATATGCAAAGAAATGGTTTGATTGATTCATTATGAAAAAGAATTTATAATAAATATTTTTCGTTACTCACTTATGAATCACGCCCTCTGAATATTGTCAGATTCTCTCATTTCAAACCACTGTATGTTGAACTCATTTGTTTTACTTGGCTTGTACACCATAAGCGGAATTGGCATGAGGGTAACATGAGAGAAGAAAGGAAGAAAAATGTCTTTCATAAACGCCTTCATGTAAGGGATATCACAACACCATGAGTGCATATATAGACCATAAGCTGGTAAATACGTTGGAAGCTAGTAAAGAAAATGTTCCAGCTTGTTCCTTTATCAGCATGAAGATGGTAGTGTACAATAGATTTATCAGTATACGGACTTGATCGTTAAACAATTCACTAAAATACCACCACGAAATGGGCTTATGGGCTCTAAGAAAGATTTCTTTAAAACAGACAAAACCTATTGTTTTGAACCCATGATAAAACACTTCAAAATATTTCCTTTGACATTCAAAGCATATCTTAAATCATCTTTTGATGAACCCATAAAATGATTACTCTATAAAACGGTCAGTAAATTTCACTCTTTTACTGTCTATAATCATTTTTTATAAAATTTGTTTTTAAACAATTTATGAGCTTGTTAAGTGGTTTTATATTATTTTGTACTCGATATTTATTGTAAATCCTTTTATTAAACCTCATTTCGATTATTCTGACAATAATTAATCGACCCCTTAAAGCAATGGAATTACCTGTATCATTCTCCAATCCCATAGATACGATAACAAAAAAATCTCTTTACGCTCTCTCTTACAATTCTGTTGTGAGAACGCCATAACTCCTCGTGCGCTAGGAACCCTTTTTGAAAACCTGGTGAAAACTTATTTAACGCAAGACCCTATTCAAAAGCAAGAATTATGAAACAGTTCAAAGTTATTTTGAGTGAGCTAGAAAACGTAGAAAAGATGAGCGTGATATAGGCTATTGATCTGGTAGCTAAAATTCGTGATGAGGAAAGCTTTGCTGCTCTTCAATGTAAGTGCTATAAAGCCTCTCACTGTATTAAAAAAGAAGACATTGATAGCTTTATTGCAGCCTCGGGCAAAGATTCATTTACTCATCATATTCTGATAAAGCAGAATTTCAAAATAAAGAATGTGTCTGATAATATATTTACTTACAACAATCATTTATCAGTTTTGTAGAAAGAGTTAGCCCCTCAAATACAGTAAAATTCGTCTCTTTCAATTCTTTTATACTCATTCAATTAAAATCATCCCCTTGCTACATTATAAGAAGGCGCGATATATGCACAAAACTCTTTAAGATGAAGAATACAATGCTTCTCAACGCATTCTCTTAATACAAAAGCAGGTACAATATTTTGAGCTCGTAAATAGAATCAGCGATTAATCAAATCGCATAAACCAGACTGCGTTCCTGCAAAATAATCGACTCTTCTGGGCATTTACTGAATTTAGAAGTTAAAGACAAATTTAGCATTCCTCCCCAAAACACGCCACAAATGATTCCAGTTAACAGACCAAAAACAAGATTAAAATTCAATGCGTCTTTCAGAATCGGATCAACCTTGCGAAAAACGACCAATGTAAATTTGGTGGCAAATGCAATAATAATGAATATCAGGGTTAACGGTGACCTAGGCCGAATAATTAAATCCGTCCCCTCTTTTACTTTTAAACGCGGACCAGTACTCCAGAGTACCCAACCAACGCCAGCCACCAACGATCAGCCCCGCCAACATTGATACTAAACCCCATTCTGAATTCCCCAGCTCGGTAATCACGCTATTTCCACCCCAAAAAGAAAGATCATCGGCAAAAGGAAAAGACTTTTAATGTCTATTTCCCGATGTTTCAGTGCGCTTATTCCCCTCATAACGAGAAAAAAAGCAAAATCCAGACCCATATAGGAACTCTGGTAAGAAGAGTTAATAATGACATATTATGTACCTTTGCATTTTAGGCGATAATAATATGGCATGATATTAGGAAAATCTTTAGAAAAAACCCACCACCACAAACCATACCAAGACGAACTCATTAGAATTCGAGAAACAATGTTGTGATAACCCTTGCGTGAAAGCGGTTCACGAAAGACACTTTTCTTCCTTTCCTCACTAATTTTTACCCCTACGCCAATCCTGCTGATAATGTCAAGCCAAGTGAATAAAACTGATTCATCATGAAAAGATTTGAAATGAAAAAATCTTACAATATCTGGGATTATACATCAAATTGAACAATGATAAATTATGATTATAAATCAATTTGTTATACAAAAAAGACGAATTTTGAAGACCATGACTGAAGAGTACTGGCTACTATAGTAGTATTTATTGCGTTTGAGTGAATTTTTATGCTTTTTATGACTTTATTGAATTGAATGAATCAATATTTTAACACTGTAGCCTTTAATACATCAAATGACTTAAAATAATACATTGTTTAAATTCATATCTTTTGTGATTCTTTATATTTGCAAAAACTGCACATATATTATGTTACTTCTAGTTCTTCAAGCGTATAACCATTCTCCAACCATTCTTTAATCCATTTAGGCCTACGCCCACGACCATTCCATAATTCCCATGGGTCATTAGGGTTTCTATAATGGCGCTCTTTGCTCACAAGATCAGCAATATCAATTCCATATGTATTGGCAATTTCAAGAATTTTTCGCCGTGCATCCTGCTTTTCTCTTTCTTGCCGTTTTCTCAATTCTGCATCGATTTGAATCCGCATTTCTTGCAACTCATCAAGATTCATGTTTTTGAGATCATTCACTTCTTTATTCCCCTTGCAAAAAAGAATTGTGCTTTGCCATATTTTTAACACAATTATATACGATTTTTGCCGAATTTGTTGTCATAATTAGAATTACGATAATTTTATCCTTTTGGAGATGTGCTTTGAACCACGAAAAGTTTTTTATTTGTGTCTCAGCTATCACAACCGCATCCTTTTTCAGTTCGATTGCTGGAATAGGGTATCGGAGCGTGAAAGTCTTACTGCACTTCTCTGATTATTATGGACCAGCAATCGAAAGTGAGTACAAATCGCCTTTCTATAAACTATGGCAGCATGTGATAAAGGACAAGTCCTTTACACATAATAACAGTATAGTCCATTTTGATTATAAACAACACTTTCACAGACAGCAGATTTTAACTTCATATCAATACTCTCCCAAAAGATTGAGACCGTCGAATTATACAAAGCAATCAGCCTCACTACTCTTCAAAAAATGGTTATTGCTTGAAAATAGCCTTTCTTCCCATAAACACCGTAAGCATAATATTGGTTGGCATCATATGTTGTGTTTTTTCTCATACGCTCACGCGATTGATCGGATATCGCTCTATGCTAAAAACATTCTCGAAAAATGTCAAACTTACAGTCATAAAATGTGTTCTAAATTGAATAACTTTGTTTCACGAAGCTATAGAAAAACAATGTTTAAGCGTTTTAAAGAATCACACATTGATATCAATAAGCATTTTCTTCATAAGGTATATGGTTTATGATTTCTCCAGGTTTTGTGATGCTTGTTTCTGCATATGCGCCTACTATTTCCACACCACTTCCAGCGGTGGTTGTGTGGGAATCATGGAGTGGTGTTTATGTATACGATGTGAGCAGTGATCATACGTTATCATATCATCCCTTTACGTTTTGCGACAAAGCCGAAACAATTAGACAATTAAAGCAGAATGAACATAATTTTGACGAAAATTTAGAGCAATCAAGTGTCAGGAATTTGAAATTGTTTGATTTCTCTCTTCCTCATAGGTTTGGTATATATAAAAATTTTAAGGTTGTACAAACTGTTTCCACGCATTGTTTTAAGAAAAAGACATTGCAAGATCACTCTGAACAAGCTGTACAATTCATATTAGATTTTTATAGTTCTGGTAACTTCAAGAACGATTTTACCGGTATCTATGTGCAAAGAGTTGCTTCACATGCTGGAGTAAAAACGCTTGCTCCTAAAGAAGCACAAGAATCTTTGGATCTTCATGTAAATGAGCCAAAGAAAATAATCCAGGCAGACCCTCTTCCGCTTGTTCTTCCAGAACAAGCAGATGCGTTCACGCATAAAGCAAGCAATGTTGACGATGCTTTCACAATAGAAGGTGCTCCTTCATTGGAAGGGCAATAGGAGTCATCGTAATCGCATTTATGAATAAAAAATATGATTTTGATAGGGTATAGTGATGAAAACTAGATAAAAAAATATTAAAGCTCTAATTAGTAAGATGAAGTAAAATCTTTTCTAATTAAGGGCGAAAATAATGAAAATGATCGAACAAAGCAGCGTTGATAAAGCATTTCGTCAGGGGGCAGCGCGTGAAATTACAATTGTAATGCACTCAGAAAGTGAGTGGTATTTTACATTTGTTGCAGACGATCCAATGACTGGTGAAACGAGCAAATATACGTTGCTTACACAAAGAGGAAAACTAAGAACGTGGGCTGATCCAAAATATCTCTTTAAATTTCTTCTTGAACGAGGAGTTATTTGCGGCAGCTTTAATCTTAATCAAGGACGCAAAACATGAAACAATTAAATATTTTTCGCACGACTCATAATAAAATCATCGGGACCACTGCAGCTGTAACAGTATTTTTTATGGCTCATCCCGTGTATGCACAAGTTAGCAAATTGAAGAGAGCAAAAGAGGTTTTGGAGACAGTTAAAAGTGATTTGAGTCATATTATTCCTATTGCTGCTGCTGTCATACTTCTATTCTTAGCAATCGGCTATGCTGGACGCTACATTGGAAAGGATACGTTTGTACGGTGGGGTGCTGGTGTTATTATTGCGGGTTCAGCAACTGAACTTGTTAATTTTATACTCAAATCTAATATAAGTTAAACTTGTTGATTTCATATTCGATGAAGTATCATGGAATATGGGTTACAATATTATACAAGGAAAAATGCTCTTTTTATTTAAGAGGAGTTCTTGAATAATAGTATTGCTGTATAGTTTATTCTTTTGTGAAATAATGAGAAGAAATCTATTTGGATTTTAATATTTCTTAAAGAAATCAAATACTCGTCAAACAATGCGATAATGAAGTTATTATAATTGTTGCAATATTAGATGTATTTTTTATCGTTTATCTTGTAGACGCTTAAGTAAGATTTTACGGTGGAAGTTGGACGGTTATATTAAAGGTCCTTTCTAATATTACTTTTATATTTTTGTGCCTAGCAATTAATTGTGCTGGGCACCCATCAAAAAAGTGAATTTATAGATGTGATGTTTGCCGTTATCTTCATGAATATAGTCTTAGGCTTATTAAGATGTTTTTCTGTGATGTAGAGTAAATCATTAAGTCATATAACCTGATATGCTTTTTTATTAGGAGGAAGAGTTTAAACATCGATGATATTACATATCCGTTAGTTTTTTTATAGCACAGATAAAGAGATTCTGTTCGTGACAATTTTAATATCAACTAAGGTAAATGTCCTAAAACAATCGGATATTCTTCAAACATAAGTATACAGTAAGAATGATGACAATTGCCGCAACGATAATTATGTTTTTAGAACCTATTCTGGGAGTATGTTGAAGTTCAAGAGTATAAGATGAAGAAATTGAGTATAAAATCAAAAAGATAAAAAAGCCATTACAGTTTTTAAAATTGTAATTATGTTTTTGCAGTTTGTATTTATGTATCAAAGATTATTTTTTGAAAGATATAGAATATTTCAAAGGTGTTTTAGAACAAATTGGATATAATTCGTTTTACTGTTTCTGCTGCAGTTATTTGTATCTACAGAAACGATTATTATCATAATTAGATCTACAGTAAGAATTAGTATACTCCTTAACTCTAATTAAAATTGAACGTAAAAATATAAAATTCATTTTAAATAAATGCATCATCTGACAATTATGAGCGTATTGGAATATCATCTTAGTGATACTAAAAATGAAATATTTATTAAGAGTAAAAACATGAAACAGTTTAATAAATTGCAATCAAGAAACAGCAGCAAATTCATCACAGTCTTTGCGGCTATAGTATCATATCCTACATATGCTCGAGCATATGATTTAACTGAAAAAATAAGTGTTTTAAGCATCAAAATACCCGAGTATTTGATTATTCCTAATTATAGTCAATATCATTATGTTTTTGGAGCCACAATTGACTATGCACAGAAGCGGCATGAGAAAAATGCATTTTACTGTAGGCTATTAACATTATCAGAGGTGGATTAACAATACAAATTGTGCTAATATCACTTAATGCAAAAGAAATAAACAACAAGTAACCATCAAGTATAATTCAAATTGTTTTTAATAGTGTCCGTCGATTATAAGTTATACCAATAACCATGTCCTCATGATGCAAATAAAGAGAATATTGTTTATGACAGCTTTATTCAAAATAAGGATAAAAGATATGAAACGATCAAATATTCTTCACATAAAAATGTGCAATAGAATCAGTATTGTTTTTACAACTTTAATGATGTTTTTGACCACTCAATTTGCATATGCTCAAGAACACGTGAATCACGTAAAATTGCTCCTAGGGATACAATACGGGTTTAGTATATTGATTCCTATTGCCGGCGCTGTTATCCTTTTATTTCTATTGCTCATTTATGCATTTCACATCATCGCAAAAGCTACATTCCTGCGATGGGCATTCAGTGTCCTCATCGCCAGTGCAGCATTTTATATTAGCGGTATATTATTCCAGATCACCTGATTGGAGCCACTAAATGAAACCACAAAAGCAAGAAGCGTTTCCTTTATTTAAAGGAGCAACGCGTGTCCCAACAATTTGGGGTGTGCCCATGATGCCGCTTATCATTATGGTTATGGGAGTTGCTGTTGTTGCTATGACAATAAATATCTTTTTATGGATTATAGCACCGCCACTATGGTTCATTATGGCGCAAATTACAAAAAATGATGATAAAGCATTTCGTATTTGGTGGTTATGGATTGATACCAAATTTCGCAACCGCAACAAGGATTTTTGGGGTGCATCAAGTTACAGTCCCTCTGATTATAGCAAAAGGAGACAAGCATGACAGTAATTGAAAGCAGTAAACGCCTCACATCAGAGGCATCAGTAAGCTTGTTCATACCTTATTCACACCATGTCACCGATACGATTATCTCTACAAAAAATGCAGAATATCTTTCGGTTTGGAAGATTGACGGGCGCTCACACCAAAGTGCTTCAGAAGAAGATATTTTTCAGTGGACTAAGGAGCTAAACAGCACCCTACGTGGTATTGCATCAGCGAATTTGTCACTATGGACGCATATTGTGCGCCGTCGTGTTTATGAGTATCCCGATTCAACATTTGATAAAATGTTTTGTTATCAACTTGATGAGAAATATCGACAGAGCTTCACCGGTTATAACCTTATGGTTAATGACCTGTATCTAACTGTCATTTTTCAGCCAATAGCTGATAAAGTTATGTCATTCTTTTCTCAGCATGAGCGCGAAACGCTTGATCAGAAAAAAATGCGCCAAGAATCATGTATCAAAACGCTCAATGACATCAATAGCACCTTAGGTCAATCATTAAAACATTATGGTGCTGAACTTCTTGGTGTTTATGAAAAAAACGGACATGCTTACTCTTCTGCGCTTGAATTCCTTGGAATGCTTATCAATGGCGAATACCACCCCATGCCGATCTGCTATGATCGTTTTGCCGACTATATGTCTATTAATCGGCCGTTTTTCTCAAAGTGGGGGGCTCTTGGTGAATTGCGTACAATCAGTGGAATGCGTCGATTTGGAATGTTGGAAATTAAAGAATATGATACGACAACAAAACCGGGCCAACTGAATATTCTCTTGGAAAGTGATTTTGAATTCGTGTTAACACAGAGTTTTTCCATGCTTTCACGACACGCAGCCAAGGATTATTTGCAGCGACATCAACGTAATCTGATCGATGCTCGCGATGTCGCAACAAGCCAAATTGAGCAAATTGATGAAGCTCTCAACCAACTTATAAGTGGGCATTTTGTTATGGGTGAACATCACTGCACCCTCACCGTCTATGGTGATACAGTACAAAAAGTCCGCGACTATATGGCAAAAGCAAATGCAGCACTGTTAGATGTTGCAATATTACCAAAACCTGTAGATTTAGCTATAGAAGCTGGTTATTGGGCACAACTCCCTGGAAACTGGAAATGGCGCCCACGTCCCTCACCAATTACATCATTGAATTTTTTATCTTTCTCATCCTTTCATAATTTTAT
The DNA here is from genome assembly GCF_000312565.1 of Bartonella rattaustraliani AUST/NH4. Taxonomy (GTDB): domain Bacteria; phylum Pseudomonadota; class Alphaproteobacteria; order Rhizobiales; family Rhizobiaceae; genus Bartonella; species Bartonella rattaustraliani. Next base: position 58,074 of record NZ_CALW02000028.1, read on the forward strand.
GTCAGGAAAACCAACTGGAAATCCATGGGGACCAGCGGTTACAATTCTTAAAACCACAAGTAAAACACCGCTTTATTTCAATTTTCATGCTTCGAAACTTGAAGAGGATTCAACAGATAAACGACTACTTGGTAATACCGCACTCATTGGACAATCGGGTTCTGGTAAAACCGTGCTCCTTGGATTTTTGTTAGCACAAGCACAAAAATTTAATCCAACAACCGTTGTTTTTGATAAAGATCGTGGTATGGAAATTGCCGTTCGAGCGATGGGAGGAAAATATCTGACATTCAAACCGGGGAAGCCAAGTGGTTTTAATCCCTTCCAACTCCCTCCCACACAGGATAATCTTATTTTTTTGAAGCAATTTGTTAAAAAATTAGTAGAAGCCGGTGGAGAAGTTACACACCACGACGAAGAAGAAATTAACAAAGCTGTCATGTCTCTTATGGGTAATAACATTGACAAATCATTGCGTCGTTTATCCTTTTTGGTGCAGTTCTTACCAAATCCACATTCAGATGATTATAACACACACCCCTCTGTTCATGCGCGCTTGATAAAATGGTGCGAAGGTGGTGATTACGGGTGGTTATTTGATAACCCCAATGATGCCCTTGATCTCTCGACACATCAAATTTACGGTTTTGATATCACTGAATTCTTGGATAACCTAGAGACTCGTACTCCAGTGATGATGTATTTACTCTACCGCACAGAAGGGATGATTAGTGGGCAGCGGTTTATGTATATTTTTGACGAGTTTTGGAAACCTTTACAAGACCCATATTTTGAAGATTTAGCAAAAAACAAACAAAAAACTATCCGTAAACAAAATGGTATTTTTGTTTATGCAACACAAGAACCGAGTGACGCCTTGGAAAGCAATATTGCTAAAACTCTGATTCAACAATGCGCAACCTATATTTTTCTAGCCAACCCCAAAGCAAATTACGAGGACTATACAAAAGGTTTTAAGCTAACAGATGCTGAGTTTGAACTCATCAAGGGACTTGGCGAGTTTAGTCGTCAATTTCTTATCAAACAAGGGGACCAATCTGCACTTGCAGAACTCAGTCTTGGTAAATTCCATATCACCGTTAATGGAAAAACTGTTGAATGTGACTTTAGTGATGAACTGTTGGTGTTATCCGGTACACCAGACAACGCAGAGTTGGCTGAAAGCATTATCGCTGAAGTCGGCGAAGATCCGGCAGTGTGGTTACCGGCTTTTGTACAGCATGCAAAAAATAACAGGAGGGAAACATGAAAAAAGTAATGATTACACTAACAACAACAGTCATTCTAGGGAGCTCCCATTCCGCTATGGCTTTTACGTTTGGAGCAGGAGCAGCGAATTTGGGCTCGCTCTTTCCTAGCTGGTCAAGTAGTACGCCAACCCCAAAGCCACCTACACCAAAGCCTTCTGTTCCATGGCAAAAAGAGCTCATTGAACTTTTGAAAAAAAAACTTGAAGTAAACAAAAAACAACTCGAGCAAACAGAAAAAATACATAAATCTATGACAGGAGCACAAAAATTTAAATTTGCCCATCCAAACTATACCAATTTTTTTATAAAAGATCCACAATTGCTCTATAAACAAGGTATATCTGAAGATAAAAATATGTCTATAGATATAGCTGAAGAATTCAAAAATGTTTTGACGGAAGAAAATGTTTTGGAAGAACAAAGCTCTCGTATTACCGATCAAAAGAAGGAACGTCGGTCTATTGAAAAACGTAAGCAATATGCAGAATTTATTGATAAAGCTGTCAGTTTGAAAGCTTTCAATAACGCACAAGACCGTTCTGCTGAAATCATGAAACTATTGAAAAAAATTGAAGAAACAAAAAATCTCAAAGAGCTTATTGAACTACAAGCATATACCAAAGTCGCTCTTGCTATGATCCAAAACGAGAACGCAAAGTTACAAATGGTTGCACATTTACGCAATGCAGAACAAGCACTCATAAGCCAGAAAAAGTACAAACGAAACATGAGGATTCTTAACAGTGAAAATAGAATTATGCCCACAATAAGGGCGATAAAATAGCCCTATCTATAAATCCT
>NZ_CALW02000027.1 GCF_000312565.1 Bartonella rattaustraliani AUST/NH4
ACTGTATTGGTCATGAGAATACCCATTCTATAATTCATTAGATTGTAAGTTGAAAAATGAGGGTAAAAGGCGCCCCCGCCGCGCCGTTATTAATCACGCCGCTTTATTGACGTCCTGATCAACACCACAGACATCTTCAGAAAATTTCTTATTTTCTGTAAGCACGGCATTGCCATAAATTGTTGTAAATTGGCAAATTTGTGCCTTGCCACTCACATGAGCATTATCGTGAACTTTTGCAAAGGGACCAACGCGCGCCGAGCCGAAAACCTTGGCATTGTCATAAATATTGCTACCGTCATAAACTATAGCTTTATCAAAAACATGAGCATTGCCATAAGCTTTTGACCATGCAGCAAGGCGTGATTTCCCATAGACATGGGCATCATTAAACACCAGCCCACTCACATACGCATTTTCATAAACACGGGCGTTATCGTGAATAAGAGCCCCCTGTGTAATCACGGCGTTATCACTCACAACGGCATTGCCAAAAACTACAAGATATTGATTCATAATTGTTTTTATCGTTTCTCACCTTGAATCATACCCCAGAATATTGTAAGATTCTCTCATTTCAAATCACTTCATATTGAATCAATTTTATTCACTTAGCTTTATGCCATAAGCCGGGTTGGCAAATGGGTAAAAATTATAGAGGAAAGGAGGAAAAATGCCTCTTATGAATCGTCTTAAGTGCCAAGGGCTGTCGCAACATTGGGTGCTGGTAAATATAATGATGGTGCCGGCTTGTTACAACGTCCCCATTATCTAAATAGAGATAGAGAACACTCACATGTTCCATTATCTTCTTATCTTTCTTAGGAAAGGTATGTTCTTCCGTCTGATATCCTTAAATAGTGCATGTATAATCCCCCGAATTTGTCTTGTGATAATTTTGAATAGCATCACTTAGGGTTATGACTGAATTGTTCTTTTTATTGAACATTTCAATTTTAGAGAGCTTTAAACCGTCGAGATCTATTTCAGGAATGACAGTCTTTCCACTCATTAAATATATATCTGTCTGTCATAATTATCTTCATAGTCACTGTAGTCGTTATCAACAATTTCTGGTTTAGTGTAAGTTACAATTTCATTATTCAGAGCTCTCTCGACACAAACAACAAATGACCATGATCAATCTTTTATCTTTTGTACTAGAGTTTTTTCCAGCGCGTTTTTTTCACATTTTTTCATGTCAAAAATTGCAAAAAACAGCTCTGAGTCAAGAAGAACAATCCTCTCAATCAGGCAAAATACCCTTGTCAGATATTCCAAATATCAATGCACACCTGCACTCTTTTGACTTTGTTCGCGTAAAATTTCAAGTTCCAGCCATTCTTCTTCTTTTTGCGCACAGATTTTCTTCTTCTCTTCCAGTGCTACTGATAAACGCTCAAAACGCTCTTTATCGTTGCAATATAATGTTGGATCAGAGAGTTCTTGTTCAATCTTTTTGATTTCATTTTGCAAAACAGTGATTTGTTCAGGCAATTTTTCCAATGCATAAACCTGTTTATAAGACAATTTTTGCGAGGCTGTCTTTTCCCGACCTAAAAAATTCTTTTCTTGCGCCATACCACCATGTTTCACAGATAAGGCGTTTTTGACATTTTCCCCTGCACGAGAATTTGAGGATTCTTTATGCCGCGATAATCCTTTATCTTTACGCCTGTACGAGGCAGCTTTCTTGTTTTGCGCGATCATATCACTATAACCACCAGCGTACAAAACCCAATGACCATCGCCCTCAGAGGCCAACAGATGCGTAACAGTGCGATCTAAAAAGTCTCTGTCATGGCTCACCAACAACACTGTTCCAGAAAAATCGGCAATAAATTCCTGTAATAAATCCAATGTTTCCATATCCAAATCATTGGTTGGCTCATCAAGAACCAAAAAGTTTGCCGGGCGTGAAAGCAGTCGAGCAAGCATAAGGCGCGCTCGTTCCCCCCCTGAAAATTCTTTCAATGGCGTGCGCGCTTGTTCAGGTAAAAACAAAAAATCCTTCATATAAGAAACCACATGGCGTTCTTGCCCATTGATCAGAAGGGTATCGCCCCTCCCCCCAGTGAGATAATGCGCGAGCGTTTCTTCTTCATTTAAAATCCGCTGTTGATCAAGCAGTGCCATGGAAAGGTTATATCCATGCTTTACCATTCCACTATCAACGTCCTCCTTGCCAATCAGGGTGGAAAGCAATGTTGTCTTTCCAATACCATTGGGACCAACCAAACCGACTCGGTCACCACGCTGAATGCGCAAAGACAAATCTTTCACAAGCGTGCGCTCACCATAAGATTTTGAAATGCGCTTTGCTTCAAGAACCAATTGGCCAGAATAATGACTTTTAGCCGCTATCAAAAGTGCACTTCCAGGTTGTCCTCGATAGGTTTTATGAATCTCTCTGAGCTCTTTTAATGCTCCCAAACGGCGTACATTACGTTTACGCCGTGCACTCACCCCATAGCGTAACCATTGTTCTTCACGCACAATCTGTCGCCCCAATTTATGCTGCTCAAGAGCTTCTTCTTCAAGCGCCTTATCACGCCAATTTTCAAACTCAGAAAAACGTTTTTCCAACCTTTTGGTTGTCCCTCGATCAAGCCATACCGTTGACCGCGTGACATTTTCTAAAAACCGCCGATCATGGGAAATGACCACAATGGCTGAACGCAAAGAACAGAGAGTGGTTTCAAGCCATTCAATGGTTGGTAAATCAAGATGATTTGTTGGTTCATCTAAGAGAAGAATATCAGGTTTTGCTGCGATAGCGCGCAACAATGAAACGCGCCGCTTTTCACCACCAGAAAGTGTTGATAATTTTTCGGTTCCTGAAAAACCAAGACTTGTACGCAGTGTATTAATCCACTGCACATCAGGTGCCTCATCCAAACCCGCTTCCACAAAAGCCTGAACATCTTCAAAGCCTGAACAATCAGGATTTTGTGCAACATAACGAATAATGACCCGCGGATGACGAAAAACTTCCCCCTCATTCGGCTCTATCATTCCCGCTGCAATTTTTAACAGTGTTGATTTTCCGCAACCATTACGCCCTACCAGCGCAATACGCGCCCCTTGCTCAACAGACAAACAAGCTTGATTGAGCAAAGGGGTTATCCCAAAAGTGAGAAAGATGCGGTCAAGCCGCAGCAACGGTATCGCCATTAACGAACAGGTTGAGGACAAGGTGCCTGATATAACGCACCGTATTGACCACGGTAGGTACACAATTGTTGTATTGGCCGTTGTATCACTCTTTGAGCACAAGGCGCTTGATAAACCCGACCTCTACGAGAGCGATAAGTACATAATTGTGCCTCCTGAGCAGCCATCTGAGCTTCTATCTTTTTCTGTCTTTTCTGATTGACTGCCTCACCTGTGACTGTGCCAGCAAGAGCACCAAATGCCGCGCCGGTTAGAGCTGCCCCAGCACTATGTCCACCAATAGCTGTTCCAGCCAAAGCACCGATTGCAGCGCCCCCCATACCATAACGTGCAACACGTTGGTCGGTCGTAGAACAAGCCACAGCGCTTAATCCAAGAGCTGAAACCACAGCTATTTTTAAAATTGATTTTAACATATGAAACCCTTTCCTTCTCATAATAACAAACATATCATTTATGCTGGCTCTTCATTACTATACCCCCCACTCTGCCTTAATTCAAATATGCCATAAGAGCTTTACGGAATAGGTACAGATGCTAACAGTATAGCCCTTCCAGAACCTAAATGACACGAAAAAGTTCCACAAATATGATTAGAAAGTGTTAAAGAAGAGCCAAAAGACACATTTTTGTCATAAATTGGCCATTTTACACCTGAAAGTGTCAAACCTTGTAAGTCAGAAAAACCAACAATACTAAACAAACAATCATCAGGCAGATCATAAGAAGAAGGCTTTGATACAACCGGCCACCCTTCTTCAAAACCGCTCGTCAATAACACTGAAATTCCCCTTTCAGCCATCATCAATGCCTGTGTCATATGAGAAAGACTATGATCACTTCTTTCACCTCCAAAAGCACCACATAAAATAAGCTTTTTGGCACCATTTTGTAGGGCTCTCTCACACGCCAAAGCACTATCAGTCATATCCTTATCAGCAGGAAAAACCTCACGGGGGACATCAGCATATTTGTCTCTTAAAGCCTGATCAGATGAATCAAAATCACCCAACCACAACTCGGGGCTCACATGCAACATTTCTGCATGACGCATTCCACCATCAGCAGCAATCACACGACTGTTGCGAATTTGATTGCGCAAACGATCTGTGATGAAAATATCGCCATTTAACAGTATTGTAAATGTTGTCATGTTATTCTATATCCTATACTTCTTTTCGCATCCTTTTTGCTTTCGTATCCTCTTTGTTATATTAAATTTGTTATATTAAAAAAGAACCGTTTTATAAATCATAACCGTGATATAGAGCCAAAAGAAACCTTTTCAAAACGCATCCGTGCATAAAAACCCCTTCATTATAAAAAATGACAGGACTCTATTCTAAAAAACACCGACAAAGATACAAATGAAATCGCTTAAAAAACATTCAGAAAACGCCGTGTATCATGATCACAAGACTCCGGTTTTTCAACGAAAATTTCTTTTATATACCAGAATATATAGAGCAACTTTCATAGGTTGCATGCTTTTCCTTTCTGCGTGTCATCCGCCTCTCTCCTCTCATAAAATGCTTTCTTCTTTAGACAAGTCTACAAGAATCAAACATGCCAACAAACACACTATTACTGCCTCCTTAAGCGCTATACAACACGCGCGTATTTTACAAATATATGGTGGCGCCTATCATGATGTAAAACTCAAACATCTTTTAGCAAATATTGTACACAAGCTCACGCTTGTTTCACAAAATTCTTACAAAACCTATTCTGTAACAATTTTAAACTCAGAAAGCATTAATGCATTCGCTCACCCTCATGGCTCTATCTATATCACACGCGGCATGCTCGCACTCGCCAATGATCCTTCAGAAGTTGCAGCAGTTTTAGCCCATGAAATAGCCCATATTACAGCCAATCACAGCATTTTACGCCTACAGAAAAAAGCCGAATTGCAGATGACAAGTGACATGTCATCACCTTCTCTCTCTTTTAACGGGAGAAAACTTTACCCCCCCCTTAAAAACCGAAAACAACTCGCACAATTTTCACGCAATCAAGAACTCGAAGCCGATTCTATCGCTCTTGAAATGCTCCAACAAGCAGGATACGACCCGTTTGCTTCCCCACGCTTTCTCCAATCAATGGAAGCATATAGCATTTTTCGTAATCTCTCGAACACAACAAATGCCTCTTTAGATTTTCCCGCAACACACCCAACCACCCCGGAACGGATTCGTCTTGCAAGAAAAAAAGCCTATGAACTCAGTACAATATACCCACACAAAATCAATAGAGCGCAGAAAGGCAACATTGATCATGATTCTTTTCTCAAAAGCATCAGTGGTATGGTTTTTTGGAATAATTTTCACACCGGCTTTGTGCGCGGAAACGAATTTATCCACCCACAATTGCGCATTGCTTTTTCCGTTCCCGACAATTTTATCATAGAAAATTCAACACACACTGTTTGGGCAAGCGGACCAGATAAAATTGCCATTCGTTTTGATGCACTCTCGCGTCCTTCTGGAATATCTGCAAGTGATTATTTAAAAAGTGGACGGATTATAGGGCTGGATGAAACCTCCATTCACCCAATCACAATCCAAGGTTTCCCTGGCGCCCACGCCCGTGCTGCCAATGAACAGTGGCAATTTGATGTGGTGGTTATTGTGTTTAACAAACATATTTTTCGTTTCCTCACTGCTGCTCCACACCATTTTCAAAACTTTGAAGCGATCGCTCAAAGAACCGTAGAAAGTTTTCATTCCCTTTCATACGCACAGTTAAAAAAGCTAAAACCCTTGAAAATCCGCATTATACGTGTTCAAGAGGGAGAAAGCATTGCAGACCTTGCACATAAAATGCAAAACCCAACGCATAAAGAAAAACTCTTTCGCATTCTGAATGGACTTTCACCAACCCAAACTTTACACGCAGGGACAAAGGTTAAAATCATCACAGAGTAAGAGCACTCTTTTCAATATCTCTGCACACCTCATTTTCTTCTTTTGAAGCAATCTCCTTCTCGTTGATGATTCCCTGCAAGCTAAATCCTTTTCCACACCAATCGAAGATCTTTGAAACAACTCCATAATCTTCTCACACTTTCTATGTCTCACCCCATGCTATGCAGACTCCTCCAGAAGCCGCTGACTCACATGTTATCATGCTCCCCTGAGTGAAAAATTATCTATGAACGATTAAGAGGTAAAGACTCGACATAGTTTCCATGGCTCACCCCATCATACGTATACTTTCATGTGCAGATCACGAAGAGCAAACTCATATGCCACAAACACCCGCTGTGTGAACTGCTCAGAAGTAAAGCCTCAACACACTTTCCATTACGCACCCTTACGCCACGTAATCTTCTCAAAAAGATACAGGTTTATATGTTGTAATGCCCCGCTCAATTCAGTTGTTTAACAGAAAAACTTGACACAATGTTTCCATTTTTCACTCTTATGCAAAGCATACTTCTCGAGAAGCCGCAAACTTACATGTTATAACACTTCATGGAATAAATTGTTAAACAGAAAGACTTGACATATTTCTCATTTTCACTTTCATGCCACGCAGACTTCTCGAGAAGACTCAGGCTTACATGTTATAACGCCCCACTCGATTGAGTTGTTTAACAGAAAAACTTGACACCACTTTCATTTTCCTTCTTATAACAAGAACATACTTCTCGAGAAGCCGCAAACTTACATGTTATAACACTTCATGAAATAAGTTGTTAAACAGAAAGACTTGACATACTTCTCATTTTCACTTTCATGCCACGCAGACTTCTCGAGAAGACTCCGGCTTATATGTCATAAGCATCCGCTGAATGAACCGTAAGGAGAGCAGAACGCAACTTTTGCAAAGCCCGTGCTTCAATTTGGCGCACCCGCTCTTTTGAAATTCCTAACTTTTCACCCAACACTTCTAATGTAGCTCCTTCTTCATTCAAACGACGAAAACGAATAATCTCAAGCTCACGTTCATTGAGAATTTGCAACGCCTCATAAAGCCATTGTGTCCGTCGTTGACCATCAATCACCTGCTCAATGAGAGCATCCGGAAGAGGACTATCATCCACAAGAGCATCCATTTTTGCCATGGAATTATCACTGTTTTCAGAAACAGAAACGCTCAAGGAATTATCAGAACTCGAAAAACGAAAATCCATTGTTTCCACATCACGAACGGAAACACCAAGCTTTTCAGCAATTGTGCGAAACATATCTTGTTTGGACAAAGCACTATCATCTTGCACCAACTTTGCCCGCAAACGCCGCAAATTAAAAAACAACGCTTTTTGCGACGAGCTCGTTCCGCCCCGAACAATCGACCAATTTCGTAAAATATAATCTTGGATAGAAGCACGTATCCACCATGTTGCATAGGTTGAAAAACGAACCTCGCGATCAGGCTCAAAGCGCGCAGCAGCTTCCAATAGGCCAACATATCCCTCTTGTACCAGATCCCCCAACGGCATTTTGAAACGTTTAAAGCGGTTCGCAATCGCAATCACCAAACGCATATGCGCCGCGGCAATTTGATGCATAGCATCATCATCACGTTTATCTTTCCACCGCAGAGCCAAATCGTGCTCTTTTTGTCGTTCAAGATAAGGCGCTTGCATAGCAGAACGCATCATATTACGTCCTAAGCTTTTATCTGCGTCGCTATAATTTTTGCTGCTTTTGTAAACAGCATTTGAAAGATTACCCATAAATAACCCCTTGCGATTAAAATGATCAAAATTGATTTGGTAACGACATCATCGCTCTTCCTTCAAAAGAACGCAAAAGTTGTTAATTTCATACTCGCTACTTTAACGTGTATTTTTATAATCGCAATTGTTTTTTTATTGCAACCATAAAACTTGTTATCTCACAACAAAGATCGATAAAGTCATGAACAACATGATAACGCGCTTATCCTAATAAATTCAGGGAAAATCTCTTTTCCCCTCTTTGTGAAAGAAAAAAATAAACTGAGGTCCTCTTTTATGCGATTACGCATTCCTTGTCTTTGTAAGTAAAAAATTTATCTATACTTACAACGCCATACCACAACCAATAAGTGTGAAAAGATATATGGAGCAACCAAGCTGAATAAACACTGAACAGGAAAAAAAAGAGCCAAAATTTAGATTCGCAAAAAGAAGCCTCAAAAAATCACAAGAATGATTGAAGAAAAAGCAACAAACGTGCTAAGAGAACAGGACATTTATAGAATTGTGAAACGTAAGTTTTTTTACCAGTGCAGCACTGAGGAAGAAAATAATCATGGATAGTAAGATTATTCAACAAAATGATATTCTTATTGAAAAACATACAGGTGGCAAGTTTGAAGGTTTTCGTTTTTATGCCAACAAAGGCAGTACAGATCAAAAAACAACGCAAAACCTCATAGATCATGAAAGTTTGGTTCTTGCCTTTTCCAAACGCGCCGCGCGTCTTTGTGCTTGTGCGAATGGAGATTTTTCCCTCAGTTCTGATAAAATAGTTCGCTGGATTGGCCAACCAGTGGCCCAACTTGTTGCAACAGAAGATTTTTTAAAACCCAAAATCATTCTTTTAGCAGACACAGAGTTAACGGGAGAATCCCGTGATAACGTCCTAAAACGGTTAGAGCGTTTTGTTATTTTTCATTTTGAAACAGCGTTAAAACCACTGTTTGATTTACGCAATGCTGAGAATTTAACAGATTTAACAAGCAATCTTGCTGTAAAACTTGCCGACTCTTTAGGCATTTTACCACGTCGAGAAGTTGCGGAAATTGTCAAAAATCTTGACCAAGAATCACGTGCCGTTCTACGACGACTCGGTGTGCGTTTTGGTGCTTTTCATATCTATCTTGCTGGAATGCTCAAGCCAGCTCCAGTCCAAGCGATTACGTTATTGTGGACCCTTCAAAATGAAAATCAAAACCAAGCGGGTTTGGATGAAATTTTTTCTACTTTGTCTTCTGGACGAACTTCCCTGGTTGTTAACCTTGAGTATAACCGCAAATTTTACCAGTTAGCTGGGTACAGAATCTTAGGGCAACGTGCTGTGCGTATTGATATTTTGGAACGTCTTGCGAATCTGATCCGGCCTACACTTCATTGGAAACAAGGCAGTGAACCAAAACCCGATGGCGCCTATGACGGCAAAAGTTTTTTTGTCACACCAGCAATGATGTCGATTCTTGGAGCCAATGGAACGGATATGGAAGAAATCCTAAAAGGGCTTGGTTATCAATCACAACCCATGAGTCGTACGGCACTTGAACAACATCTCCTGCAAAATAAAGCCTCTGCTCATGCAGGTGCAGCAACGGGGGATGTTCCCGAAGCAGAATGGGTCGGCAGCCCATGGCAAACCCAAAAACAAACCCCAGGGCAAACAATGGAAGACTTGGAAACAATAGGGGAAGAAAAGCATACCGTGCCTCTTGGTGTTGAAACACAATCTGATAGCACAGATCATGTACCACCCGCTGAACCAGTTGGCGATTTTGCTAAGCACAAGCTTGTTGAGGAAGAAGATAAAGTTGTTCTCCTATGGCATTATAACTATCAATTACACCACCAGACCCACAAAAAGCGTGATAAATCTGGGCATAAATGGCAAAATAAACCGAAAAAGGCTTTTAAACAAGCAACAGCTGCACATGATGAAAAGAATCAAAAAGCCGCCACATCACACGTGAAACACTCTCATAAGTCTCACCCCCCCTATACAAAACGTTCCAACAATAAACCCTTTCAAAAAGAGAAGCGTCCTAACCCTGATTCTCCTTTTGCAAAACTCGCTGCACTGCGTGATCAACTCACAAATGACAAAAATGTACATACACTTTCCTCCAAAGAACACTAAAATAAGGGATGGAGTTTAGATATTGGCTTATGTAGTAACCGACAACTGCATTCACTGTAAGTACACTGATTGTGTTGAAGTTTGCCCTGTCGATTGTTTTTATGAGGGAGAAAATATGCTCGTCATTCATCCTGATGAGTGTATTGACTGTGGTGTGTGCGAACCGGAATGTCCGGCAGAAGCCATTAAACCTGATACCGAGCCGGGCTTAGAACAATGGTTAGAACTGAATCTTAAGTATGCGAACAAATGGCCTAATTTAACCACCCGAAAAGCCCCTCTTCCCCAGGCAAAAGAGATGGATGGTGTTCCCAATAAATTAGAAAAGTATTTTTCAGAAAATCCTGGAAGTGGTGAATAATTCCCCCACACACCGCCGCAAAATAGGCGTAAAAGCTCTAAGAGGGATCTCTTTAAAATAAGCCTGTAACATGCAACATAGTGGCGTTCTGTTTTGCGTGAGGGCCGTGCTCTATTGTCATGCCCCCCTGTTATCGTACCTCTAGACGAAATAAAAGCGTGAAACAATGCGTAATCTTCATGATCTCAAAGATATTGCTGTAGATGATCTTGGACGACACATTGATTCATAATGATAATTTATCATTATTCACTTGAAATCATAAGCTCGGAATACTCGTAAGATTCTCTCATCTCAAACTTACTGATGTTAAACCTATTTTGTTCACTTGGCTTGTACACACTCAGCGGAATTGGCATGAAGATAAAACGAAAGAAAAAAGAAGGAAAAACGCCTTTCATAAACCGCCTTCATGCAAGGGGTGTCGAAACACCATGAGCGCGTGCATACAGTAAATATATTGAGAGCTCATAAAGAGAATGAGAGTGTCAGCTTGTCTCTGTTATAAGCATGAATATGGTGGTGTGCAATGGCTTTATCGGTATACAATTCCCCCACACCGCCGCAAAATAGGCGTAAAAGCTCTAAAAGAGATCTCTTTAAAACAAGCCTGTAACATGCAACATAATGGCGTTCTGTTTTACATGAAGGTCGTTCCCCTATTGTCATGTCTTTAATTATTAAAAATGTGACGAAACAAAAGCGTTAAGCAATAGTAATCTTTTATTATCTCAAAGACATTTCTTTAGAAACTTTTGAACACTATAACGCGCTCTTTCAAACATTTAAAATTCTCTTGTAAAAATAAAAAATCTTAAGGGAAATGATTGATTCTTTTGAATTTTGGTGTTAGTGTCTTTTTAACATGATCACCTTTCTAAGTATTCTTCATTGCTTAAAAAAAGAGGCGATGTATTTTTGTTGGATTTAAAAGTACTTAACTTTTATGCTCATTCAGCTTTTAATATACTTAGTGAAAGAACATTCAACGTTCAGGTTTATAGCCTGTTTTCCGGTACATTTTTTGGTCATAAAGGGAGTAAACTAAGATTATGGCATCCCAATGCGGAACGTCCTCAAACGCTAAAGGATTTGCAACTTCTGAATATATTGTTTACCCTACCCATGGAGTAGGGCAAATTATAGCAATTGAAGATCAAGAGGTTGCAGGACATAAATTAAAACTTTTTGTTATTCATTTTGCAAAAGATAAGATGGATGTCAAAGTGCCAATCGCAAAAGCCATTTCCGTTGGAATGCGTAAATTGTCCGCTGTTGATTCTGTTGAACGTGCATTTAAAATTTTGCATGGAAAAGCGCGGGTAAAACGGGCCATGTGGTCTCGTCGTGCGCAAGAATATGATGCTAAGATCAATTCAGGAGATCTTATTTGCATTGCTGAAGTTGTGCGTGATCTTTTTCGCTCAAACCTACAGCCTGAACAATCTTATTCTGAACGCCAACTTTATACTGCCGCACTTGACAGAATGGCACGTGAAATTGCTGTCATTAATAGCCTTTCTGAAACGGAAGCCATTAATCTCATAGAGATGCATCTTTCTAAAAAGTCAAAACGTGAATTTGAAGCGGAAAGAAATGAAGAAAGTGCAAGTGATAAAGCTGTTTATGCTGCATAAACAAAGAGTTTAGAATATTTTTATAATAAAATAAGACCAGTATCTGGCTGGTTTTATTTGCTTTTATTATCAATAAACTTATATAGATAAAAGCTATGAAAATAAAAATGTTGAATATAAAGTTCGCCAAACGTTCCCATTTACCCACAGAGTGGCGCATTAACATGATGGTATGATGTTATATTTGATATATTTTAATCTTCTTTATCTCTCTCAAAAAGCACTCTTCAAAAAAGATTGAAAAATGACTCATGCTGTTTTAAGTGTATTGCACAAATTCTGATACTTCATTGGCTCTTTTCACAACACATGCCACACAAAACTCAACATTCAAGTAACCTCTCAAAATAATAAGAAAACGATCTACCGCATAACGGAAAAACCTTGAGGACGACTATCCCAAAAGACAGTGGGAATGTCCTGCACATGTCAACCTGTGAATCAGATATCCCACACCACGAGAGAACAAAACCCTCAATCCTTAGCGGGAAAAGACGAACCTCCGCGATATATTTTCGTTTGCAAATAAACACAGCACACACATCACAACGTACATGCCTACACCCACCTCTCAAAAAGACAGCGAGAATATCCTGCACATGTCAATCTGTGAATCAGATAACTCACACCACCACGAGAGAATAACCCCCTCAATCTTTAGCGGGTAAAACCGAACGACCGCGATACATTCCTGTTTTTAAATCAATATGATGAGGTCGACGCAGCTCACCGGAATTTTTATCCTCAATATAAGTCGGCGCTTTAAGGGCATCAGCCGAACGGCGCATACCACGCTTCGATGGAGAGGTTTTTCGTTTAGGTACAGCCATAAAGAGACACTCCAAATCCACAAAAAAGAAGAGGCAGCATCGAAATGACACAGCCTGTATCAAAAATCATAAAATTTGACGTCTTATACACTGATAAGAAAGAAGAGGCAACACCAAAGTGATCACACAGTTACCAAAAATGATAACAGTGTTCTCAAAAAATAATGTCAAAATGCAAAAGAGAGCGAATAATTTTATACATTTACGAAAACCTCACGAAATTTTCAAGAATCTTTATTTAGGAATTTTTATTTGGCTTTCACAGAGAATTTTGCATACAGTGTAAACACGAAGTAAAAGAAACTTTTGAATAAAAAAAACCATGCAAATTAACGAAAACAAGAAAAAACAACAACCTTCTCTCTTAAGTTTTAAGATTTCATTTTGCAAAAATGTAAGGAAGCAAGAATGCACGAATTTACCACCCTTCTTGCAAAACATGGCCACACTATTGAAAGACGACTTGACACACTGCTTAATGATCAAGTTCAAAACGGTGAAATTGCCCGTCCTGAAGTTTTGATCAAAGCCATGCGTCACGGTGTGCTGAATGGTGGAAAACGCTTACGCCCTTTTCTGGTGATTCAAAGTGCTGCACTTTTTGATATCCCTACCGAACACGCTCTTGATGTCGCATGTGCCTTAGAATGTATCCATTGTTATTCACTCATTCATGATGATCTTCCCGCCATGGATAACGACTCACTTCGACGCGGCAAACCCAGCGTACACGTAGCATTCGATGAAGCGACAGCCATTTTAGCAGGCAATGCTCTTTTAACATTTGCCTTTGAAATGATTGCCCATAAAGCCTGTATGTTGCCTTTTGACACGAGAATAAAACTGATTACGATTCTCGCACAAGCCGCAGGACTTGGTGGCATGATAGGTGGTCAAATGCTTGATATCGAAGCAGAAAAGAAGCCACAAGAAAGCAGCGATATCATGACTCTACAACAGATGAAAACAGCTGCTCTTATAAGCTTTGCTTGCAAAGCAGGAGGCATCATTGGCAATGCCCCAAAAGAATTGACGGAAAAGCTTGCTGCTTTTGGAAAAACTCTTGGTTTAGCCTTTCAATTAACGGATGATCTTCTCGATGTAACCGCCAGCACTGAAGTTTTAGGGAAGACAGCCGGTAAAGATAAAACAGCACATAAAGCAACTTTTGTTCATCTCTATGGCATTGAAGAAACACAAAAAAAGCGCGATGAACTCATCACGCAAGCAGAAAAACTTCTTTTGCCTTTTGGTGCTAAAGCAAAACTACTCCAACAAGCAGCACGTTTTAGTGCAACACGCAAAAATTAACAGTTCATCTGCTGTGCCAACAACAAAACAACAAAAGAAACAAAAGTTTTTCTGGATTTTGAATGTATTCTGAAGAAGATGGCTTTTCAGGAAAACTTGTATTCTGAAAGAAACAGCTTTCTTATGAGGATCGTGTGTTCCGTTTGGCACACCCGATGCACCCAATTTATGACCTCTTACTTCTGTTCCTCCAGACGGAACAAAGAGCGTTTAAGTGCCGTGCTCTTTACGATTAGTG
>NZ_CALW02000026.1 GCF_000312565.1 Bartonella rattaustraliani AUST/NH4
GGAAACTTTTTCATCAATCACCGCATTACCATGTCGGATTTTAAAATCATACCCTTCAAAACAACATACGCTTCAAACAACCACCACCGTATTTAAGACAACGCAAAAGCAGTGATTCTCGGCGAAACAGTGCATATAACTTATAAACACAACGCACATAATTTATACACGCTGCGTATGTAATCTCTCAACACGGTGCTTTCTCTTCTTTAAGCATGAGACTTTTCTTGATCTTTTATCTCTTACAAGTCTTTTGTTTCCTCCAGATCTTTTGTCCATTGCCCCAAAGCAGCCAAATGGTTCATGCGTGCACGGTGACAAAAAGCCTTTTGTGCAGCAGCAATATTTTCATCTTTTCCAGCCCACGCCTTTAAGGCAGCGGCTTGCAACGCTCGTCCATAAGAAAAGGTCAATTTCCAAGGAAAAGTGCCCAAAGCATTCATGGCCGATAAATGCGCCGTTGCCTCCTCGTCAGACTGTCCTCCAGAAAGAAAGGCAATTCCTGGAACCGTAGCAGGAACAGTCTGTTTGAGAACCTGAACGGTTTTTTCAGCCACCACTTCCACAGACGCGCTGCGGGCATCTTTTCCATCAATCACCATATTGGGTTTTAAAATCATACCCTCCAAAAAAACACGCGCCTCAAACAATTCTTTAAACACGCTGCTTAACACAGCTTGTGTCACCTCAAAACAACGCGCAATTGAATGCCCCCGTGATGACCCGTCCATCAACACCTCTGGTTCAACAATCGGTACAATACCTGATTCCTGACATAAAGCCGCATAACGTGCAAGAGCTTGTGCATTTTGGCTGATAGCGCCTCTTGTGGGAAGAGCCTGTGCATCAATCGCAATGACCGCGCGCCATTTCGCAAAACGTGCACCCAAAGCATAATATTCTTTTAAACGCTCACGAAGCCCATCTAATCCTTCTGTAATTGTTTCTTGAGGAAAAGCAGCCAATGATTTAGCACCGGTATCGACTTTAATACCTAGCAAAGCCCCCGCCTCACGAATAAGGTCGGTTAACATTTTGCCTGTCGATGCTTTTTGACGAATGGTTTCATCAAATAAGATGACACCAGAAATAGCATTTTCCATAGCTTCTCTTGCCGTAAAAAGCATTTCGCGATAGGCACGACGCGTCTCTTCATGCGATTCCACACCAATGCTTTCAAAACGCTTTCCAATTGTCGCAGTACTTTCATCTGCTGCCAAAATGCCCTTACCGCCATGTACCAAAGTAAGTGCTATCTCTTCAAGACATTCCTTCATAAAAAATTCCTCTTTATTCTCTCTTAACTTCTAAAAGCAAACCACACGGGACCAGCCATAACCTATAGAACCTATGACCATACACGTTTTTCTTTAAACTTTCCCTTCAAATAAAGCCTTTTAAACCTCCATGAGGGCAAGAATACCGGGAAGAGCTTTGCCTTCCATCCATTCTAAAAAAGCACCTCCTGCTGTTGAAAGATATGTAAAATCATTAGCAACACCCGCATGGTTGAGCGCAAAAACCGTATCTCCCCCTCCAGCAATGGAGACCAATTTTCCTGCCAAACTGCGTTCTGCTGCATAACGCGCAACTGCAATCGTTCCTTGATCAAAAGGGGGCATTTCAAAAACACCAAGAGGCCCATTCCACACCAAGGTAGCAACCTTATCAATCACGGCATTAATATGTGCAATGGAGCGTGTCCCGATATCGAGAATCATACCGCCCTCAGGGATATCTCCAATATCATAGAGACGATGCGGTGCATTTTTTTCAAAACGAAATCCCACGATTGCATCCACCGGAAGCAGAAGTGTACATTGGCATTTTTGCGCTTTTTCAATCACTTTTTTGATTGTGTCCATAAGCGTATATTCACACAGTGATTTTCCAACACGAACTCCTTGTGCTGCCAAAAAACTATTGGCCATGCCCCCACCAATCACTAAATAATCCACCTTTTCAACCAAATGATTGAGCACAAAAAGCTTCGTAGAAACCTTTGCGCCTCCAACAATTGCCATGACTGGACGCGTTGGGTTTTCAAGCCCCTTTTCTAAAGCCTGCAATTCTGCCTGCAAAGAACGTCCCGCATAAGAGGGCAATAAATATGTTATTCCCTCCACCGAAGCGTGGGCACGATGAGAGACTGAAAAAGCGTCATTCACATAGAGATCTCCATGGTGGGCTAAAGCTTCTGAAAAGGAACAATCATTCTTTTCTTCCCCTGGATGAAAGCGAACATTTTCAAGCAATAAAACATCACTGTTTTTCAATGCTTCAACCGCTATTTTCGCGGCAGTGCCGATACAATCAGATGCGAAAGCCACGGGTTGATTGATGATTTTTTCCAACACAGGCACAACGGGACGCAGCGAAAATTCCGGCTCTATCTGCCCTCTTGGACGACCACAATGAGAAAGAAGAATAAGCTTAGCACTGCGGCTTTGCAGTTCAACAAGTGTTTCTTTATGCCGTTTAAGACGCGTATCATCACACACCTTATCTTGCGTCATTGGAACATTAAAATCCACCCGTACAAGAACACGTTTTCCCGCAATATCAACATCATCAAGTGTCCGAAACTCCATCACTGCTCCCTCTTCACTTTCCGTTGTTTCAAATCAATATACCTACTCAACTTTTTCCTACGCAATCTTCTCTTCATCGTTCTAGTCAAAAGAACTTACTTACGTTCTCTTCATCGCCCCCCTTGATTTTTTTTGAACCTCCTCGCTGTTTTTTTTACTTCTGTCTCGTTCAAATTTTATTTTTATGCATCTTTCTGTTTTGCACCCCTCCATTTTATGGTTTTGCACAATGAGAAAAATTACTCCATATCCTCTCGCATAAAAACATCATAAAATGTATCATCCGACCACATCTTCTTTTCACAAATTGTCAATAATATTCACCACTGTTTTTTCAAAAAGAATATACAATCTGTCTCTTCATGGCGCAAAAATAATTTTTGTTGTAAAAAAAGAGCCATAAGGCCCCTTTTAGATTGTTTGAGCAAAAGCCACAGCCGTATCAGCCATGCGGTTTGAAAAACCCCACTCATTATCGTACCAAACGAGAACACGACAAAGCTTGCCGTCAATCACTTTTGTTTGATCATTATGGAAAATAGCTGAATGTGGATTATGATTAAGATCACAACTCACCAGCTTTTCCTCTGTTATGTCTAAAATACCCTTGAGTTCACCACATGCAGCCGTACCAATCGCCGTATTAATCTCTTCAACAGTTGTGGAACGCTTAGCAGTAAATGTCAAATCAACGACGGAAACATTGGGCGTTGGAACACGAATCGACACACCATCGAGCAATCCTTTTAATTCCGGCAAAACCAATCCCACCGCCTTTGCCGCTCCTGTTGAGGTCGGAATCATAGAAAGAGCCGCCGCACGTGCACGATAAAGGTCACGATGCATGGTATCCAACACAGGCTGATCGCCGGTATAAGAATGAATGGTTGTCATAAATCCGTTTTCAATGCCAACTGTGTTGTGCAAAACTTGGGCAACAGGCGCCAAGCAATTGGTTGTACAAGAAGCATTTGAAATGACCTGATGCTCTTTGCGCAAGGACTGATGATTAACCCCATAAACCACGGTAAGATCAGCACCTTCTGAAGGTGCAGAAATAAGAACACGCTTTGCTCCCGCCTCTAAATGCGCACTTGCTTTCTCACGTTCCGTAAAAATGCCGGTACATTCTAAAGCAACATCGATATCCAAAGCTTTCCAAGGCAACTGCGCTGGATCACGCTCTGCAAACACCTTGATCAAACCACTCCCAACATCAATAGCCTCACCAACAACCTTAACCTGACCTGGAAAACGTCCATGGACAGAATCATAGCGCAACAAATGCGCATTGGTCTCCACTGGGCCCAAATCATTAACAGCCACAACTTCAATATCTTGCCGCCCACTTTCCACAATGGCACGCAAAATATTGCGCCCAATACGACCAAACCCATTAATTGCAACGCGAACCGTCATCTCATATTTCCTTCATTCATCTTTTTTATAACACACCAAATTGATAGCATAACAAATGGGCATCTATTTACAATCACCCCAAATGGTTCACTGCCACAACTTCAATGCTTTGATCAATAACTTTTCACAAGTGCACACCAAAATTGCGTTTCAATGACCAAGCCCATTGATTACAATGTGAACAGTACTTTCCATATTTTTCTAATTTATCTCTATGGTGTAACAAAGAAGAATTTATTTCCAACAATCACAACCCATGAACCGCCACAAGCTTCCATAAATGTTCACAACTTCAATGCCTTACCACACTCTACAAATGCGCACCCAAACCACATTCCACAAGACAAAACGCATTGATTGCAATACAAACAACACTTTCCATATTTTCCTGATTTATTTCTATAGCGCAGTATATTGATTTATAAAAATAAGTCATCATGCAACATGTAACTGGAATCATAACCCCGAATACCCGTAAGTTTCTCCC
The DNA here is from genome assembly GCF_000312565.1 of Bartonella rattaustraliani AUST/NH4. Taxonomy (GTDB): domain Bacteria; phylum Pseudomonadota; class Alphaproteobacteria; order Rhizobiales; family Rhizobiaceae; genus Bartonella; species Bartonella rattaustraliani. The sequence continues at coordinate 4,498 of NZ_CALW02000026.1, forward strand.
CTTTCAAATCTATGCATGATGAAACAATTAAAATCATTCGCTTGCATGTCTCAAGCAGGGTTAGCGTGTGGGTAAAAACATTTTAAAAGAGAATAAAATGCCTCTTATAAACATCTTCAATACACGAACGATCACAACACCATAAGCGAACAAATAGAGTAATGAGACCGACTTGTTACTTTATGTAAGTAGTAACAAGGAAGGGTTTATTTCCAGAAATCACAAACCATGAACGCTACAATTTTCGATGAATTTTTACAGCTTTAAGGTTTTGATCAATCACTCTCCACAAGTGCGCACCAAACCACGTTCCATAAGATACAACCCATTGATGGCAGTACGAATAGCACTTTCCGTATTTTCCTTACTCATCTCCATAGTGCAACATATTGATTTATAAAAATAAGTCATCATACACCTGGAATCATAACGTCGAAGGTCATAAAATTCTCCTCTTTCACGCCTCTTTGATGTTGAATCAATTTTGTTCCTTGTACGCCGTAAGTGGGATTGGCGTGAGAGGTGAAACCCAAAAAGACCCGTAACAGGTTCTTTGTGAAACTTGAAAGGCACATTTTCTTAGAAAAATGCTTATTCATGCGCTAATACTGAGGAAGGTTTTCCGCTTTATCCTGAAGGATTTGTTGCGAAGTTAATTAGAGCGCACTTGATAAGCGTGAGATCGGAAGTTCAAGCCCTCTCAGGATTCCCATTATTTATTCATCAAGAAAACGCTTATAAAATTTGATTTGTAACGTTCGACGGAGTGCAGTTTGAAAAGACGTATTTGTCGTTTTTGATAGGATGTGGCAAAGGAGGCAAAATACCTCTCATAAACTGCCCTGCATGCAAGGGCTGCCACAATCTCATGAGCACGTAAATATTAAGCGCGCAAAGAGACTATAAGCTGGAAAAGAGGATGACAGTGCCGGTTTGTTGCAACAGCATAGATTGTCAATGTCATAGACTCTCAAAAGGAGTAAGAGTTCAGCTTGTGACAAACCCCATTGATAGTAACGCGAACAGTTTTTCGTCTCTTTCTTATGGAGCTTTCCAAGCTCTTTTTCAACGGTTGCAACCACATTCTCACAAATGATCCCGAAATGCGCATAAAGGGTCTCAATCGTTCCACTTGCCCCAAATCCATCCATAACGATAATACACCATTGTTCAACAACAGCTTCAATGGCAACTTTTAATAGGTGCGTCTCCAATGAGCGCCTGCTGATAAGAAAGATTGCTGTACCATGAGCTAGCAAAGAGAGTGACACTGCGGATTTGTTACAACAATATAAACGGTCAATGTCATAGACTCTCAAAAGGAGTAAGAGTTCGGCTTGTGACAAACCCCATTGATTGCAATGTAAATACTTATTTCGTATTTTCCTTATGGATTTTTCCAAGCTCTTTTTCAACGGTCGCAACCACATTCTCATAAGTGATCCCGAAATGCGCATAAAGGGTCTCAATCGTTCCACTTGCCCCAAATCCATCCATGCCGATAAACACACCATGACAACCAATAAAACGCTCCCACCCTTGTTCAACAGCAGCTTCAATGGCAACTTTAATCGGTGCATCTCCAATAAGCGCCTGCTGATAGGAAAGAGATTGCTGTGCAAAAAGCTCAAAACAAGGCACAGAAACCACACGCGTTGGGATACCCTTTTCTTCTAAGACAGCATGTGCTTTGGCTGCAATTTGCAATTCTGAACCGGAAGAAAACAATGTCACTTGTGCATCATCACTGGCTGTAAGCAATTCATAAGCCCCCAGCATACAAAGATTTTCTTCTTCATATTCTTGACGCAAAAGCGGTAGATTTTGCCGGCTCAAAGCCAAAGTAGAAGGTGTTTTGCGTGCCTTCAAAGCCAATTGCCAACACTCAACAGTTTCCATAGCATCAGCAGGACGAAAAACAAGATGATTGGGAAGCGCACGCAAAGAAGCAAGATGCTCCACAGGCTGGTGCGTAGGACCATCCTCGCCAAGACCAATAGAGTCATGGGTCATGACATAAATCACGCGCAATCCCATCAAAGAAGAAAGACGCATAGCAGGACGCATATAGTCAGAAAAGCATAAAAAAGTTCCCCCATAAGGAATAAAGCCCCCATAAAGAGCAAGGCCATTCATCACGGCTCCCATGGCATGTTCGCGAATACCATAATGCACATAACGCCCTGAAAAATCTTCAGCAGAAATACTTTTCATCTGACTACTTTTTGTATTATTAGATCCCGTTAGATCTGCAGAACCACCAATGGTTTCTGTAATGGTTGCATTGATCACTTCAAGAGCCATTTCAGAAGCTTTACGCGTAGCAACAAGAGGACACTCTTCAACGAGTTGTTGTTTATAAGCATCAAGCGCGCTATCAAACCCACCTACGAGATCGCCACGCATTAATCTTTCAAATTCTACGCGTTCTGACACAGAAAGTTTTGCTAATTTTTCTTCCCATTTTTGCCGCTTTTTGGCAGAATTAAGACCCGCCAAGCGCCAACCATCAAGGATTTCTGCAGGAATAACGAAAGGTTCAGCCTTCCAGCCTAAAGCAATACGGGTTTCAGCAATTTCTCGTGCACCTAAAGGTGCTCCATGGACTTTATTTGTTCCCGCTTTATTTGGGGCTCCAAAGCCAATTGTTGTTTTACACGCAATTAAAGTGGGTTTATCGGAACTTTGAGCGGTCTCGATAGCCTTTGCGATTGCGGCTTGATCATGACCATCAACTTTGTGTGTTTCCCAACCAGACGCTTTAAAACGTGCTATCTGATCTGTGCTGTCAGCAAGAGAAATTTCTCCATCGATCGAAATGTTATTATCGTCCCACAACACAATCAATTTATTGAGTTTTAAATGGCCCGCAAGAGAAATAGCTTCTTGGGAAAGACCTTCCATGAGACATCCATCACCAACCAACGCATAAGTGTAATGATTGATAAGATTGCCAAAACGCGCATTCTGTAAGCGTTCACCAAGCGCCATCCCCACAGCATTCGCCAACCCCTGCCCCAGTGGTCCCGTGGTTGTTTCGATTCCTGCAGCATGCCCATATTCAGGGTGCCCAGCAAGCTTTGATCCCAGTTGGCGAAAATTTTTAATATCTTCGAGAGAGATATCCTCATAACCGGAAAGATACAGTAAAGCATAAAGCAACATAGATCCATGCCCAGCCGATAATACAAAACGATCACGATTGGGCCAACAAGGTTTTTTAGGATCATGAGCGAGAAATTTTGTATAAAGAACAGTCGCAATATCTGCTGCTCCCATTGGCAAACCAGGATGACCAGAATTTGCTTTTTCAATTGCATCGATAGCAAGAAAACGGATAGCATTTGCCATCTGATTTTGTCGTTCAGTATTTGTCATGAATGATAGACCATTTATTAAACACGTGATTTTGTTGATTTTTCCTGTATTCTCTTCATTTGTGAGAAAAACTGTTTTCTTTAACCCTCATCAGCAAGAGGCTTTTGTATCACTTAAGTCACATTAATAACATTCCCCTCACGCATTCTTCATACATATAAATCATTTATGCCAATACTCTTTAAAAATCCAGCTTTTAATTCATATCTATTCTCTGCTTTTCTTGATAAAATATCCTACATATCTAAAAATAAATTTCACGCAAGAAAAGAAAAAAAGTGATTCGTTTTTGCATAAAGAACTGATAAAGGATACAATCATCCAAAGGGTATAAACATCATGGATCAAGAAACTACGGTTCTACCACACGCTTTAGAGCAACTGGACAAAGCGCTAAGAGCCTTAGAGATCACTATTATAAACCGTAACGCTGTTATTGATAAAAATAACGAATGGGAAGAAGAAATTCAACGAATGAACGCTGATCGTAGCCATCTTGCCCAAGCGCTTGACAAAGCCGAAGCACACGCTGAACGATTAGAGTCCGTAAACAAAGAAGTTTCGCAACGCTTAATAAAAGCGATGGAAATGATTCGTGTTATAATTGACAAATAAAGGTTTGAATGTATGGAAACTGTTTCCGTCACCATTGATGGTAAAGTTTATCGTATGGCTTGCGATAAAGGACAAGAACGCCATCTTATTGAGCTTGCAGAACAATTAGATCAATATATCGCACATCTTAAAACAAATTTTGGTGAAATCGGTGATCATCGTTTAGCGGTAATGGCGGGAATTATGGTTATCGATGAAATGGAAGAAATAAAACGAGAAAATAAAAAATTACAAGAAGACTACGAAGCTCTTTTACGACTCCACAACGAAAGAGATCGTACCATGGGGCAAATTATGCGCGATACCACCGAGCGGATTGAAAAGCTTACCAAGCAATTGCTCAAAGATGAGCAAATAAATGGTAATTTTCAGGAAAAGGAAGATCTCTATTTGCAGCAAAAAGATCTCTATTTGCAGCAAAAAGAAGATTGATAAATGAAATTCAAGAATTGCGTCAAGAATAAACAATATCCTCTTTAAAGCTGAAATCAAACAGCCTTTGTGCCCTCTGGGGCAACAGAAGCAATACGTAACAAATTGGTTGCATTAGGAGTGCCAAGTGGAACACCGAGCCTCACTAGGAAGGAATCGCCTTCTAAACAAAAACCTTCTCGAAAAACTATGGCGGCGGCACGATCAACCATATCTTCCAAATCGCGTGCATCTTCAGTCACCCCACAGTGAAGACCCCACACGAAACCAAACCGCCATGTCGTTTTCACAATGGGTGATAAAGCAATCAAACAGCCTTTGTGCCCTCTGGGGCAACAGAAGCAATACGTAACAAATTGGTTGCACCAGGGGTGCCAAGTGGAACACCGGCCGTCACAAGGAAGTGATCGCCTTCTAAACAAAAACCTTCTCGAAACGCTATGACGGCGGCACGATCAACCATATCTTCCAAATCGCGTGCATCTTCAGTCACCACACAGTGAAGACCCCACACTAAAGCCAACCGCCGTGCCGTTTTCACAATGGGTGATAAAGCAATAATAGGTCTATTGGGACGCTCACGAGAGGCGCGTATCCCTGTTGTTCCCGAAACCGTATAAGCAACAATAACAGCCAATTGAAGCGTTTCAGCAATCTGACGCGCTGCAAGAGAAATTGCATCTGTCCCTGTTGACTCCGGTTCCGGGTGCTGCGCACCAACCATTGCTGCATAAGTAGGATCTTGTTCAATTTGCTGAGCAATCCGGTCCATCATAAGCACTGCTTCTTCAGGATAACGACCAGAGGCAGATTCAGCAGACAACATGATAGCATCACTTCCAGCATAAACGGCTGTAGCAACATCAGAGACCTCGGCCCGGGTGGGAACCGAGGATGTGATCATGGATTCGAGCATTTGTGTCGCCACCACAACTGGCTTTCCAGCCAAACGACAAGATTTAATAAGTTCCATTTGAAGTGCAGGGATCTTCTCCAATGGCATTTCCACACCAAGATCGCCCCGTGCAATCATGATAGCATCGGAAACCTCAATAATCTTCTCTCTATGTTCCAGGGCTTGCGGTTTTTCGATTTTAGCCATCAAAGACACTTTGTTTTTTGTTAACCGACGCACAGCCATAATATCTTCTGGTCGCTGAACAAAAGAAAGTGCAACCCAATCAACAGGCTGCTCTAAAAGGATCTGAAGATCAGTTTTATCCTTTTGTGTCATGGAATCAAAGGGCAAAACCGTATCAGGAAAACTCACACCTTTTCGATCAGAAATATGGGTTCCATTCACCACACGACACGCAACAGAATGACCATCACACACTTCAGCACGCAGTTCGAGTTTTCCATCATCAATCAACAACCGATCCCCTGGTTTAACCGCGGCCAACATTGGCCCATGAGGAAAAAAAACACGCTGTGCATCGCCGGGCACATCACGGTCATCTAAGATAAATTTTTGCCCAACACGCAACTCTTCTTGACCCTTAGCAAAACGACCAACGCGCAATTTTGGTCCTTGTAAATCCACCAAAATACCAATGGGACGTTGAACAGTTTTTTCAACCCTCCGGATAAGTTTGACCAAATTACACATTGTTTCACGGTCCGTGTGGCTCATATTCAGACGAAAAACATCCGCCCCCGCCCTAAAAAGCTTTTCAATCATCTCTAAAGAAAAAGAAGAAGGACCAAGAGTCGCAATAATTTTGACCTTACGTGCACGTCTCACGGCAGATCCCCTCCAGAAAAAACAGGAGAATCTACATCCGAATCACCAAACAAAGATTCATCGGTCAATTGCACCATCCAGCTGGTTTGATTGCCGGTATCAATTTCTTTAAACTCGGCCTTTTGGTACCCTCGAGGAAAACAATCATGAACCCCTTGAATAGTAAACTGGCTATCTTGCACACACATCGTTACAGGTCCTGCCCAGTTTCCTTTTTTCTGTGCGCCTTCAGCATAAAAATAATAGAACCGTGAAGAAAGCGGCCCTTCAACCAAAGTTTTACACTCTGTCACCGGCACGATCCACCATCCTTCACTGACCCAACCTGAAAATGTAGGATAACCAAGAGCAACCCCAACAGACTGTTGTGTCATATTACAGACTCTAAAATCAGCCCTTGCACAAACAACAAACGAACATAAGAAAATAAGACTGAGAAAAAAAACCCTCAGCCCCTTTTGAGGCACCCGTTTTTGTTTCAACCACAAAACCTCCTTCATAACACAAACTGTTAAACCAAAGCATAGATTTCTTTATTTTCATTTAAAAATCTTTTAAATTGCTTAAAGAAACATTTTTGACTCTTATTGCCTTATTTATCAATGTATACACCCTAAAATTTTACAAAATGTTTAAAATCAGTTTGTAAAAGAGCGTACAGCTTGATTCTCTTTTTATTTTTAAGCTTTTTCAACAGAGGCTTAGATAAAAACAACACATAGACAGTCCGGAGAAAAATACAATGAATGACACAGTAACTGACCAAACTCATGCTATATCCGTCAACCAATTGCGTGCTTTTATTGAACGTATTGAACGGCTAGAAGAAGAGAAAAAAACCATTTCTGATGATATTAAAGATGTTTACGCTGAACTGAAAGGTTCTGGTTTTGATAGTAAAGCTGTTCGGAGCATTATACGGTTGCGGAAAAAAGAAGAGCATGAGCGCATGGAAGAAGAAGCCGTTATCGAACTTTATAAAAACGCACTTGGTATGAGTTAACACCGACACGCTTTCGTTTTGCTTGGCGTAAAACAAAAGCTCCAACCATGCTTTTGTTGGAATTTTTCTTTCCAGTGCGTTTTTTGGGCATTTCTTGATGTCAAAAACTGCAAAAAACAGCTCTGAATTAAAAGGAAAAATCCTATTAATCTCTTACAATGTCCTCAATAGATATCAATGCACGCGCTCTTTTTATGAATCTGATAAAAACGAACAGACACTGGCGATTGAATTATACTATTTATTTTTTTACACAATTTAATTTTTTGTGTTAACTAATTGAAATTATAACAATACAGTAACTGTGAAAATAACAGTTATGGATATAGATAAAATTTCACTTATAATAATTTTAAAAAATATTTAAATTATAACTCAATTCCAGCTTATAAAATATCAATTGATGTTTTTAAAAAAAGTCCTGTTTTTTATGTATAAGTTAAATACGAATACAATAAAAAATAAAAGTAATATTAGATTATTTAAAAATTTCTGAAGAAGATTTAAAAGATGAAAAAGTAGAAGAAAAAATTAGAAAAGATTTTTATTCCGATGAATGATTCTCGATTAGAAAAAACAAAAGAAATTATTTCAAAAATTGTTTTGGTTGAAGTTATGTTATTAATAGACATAAGTCCAGATGAAATGGATAAATTTCTTAAAAAGGAAATATCATAAGTAGAAAGATTAAAATTGAAATGTATAATTTATGAAAAATTGATAAATAAAATACGTTTCTTACAGAAAAACAAATTGAAGAATTAGATGATACAAATAAATTTATAACAATTTCCTGTGATTCACAACATGCTGATTTAACAGAAAAACAAGCATATGAACTAATGAATGATATGACATCTCATGTACTTTCTTCAGGAAAAAGCTCAAGTTTCAGCCATGTTCTTTAAAATAAGGTCAAACTCTTCATGAAAAACAAAGTGCCACACATTTGCAAATTCATGGGCTTGTTTTAAAGAAGCCTCTCTGGATGCTCCCAAGTCTTCGCAACGATGCCTATACCGTGCATACTCCCGTAAAGAACATACAGCTCTTGAACGCACCCACCTGATGCAAGTGACAAACCAGCACCCTCCCTTCAGCAGCGCATAATTTTGCGAAAACCCTCGCATGAAAACTGTAGAAGTATTTTCCCCCTCCTTAAACAATTTTATCTGCACGCCAACCTCACTTGTCACGTGTAAAAGAATAAATTGTTTAAACGTCAAGAGATTTAAAATGAGAGAAACGCACAATATTCAGGAACTGCATTAAAATAAAAAGATTCATTGCTCATTTTTTCATTAAATTTAGTAATTTTAATGGCAAAGTTTTCTTTTTTGTAGGAAACGCTTCGTTTTTGTGAGGTGCTTTTTATATAAAAATATAATAAATTCAATATGTTGTGAGAATTTATTTTATATGAATCCACACTTTTATACGTGATTCAATTGACCATTTTTTATCAACAATTACTATTTATGAACAAAGCATAAAAAGCAAATCATGATACAAATCTTATAACGCATATGAACATTCAAAAGCAGTAATCATTCATAACAATTTAATAATACGTTTTAATCATAAAATCGATAGTTACTATTAGGAGGCAATCGTTTGAATTATCCAATCAACATAATTGCATGTGTTTAAATCACATCTTAACAATTGAATTGCTTATGGCAGTAAAAGTTCTAAAAGAGGATTGAATGTTTGAAACTGTTTATAACGTTAAAAATTGTTAGCTCTAAAAAACAACGCCTCTAAAATTGGAGCGGTTAATTTTGCTAGCTAAAATTTGATAGGTGTGCCCAAATTTGGGCAGACTCCCTTTATAGTATAATTCTTCAAGCATTTTCTTAATATCACGCATAAGTGCCACTGAAATTACTCATCTCAAATTCGAGAGCGTTAAATTCTCAAACATTCTCTTGATATCACGACGAGGCATAGTTGAAATAAGCCGTTGTTTATTATCTTATGAGAGATTGGTTTCAAAACCAACACTTGCAAGCATAAAATCAAAAGAGCGAGTTTGTTACTAATTACACTTTACTCTTGATTGGATTGATAGAGACCTTACAAAACGTTTTGATTTATGAATAGGTTTCAATTTTGGAATGGAAGTGATTTCAATTGACGCTTTCAAATATGAGAGCGTTATCAGAATAGGTTTTATCGTAAACGCTGTATTCACAGTTTCTCTCTTCATATCAAATATAACAAGAATGCTTTCCTATTTAACATTTATGCTTTTTTGAATAACGTTTCATAATGACAATAGAGAGCTTGCAATATGATAGGTTTTGTATACAGGCATTTATTGTAAATTTGTATTTTTTATGCATTTCAATCTATAAAGCCGCGCTTTTAATCGACGCCGCTTTTTTAATAGGTTTATAAAATAAAAGGCGCCCCCCACGCCTCATTATTTATTGTTTTTAATATCAACAATCATCCGACCTTTATAAACCTCCTGATGATTTTTAATAGAGCTTATTTTGCTTTTTTTATCGAGAATGGCAGTGCCATAGACTTTACCCCAAACCTTAATCTTGTGGGAAATTTTCGCTCTATCATAAACAGAACCATAAATTTCAGCCGTGCCACTCACGCGAGCATGCCCATAGACCTCACCATAAATTTTCGCACGCTTAAAAACCATGGCATGCCCATAAACTTTCCCATAGTTACAAATATATGCAAAATCTGAAACCTGCGCATCACCATAAATCCTTGCATAACTACAAACCCAAGCGTTATAAAAAACGTGAGCATTGTCATAAACATGCGCCTCAACATCAATATGTGCATTGCCATAGACCTGGGCATTGTTATAAACATAGCCCATGACATAAGCATTGTCATAAACCCGTGCATTGTCATAAATTTTTGCGAATTGAGAAATTAACACCTTGCCATAAACAAAAGCATTGCCATAGACTTGCCCGCACACATGAGAATTATTGCGTACCCTTGCATTTTCGAAAACACGAGCATGGCTATAAGCACAGGCATCATCATAAAGCCAGCAATTACCTTCGTGAGAGAGATTGCTTTCCTTTTCAACAAAGCCGCCTAGATCACCAGCCTTGACATCACCAAAGTCTCTTAAAGCTTGAATACGATAAACGGTTGTCACTTCTTTAGTTATTTTCTTTTTAATGTGTTTAATTTCATTCGTGAGTATGTATTTTTTAAACATAATAAGTCCCTTCACAATTAATGTGTTTAAAAATTTGTTATGAAAATTCGTTTGAGAGAGAGGGCGCTCCCCCACGCCCGCGGTCATTATTCCAAAGTTATGTTATGACCATGCCGTATCATAAAGAAGTTCTAGATCACCAGAAAACCACGCCGTTCCAAAAATGAGAGCATCCCCACAAACTTTGGCATGCCCATAAATTTGTGCATATCCAAAAACCCACGCCTTACCAAAAACCTTGGCATTCTCATAAACCCGAGCATGATCGCAAATCTGGGCATCTTGATAAACACATGCCTCATCACCAACCCATGCATTGCCTTCATGAGAGAGATTTTCTTCCTTTTGAATAAAGCCTCCTAGGTCGCCAGCCTTGACATTATAAAAGTCCCTTAAAGCTTTAATGCGGTGTAAAGTGACACGGTTAACAACTTTAGTTTCATCAGTGAGTTCATATTTTTTA
>NZ_CALW02000025.1 GCF_000312565.1 Bartonella rattaustraliani AUST/NH4
GTCCGCAACTCCCGCAAGCACATACCCACCATGCATGCACCCGAGACCATCACTGCGCTGCTGCAAAACTCCAGCATTGCCGCCCAAAACCGCAAGCACATGCCCACTACGCTCGCACCCGAAACCGTCACCCTGTTGTGGCAAAACTCCAGCATTGCCGCCCACAAAAGACTTTTTACGCCTCCTCAGTTCTTGCTTCCACCCCTCAACACCCTTTTGGAAACGCTGGTATCGCATCTGATAAGTTTCAACCTGATCATTCAGTGTATGACCTGTCATAATAAGTGAGGCGCCTTGTTTTTGCGCTTCTTGAAACAAAAGATCATAACGTGCAACACGGGCACTTAAAGCGATACACGTTTTTGGCTTTTCCCCTTCCCATCGCACAATGACATGTTTAATGCGATGCGCACGACAAATTTCTGCAACTTTTTCCGCCTCACGTGCTGATTCTTGACGCAATTGATGATCAATGGTAACAGCAATGATTTCTGGAGGAAAAGAGAGAGTTTTCAAATAATCTTTGACCAAAAAGAGCAAAGCTAAAGAATCACCCCCCCCTGAAACTGCAAGCATCACTTTCTCACACTGGATAAAATCCGATATTTGAAAGAGATCTCCTGCGAGCCTAATGTGCACGATGAACAGCTCCACCCTTCTTTAAAGGTTTACAAAAGGCAAATGCGAGCGTGTCATGTTTTGATTTTTTTGCAAAGGCTTTCTTACAAACCTCTTTATTCTGATCAAGAGCAACCATACACATTGCTAATTTCAGCAAAACTTCAGAAGTGTAGAGTTTCTTTTTATCTATATACCATGCAGTCAAATAAACTTGTGCTGCTTCATGATAACGCTTTTGTCCCAACAAGGATTCCGCCAACCAAAACAAAACATCATCACTTAAAGGATCTTTTTTATAACGATGTTGAAAAGCGCAAAACGTTTTTTCAGCTTCAGCATAATTGGCAGCAAGGATAAAATCATAACCTTTTTTATACAAGACCTTAGAAGAAAGAAGAGGATCCTCTTTCTCCTGACTCAATTCCGCACGATTGCTTTTTTCATGTATTTTCTCTAAACGCTCCTGCGTTTTCTGCAAATGGCTTTCATAATCATGGCTTCCTGCCTCAGCAATCGTTTTTTGGTTATCTTGCGTGTTATGTGTCTGAACCGCTTCTTCCTGTGCCACCTGCAAGTTTTCATCTAAAGTCGCACTCTCGGCAGCACAAGAATAAACAGAAGAATGTTCTTTATCAAAAAGCTGGTGGAATTGCTTTTGAACACCCTGTAGGTTGTTTTTCTCAAGAACTATGCGTATGTTATGCAAAAGTTTATCCAAATCATAATCTTTAAACAAAGTATTCTGATTCTCTAAGATAAACTCTCGGCTATGAATCATCCCCTGAAATGAGAGAGCACTCGCATCATCCACATAAATTTTCTCCACAACTGCATCAGAAGCTTTACTCATCACGCCCGAATCCCCTTCTGAACCACCGGTTGCTTTTTCTACAACAGAACCAGCTGCCTTATTCACCGCATCAACTGCTTTGTCTACAACCTCAGAAGCTTTATTCACGACATCAGACACCCCTTCTGATTCACCGGTTGCTTTTTCTACAACAGAACCAGCTGCCTTATTCACCGCATCAACTGCTTTGTCTACAACCTCAGAAGCTTTATTCACGGCATCAGAAGCCCTCTCCGCAGTAGCAGGCGCTTGATCTGCAGCATCAGGCGCCTTATCCGTAACATGAGGAGCCTTGTCATCAGTAGAATACTGAGAAGCCTTTCGTGCTGCACTCTGCGCAGATGATGTAAAACAAGCTACGAGCACTGCCAGACAAAAGAAAATTTTCCAATTTTTACGATACATCCACATGCTTTCCTTCCCTCAAGCGTCAATCTCAATCCGTAGCATCAGGTATCTGATCTATAGCATCAAGCGTCTGATCTACAGTATCAGGGGATTGATCTGCGGTATCAGGTGTCTGATCCGCAGCATCAAGCGTCTGATCTACAGTATCAGGGGATTGATCTGCGGTATCAGGTGTCTGATCTACAGCATCAGGGGCTTGATCTGCGGTATCAGGTGTCTTGTCTGCAGCATGAGGAACCTTGTCATCAGTAGAATACTGAGAAGCCTTTCGTGCTGCACTCTGCGCAGATGATGTAAAACAAGCTACGAGCACTGCTAAACAAAAGAAAATTTTCCAATTTTTACGATACATCCACATGCTCTCCTTCCCTCAAAAGTCAATCTTATAATTTACTTATAATTTAAACAAACCATTTGTTTTTTCAATGAACATTCATTGACGAACAACTGTCACCGCACGTCGATTTTGGTTCCAGCAAGAAATATCATCACACACTGCTACTGGTCTTTCTTTCCCGTAAGAAATTGTTTGAATCCGCTGTGCAGACACACCAAGAGAAATCAAATAATTACGCACAGCAACAGCACGACGTTGTCCAAGCGCCAAATTATATTCACGTGTTCCCCGCTCATCAGCATGACCTTCGATCATAATAGAATAATAAGGATAACGAAGCAACCATTCTGCTTGACGCATTAAAACACGTGCAGCGTCAGGCTTAATTGAGGAAGAATCAAGACTAAAGAAAATACGGTCACCAACATTAACCGTAAACTCTTTCCCCGAACCTTCCATAATCTGAGAACCACCAGCGCTATTGAAGTAAGAGCCATTCATACCGTTGAGAGCACCAACATTTCTTTTGTCACAACCAACCAAAGACAATGAAAAAAAGAGAACAACAACGAAAGGATGAAAGATATTTTTTATAGAGCGCATAGAGCGATTCTCCTTATAAATTGGGAGTTGAAAAAACTATTTTTCCAACAACACTTTAAAAATTAAATGTTAATTCCTCATGAAGACATAATATTCTCTCTATTCTCTTACTTTTTCTGCCATCACTTTAAATCCACACTGTTTTTCACACGCAGCTTCTCGCATCCCAACGAAAAACTGCGCTTGTTCTTGACCGTGCATTATTCTGTTTCTGCATCACTATCCTGACGGTCTTTTTGCAAAGAGTTTAACTTTGCAAAAACTTTATCGGCATCAAAGTTCTTGTTAAGATCATCTTTCCCCTCACCTTCTTCATGCAACGCAATATTTTCTGTCACCGAAGCGGGAAGCAAAGATGCATCTTCCTCTGTAGAAACAGGACGATTTTTTGCAGCCCGCTGGAGTTCAAAGTCGAAATCAATTTGTGAACAAAGCCCCAACCCCACAGGATCAAGAGGCACCAAGTTCGCACTATTCCAATGAGTTCTCAAGCGAATTTGTTCAATGGTTGCTTTTGTTGTTCCAATAAGGCGTGCAATCTGTGCATCTTTCAATTCAGGATGATTCATCACCAACCACAAAATACCATTGGGGCGATCTTGGCGTCGAGAAAGAGGGATATAACGTGCGCCTTTACGTTTTTTTTCTGGAATGCGAACCTTGGACTCGGAAATTTTTAAGCGTGCATTTTGATCAGCCTCCACACGCGCAATTTCACTGCGTGTCAATTGCCCAGAGTTAATAGGGTTTAACCCCTTAATACCATGAGCAGCTTCACCATCGGCAATAGCTTTCACTTCTAACACATGCAATTTACAAAACTCTGCAATCTGATCAAAAGAAAGCGCTGTATTATCAACCAACCAAACAGCTGTTGCTTTGGGCATCAAAAGTTGCGTTGCCATCTTTATAATATCCTCTTAAATTTGCCTCTTTTTAAGGTTTGCCTTTATTGAAGGCTGATTATCGCTCGTATTTGAGCACGGGGGTCTTTTGATATGTCAGGCACCCTTTACCCACTTTGGATAGGTGAGAGAGACATGGAATAAACCATTTTTGCCATAAAATTACATTCTGTTATAACCTGATTTTTGACAAACGACAAGAGAGCTATCTTTCAATGACCCTCAAGTGAGTCTCTTTACCTTTGAGATGAATTTTCTTATAAAGAATTTATTCGATAACTTCACCTCATATTGCAGCACATTTCATTTTGGTGGAATTCGTGTTGTATTGCCTTAAACTTAAGGCGCCCCGATTGAAAGGAAAGCCCTCAAACTGGAAGGAAGACTATGGCAGGCCATTCACAATTTAAAAATATTATGCACCGTAAAGGGCGCCAAGATGCAATGCGCTCGAAAATATTTTCTAAGCTTGCACGCGAAATTACAGTTGCAGCCAAACAAGGTTCCCCTGATCCAGCGATGAATCCACGCCTAAGATTGGCGGTTCAGAATGCTAAGGCACAATCAATGCCAAAAGATAACATTGAACGCGCCATTAAGAAAGCCTCAGGGGGGGATGTCGAAAATTATGATGAAGTGCGCTATGAAGGATATGGTCCAGGGGGTGTTGCAGTAATTGTGGAAGCTTTAACCGATAACCGCAACCGGACTGCTTCCAACGTGCGGGCAGCTTTTACCAAATCAGGTGGAGCCCTAGGAGAAACGGGATCCGTGAGCTTTATGTTTCATCGGATCGGTGAGATCATCTATAAACCAGAAGCAGGAACAGCAGACAGCATCATGGAAGCCGCCATCGAAGCGGGCGCCGAAGATGTGCAATCAGACGAGACCGAACACCATATCATCTGCGCGTTTGAAAATATTGGTGAAGTTTCTAAAATACTTGAAGCAAAACTTGGGGAAGCAGAATCCATCAAAACGATTTGGAAGACCGCAACCCTTGCACCCATAGATGAAGAAAAAGCAGTATCCGTTTTACGGCTTATTTCAACATTAGAAGAAGATGATGATGTGCAAAATGTTTATGCTAATTTTGATGTCAGTGATGAAATTTTAGCAAAACTCTCTGTATAATCTCCATGAAATCACCGCATAAAATAGGCGCAACATAAGTTAAGTTTGAAATGAGAAAAGCTTACAATCTTCCGCGCTATGATTCAAAGTGAATAACAATAAATAATCTTTATAAATCAACATATTAATGCATAATCATATTGAGAGGTTCGTATGAGCTTTAAAGTTCTTTCTCAAACCCTTTATTCCTCTATTAATCCCATTTGTAAAGTATTTTGATTGGCCACAAGCGCTGACATATTAAAGATGTAAGAGAATAATTTTATCTATCGTCAAAGGCATTTTAAATGATGCATTACCCCTATCAGTTTATGTGTGCATTTTAGAGGGTGCGAAAGATGAAGGATCGGAACCTTTTCGTGTAGAAAAAAAGAGGCTCTCATGGAAGAGAGCACACACAATGATGATTTTATGGGGATTGTTTTATAGAGATTATTTTATGCACTTGGTTTGTATAGCATAAGCGGGATGAGCATGATGGTAAAACCAGAGAAAATCCGCAACAAGTTCTTTGTAAAACTTGAAAGGCGGATTTTTCCTTAAAAGAATACTTATTTATGCGATAATGCTGAAGAAAGTGTTCTGGTTTGCTCCCGGAGGAGTGACAGCATGTTGACGAGCGCGTTGATTAGCGTAAAGTTTGGAAATTCAAGCCTTCCCAGGCCAACCCACTATCCATTCATCAAAAAAGCGCTTATAACGTTTGGTTTGTAACATGCGCTTTGTAACGTTCAACGAGGTGCGGTTTGAATACAAAATATTGATTCATAATGATTTTTTATCGTTTCTCACCTTGAATCATAGCCCCGAAGATTGTTTGTAAGATTCTCTCATCTCAAATCACTTTATGTTGAATCAATTTTATTCACTTAAGCTTTACGCCATAAGCGGGGTTGGCATAGGGGTAAAAAGTACAGAGGAAAGAGGGAAAATGCCTCTCATAAACCGCCTTCAGCAGGGGCTGTCGCAACACCTATGCGTTGGTCAATATACCATGAGCCGGTCAAGAGGATCATAGTGCCGACTTGTCATAACACCATAAGCTGATAAAGAGAATAACAGTGCTGGTTTGTGAAGAGGTAGCTGAAAAAACTCAAGCTCTCAAACAGATCCTTTCCACTGTGTTTCAAGGAAGCGTATTGCTTTCTGGAGAGTAATCTGATGAAGAAACAGGAGGATAATCGGTTAGCGACGGCGCATTAATCTGTCATCAATGCTTTGAGCGCTTTGCCTTGGAAAATGAACTTTTTCTGAATCGATAGGCATTACACACCGCTGCCTTGAAAGCATGGGCTGAAAAAGATGAAAATATTGCTGCAATTCTCAAACAGATCCTTTCCGCTGTATTTCAAGGAAGTGTATTGCTTTCTGGAGAGTAATCTGATGAAAAAACAGGAGGATAATCGGTTAGCGACGGCGCATTAATCTGTCATCAATGCTTTGAGCGCTTTGCCTTGGAAAATGAACTTTTTCTGAATCGATAGGCATTACACGCCTCTGCCTTGAAAGCATGGACTGGAAAAGATGAAAAGATTGCTGCTGCACAAGAAGCTTTTTGTTACCGTGCACGTATGAACCATTTAGCTGCTTTGGGGAAATGGACAAAAGATCCGAAGAGGATAAAAGACCTAGAAAAATCTCTCTCCTAAAAAAGAGAAGACACCGTGTTTAGAGAAAGCATGTTGAGAGGTTCTGTGTGTTGCGTTTAGAGATTATGGGAGCGGCGTGGATAAATTATGTGCATTGTTGCTCTGAGAATCGCTTTTCTTTCTTGAGAGAAATCTTGTTTCGTGACAGCTTCTCTTGCTTCCTATCATTACGGTTTACACAAGCATTAAGCAGCTTTCATTTTTCTTCATTCTATGCAAAAGCCCCGCTTGTAAAAGACAACACATTGATTTATAATGATAAATCATCGTTATCCAACTTGAATCATGCCCCCGAATATTGTAAGATTCTCTCATTTCAAATCACTTCATATTGAATCAATTTTATTCATTTAGCTTTATGCCATAAGGGGGGGTAGATGGGTAAAAATTATAGAGGAAAGGAGGGAAAATGCCTCTCATAAACCGCCTTCAGCAGGGGCTGGCGCAACATTGGGAGCTATATAATGATGGTGCCGGCTTGTACCTTCATAAGCGTAAAGATGGTGGCGCTCAGTGGCTTTATCGTTATACAATTCACGGGCGCCGTCGTGAAATGGGCTTAGGTTCCCTAAGACATGTCTCTTTAAAACAAGCCCGTGAACATGCAACACGGTGGCGTTCTGTTTTACATGAGGATCGTGCCCCCATTAATAAAGCGGGGCACTCTCATTTTTTATTTTTTATAAAATCTCAAATCGCAAATGCTGTTAAACTGCACTTGCTCACTCTTTTAAAACAGATCAATTGCTTCTCGTGTACAATCCACTCATCAGGAAACAAACCTTCACTGAGACTTGATCGAGTATTTGCCCTTGATGGTCAGAGGTAAATCTTTAAAGTCCAAGACTGCCAAAACGATTTTTGAATTTAGAAACACGACCACCACGATCAACAAGTGTTTGCGCCCCACCGGTCCACGCTGGATGGGTTCTTGGATCGATATCTAGATTAAGAACGCCCCCTTCCTTTCCCCAAGTGGAGCGGGTTGTATATTGGGTCCCATCCGTCATAACAACGGTAATTTTGTGATAGTTGGGATGAATATTCGCTTTCATGCGTCAAAACCTTTTGCATTTACAGAACAAAATGGCACTTTTTTAAGTGCACTTCCTTTGTCTTTTTGATAAATTAAGTAAATTACTCTTTCTATAACTGAGCATGCATCAAAAAACAAGTGTTCAAGATATATCATTATATCAACAACAGTTATAGAAGATTGTATTATGTTTTATAGATAACCCAATTGAATGAGCGAAATTTTATGCATCTCTTTAAAAAGTCAGAAAAATCCACAAAGTCTTCCATCTCTTCCCTTGCGACTTTTGGTCCTTATTTTGTACGCTATCGTTGGTTGTTTATCTTTGCCTTTTTTGCCTTGTCTGTTGCGGCCCTTGTGACACTGGCTTTGCCCGTTGCTATCCGACAAATGCTTGATCATGGTTTTTCCACTTCAAGCCATGGCCATATCAATTTTTATTTTGGTATTTTATTTGTCTTAGCCTTGTTTCTCGCACTTGCTTCTGCTTGCCGTTATTATTGTGTCATCACTTTGGGGGAACGGATCGTTGCCGATTTACGACGTGACGTTTTTGCGCATATCATGAAACTTTCCCCTGCTTTTTTTGATAAATCCCATTCTGGTGAACTTGTTTCACGGCTTTTAACCGATACAACACAAATAAAACTCGCCGTTGGATCAACAGCTTCTACGGCTTTGCGTCATCTGATTGTGGTGATTGGAGCAATCGTGATGATGATTATCACGAATGCCAAATTATCTTTGCTGGCTTTGCTTGCTATCCCCTTTGTTGCAATTCCGTTGGTTGTCTTTGGGCGCAAAGTTCGGGCACGTACACGTGCCGCGCAAGACCGTCTGGCTGATGCCAATGCTTTGGCAACAGAACAGGTTAGTGCTATTCGCACGGTGCAAGCCTTTACCGCTGAAAAACTTGTTTCTAAGCATCTTTCACAGTTGGTAGAACGCGCCTTTCAAACAGCACGTGCTTCTGTGATCTTGCGTTCCTTTTTTACTGGATTTGCAATCTTTCTCGTTTTCGGCAGTGTGGTAGCTGTTTTATGGATTGGCTCCCGAGATGTCTTGAATGGTACTATGACAGGGGGCACATTAGGGCAATTTGTTCTCTACGCCGTTTTTGGAGCTTCAACCTTTGCACAATTATCAGAATTGGGTGCAGAACTTATGCAAGCTGCAGGAGCGGCTGAACGGCTTGCCGAATTGTTGCAAGAGACCCCCACTATTTTAAGCCCTAAAGTACCATTAGGGTTGGCAAAACCTGTTCAGGGTGCCATTGCTTTTGATCAGGTTGATTTTACCTATCCCTCCAGACCAGAAGGAAAGGTTTTGAACGCGCTTTCTTTTTCTGTCAAAGCGGGGGAAACTGTCGCTTTTGTTGGGGCGTCTGGAGCCGGGAAAAGCACACTCTTTTCTTTGATCCTTCGTTTTTATGACCCAACAAGCGGAAAAATTCGCTTTGATGGAGTGGAGATTGATCGCCTTTCTTTGCAAGATTTACGAAGCGCAATTTCCTATGTTCCACAAGAGGTCGCTATTTTTGATGGAACGGTACGCGATAATATTCTTTTTGGTACAGAAAATATCCATGAAGAACAGGTTATCGCTGCGGCTAAAGCCGCAAATGCACTCGAATTTATCGAAACTTTACCTAAGGGCTTTGATACACAAGTGGGAGAACGCGGCACTATGCTTTCTGGGGGGCAAAAACAACGCATTGGTATTGCCCGCGCGATTTTAAGAAATGCACCTTTGTTACTGCTTGATGAGGCAACCTCCGCTTTAGATGCAAATAGTGAAAAGTTGGTACAAGATGCTCTAGAAGGATTAATGCAAAATCGAACAACGCTGGTCATTGCGCACCGTTTAGCAACAATTTTAAAAGCGGATCGCATTCTCGTGATGGATAAAGGTGTTCTTGTTGAAGAAGGAACACATGCAGAACTCATCGCACAAAATGGAGTCTACGCGTATCTCGCTAAATTACAATTTGCCCCTGAACATTGAGTATCATCAATGAGAAGCATTGTCATCAATACAAAAACATTCTCATGCGAAAAATACCAATTTGAGGAATTTTGTGATCAACAATTTAAAGAGAGTGCATTTTTCTTTGATACATAATATATTGATTTATAAGGATAGTTTATCGTTATTCTCCTTGAAGCATAATCTCGAACATTGTAAGTTTCTTCTCTTTCAAATCTCTTTACATTGAATCAATTGACTTGTTTGTACGCTATAAGCGGTATTGGCATGTGGATAAAATTAGTGAAAAATGGAAGAAAAATGGCTCTTATGAACTGCTTGCATGCAAGGGTTGTCACAATACCCATGGGCTGATCAATATAGCATGCGCTGGTAAAGAAAATGAGGGTGTCAACTTTTACACAACACCATACACTTGTAAAGAGAATGACGATGATGGTTTTGCCTTTATTATAAGCGTGAAGATGATGGCGCTCAAAAAACTGCAGTAGAATGGATTTATCATTCTATAATTCATGCACAGCGTCACGAAATGAATTGAGGAGTTCTAAGAGATATCTCTTAAAAACAAGCCCGTGAAGAAGAAGTGCCATGGAAAATTTTTATAGGAATGCCGTAGATATTGTGTTTCAGAACGATAATGTCTCTTCATAGAGAAAGTTTTGTTTGATTTGCGCTTTCTTTTTCATCATCTCAATATCTATTTGAATTGATTTGTAAATATAAATCATCAACTTTATGGTGAAACAAACATATGGATAGTGCAATGCTTTTTCTTTCACATTCTATCAGAAACCATGCAGTAAAATCTCTTCAAATGTAGTTCATTTGCGGGCGTGCAGTATAGCCTGCAGATGTGCGATATGGCGTGCGGTACGGACTGCGGGCGTACGATACAGCAATGTGATTGAGGTAAAGAATGCTCGTGAGAAGTCGAGAACAATGAGCTATAAAATATTTAATGCAAGAATGATCACAGCATGTTGGTTACTAACAATGATCTTTGTTTTGTCTGTTGGATGAGAGCTTCTAAAATCATAAGATTTTCTTATTTCAAACCTGTGTATGGTGAACCAATAAAAATATGTTTCTAGCATATACCAAGTGGGGAAGTCCCGTATGCCATAAAACATTTGAGAAAGAACATTGCTCTTATGAATCCTCTCAAGTTTCAAGAGCTGTAGCAACATTGGAGGGTAGCAAAATGTATGAGGGTGTGGCTTGCGGAAAAAGAGCCGATAAATAGACTGAGAGATGCTTTTTATCAATTTTACAAAACTAAAGTGAGCACGCAGCCATGTTGTTTGTGTGAGGCTTTTGAATCCTCTGAACCAATATATCGCGGGCGTGCATTTTAAGAGCTATAAGGCTTTTCTTTAAACTGCATAAAGCACAAGAGCAGTACGATTAAATACAAATTGTTTTATTTTTCCAATAAAAATATCTATATTTTGTTTATTATTTTCATAAAAATAGAATATATAGTAAACTATGAGTTCGTTATACACATATTGATACAATATGAAGGAATCGATAAAAGAGCTGCGTTAAATGTTGGTGAGGATAAAAGAGAGCAAGAATGAGCAATCATGATATTTCCATAGTTATAGCAGGAATAATTATAATAGGGCGCATAATTTACGGCCTTTGGAAGATAATAGAGAAGGACTATAAGCCAGGATTCAAAGATACAATTTTATTCATTATCATACTCGGTGTGTTTTGGTTTTGCGAATTTTCAGCGAATACTTTGTTAATCGTGGCAATTATAGCATTTTTTATGGAAAGTTTAACGCTGACATGGGCAAATTATCAGAACAAGCAATTAAGTGAACAACTTAAACAGGTTGCGCAATTACTGCAGCTAAAAGATCGAGAGTGTGCGATATATCAAAATATTATTGCAGAAAGGGAACAAAGGCTTGTTGAAAAAACGCAAAAAATATCGCCAAAATGGATTAAACAATGGGATGAAGAAGTAAAAAACTGGGAAAGAGATTTACTGGAGATAAAAAATCCTGAAGATTGGCTCTCTTCTGAATCCAGCGGACAATGGCCTTTGATGGTAAGAGATATTTGTAGGCAAGGATCTGGAGCGTGGTTTTTGTATGAAACGGCGCTGAAAAAAGAACTGACTGATGAGCATATCAAAAAAATAAATGTGTTTATAATCACTTTTAAGGAAACTTATCTCAAAGCAGTGCGATTGATGAAAAAGAATGGGATCACTTTGCAAAAGTTTGTCGATCCCCTTACGAGAAAAAAGCGATATAAACATACAATGTTGTCGCTTCATTGGTGTTTATATATGGTTGATAATATGATTACGGCTGAATATGAACAGCAACAAAAAGATAAAGCTTCAGGGCACTATGAAGAGTTAGCATCTCAGGAAATCTATTTTAAAGACATACCTAAATATACAGAACATGAAACGCTAGAAGAGGTACTATCTTACTTGGGGCCGTATAGTATGCCTCACGAAGCTCGATTACTATGCATTTGTAAAGAAAGGCTTCTATTATTATTGTATGATATTTCCAGTGATTATAAAGCGGCAAGAGAAACTTTTATTTACTATAAGCAGCTTATTGATACGGTGAAAGAAGGATATATGGCCTTTGATCAAGATTATCGTTACCTCATGGTTAGAAGTGATATTAATGCTTGTAGAAAGAAAGATAACGAAAAGAAAAAGGGGGGGCATATTGATGAAGAGACTCCAACATTTGAAAAAGCCTATAAATTAGGAGTCATAGAATGGATGAAGTGGTCAAGTAAGAAATGTAATAATCAATTGATCTTTTGGGAAGAGCTTTTCGAAATAGGAAATTCAAAAGAAAAATTAAAAATCATTTTCGGTGATGAAAAGGTAAATGCACTGGAAGAGGCTATCCAAAAAGATCGAGAACAGTTCGCGAACAAATTTCAGGAAGCAATTCTCGAGAACAAAAATGTGCATTATTATGAGTCCCGTGCGTATTTGATCCAGTATTTGGAATAATGCTTAAAAAAAGGAGAGGCTGGTAACAATTATATCAATGAGTATATTAATGAAAATTTGCATAATTACGTATTTTTGTGAAAAGAAGTGAAATGCAATGAGAGGCATAGGCAGCAACTCTCAAAAAAGAAAGGGATTTTTAGAGTCAATCTTTTGCGTGCAGTGTGAAGGTGATCTCTCAAGAGAAGAAGGAGAGGTTTTTTCCTCAGCTGTGGTTTTCGCTTTTGAGAGCGTTTTGCTGTTATGATATTTTTTGTTATTTCATTTGTTTTCAGGGGAAATTGAGGAAACAACAGCGTCAATAATACTTACATAAGCTGTAACTGTCTTTTGAAAGGCTGATGAAAAACGAATTTATTGTTTTCGATGATGTTTTGCAACCATTTCATTCGCTCATTTTCTATCGTTTTTGTAAAGAAAATTAAAAACTCTCTCTTCACATTGTTTTTAAAATTGTGCGGATCTTTAAAAGGCTGTGAGAAAATGCCTTTTTGGAGTGTTTTTCTAACTTGGTGTGAATATGCTCATTGCTAGCAATGATATTTTTTTACGAAAGATATCGTCGCCACCGTCTTTATCACTCACAAATCCACCAGCCTCACGAACCATCAGTATTCCAGCAGCCATATCCCAAATTTGCAGATTATCTTCCCAAAATCCATCGGTTCTTCCAGCCGCAATAAGCTAAATCAAGAGCGTCAGCCTCAAAACGGCGAAGTTTTGTGGCTTCTATCATCATATTGCGCAATTTGATAAGAGATAGATTGTGTAATAAGAAATATTCAGACGAGAGCGCTCATATTGCCTTTTATCCCCTTCCCTTTTTGAAACTTCAAGGTGAGAGCTAAAATGCCTTTTTTGAGGGTTCTTTCTCATTACAGGCAAACATACTCAAAGCTAGAGCTCATATTTTCCGCAAGATATCTGCATTATCACTAATTGACGCATTTAATTTAGCAGTACAACTTGCCTCTTTCATCAAACATTCAGCTGCAAGAAATATCTCACTCCATAAAATTCTGCAGCAAAACACAGAACTATGCAGCAATCTTCCTTGCATCTTTTAAAGATCAAATGCCTTTTTTGAGAGTTCTTTCTCATTACAGGCAAATATGCTCAAAGCCAGAGCTCATATTTTCCGCAAAACATCTGCATTATCACCAGTTGACGCATTTAATTTAGCAGTACAACTTGCCTCTTTCCTCGAACATTCAAGAAATATCTCACTCCATAAAACTCTGCAGTAAAACACAGAACTATGCAGCAATCTTCCTTGCATCTTTTAAAGATCAAATGCCTTTTTTGAAGGTTCTTTCTCATTGCAGGCAAACATGCTCAAAGCCAGAGCTCATATTTTCCGCAAAACATCTGCATTATCACCAGTTTACGCGTTTGATTTAGCAGTACAACTTGCCTCTTTCATCACACAATCAGCTGCAAGAGATATCTCATTACACAAAACCATGCAGTAAAACACAGGACTATGCAGCAATCTTCCTTGCATCTTTTGAAGATCAAATGCCTTTTTTGAGAGTTCTTTCTAACTTGGTGCGAATATGCTCATTGCTAGCGATGATATTTTTTTTACGGAAGATATCGTCGCCACCGTCTTTATCACTCACAAATCCACCAGCCTCACGAACCATCAGTATTCCAGCAGCCATATCCCAAATTTGCAGGTTATCTTCCCAATATCCATCGGCTCGACCAGCCGCAACATAAGCTAAATCAAGAGCAGCAGACCCAAAACGGCGCAGTCCAGCAACTTCTGCCATGACATTGCGCAATTCAATCAAATATTTGCCATGATCTGGGTGCCCCAAATGGGGCATGCCGGTGGCAATAACACAATCTTCCAATCTCTTTCGTGCAGAAACACGACAGCGCCTATCATTAAAGAAAGCACCTCCACCACGTTCAGCTGTGAAAAGCTCATCATTAACAGGATTATAAATCACACCCGCAACGATTTTTCCCTGGCTTTCTAAAGCAATGGAAACAGCAAAAAAAGGAATGCCATGAAGAAAATTTGTTGTGCCATCCAAGGGATCAACAATAAAACGATGTTGAGAATCCTCCCCAATAATTTCTTCCGATTCTTCCATCAGAAAACCAAATTTGGGGCGTGCTTTGCTCAGTTCATTGAAAATAATTTTTTCCGCTTTGCGATCTGCTTGGCTTACATAGTGGGCTGGCCCTTTCAAAGACACTTGCAAATTCTGCACCTCGCCATAATCACGCACCAGCGAGCGTCCAGCTTTCATTGCAGCTTGCACCATGACATTCATGATTGCAGAATGTGCCATCTTTTCTTCCTTTATTTATCCTTTATCATTTGCACGACGCAAATAAACCAACTCGTTGGTATCGACAATGACACGCTCACCAGCATTAATAAAAGGTGGTACAAGAATGCGAATGCCATTTTCAAGAATTGCAGGCTTGTACGAGGCGGTGACTGTTTGTCCCTTAAGGGCAGGATCAGCTTCCGCAATTTCTACAGTCACCTGATCAGGAAGTGATATGCCGATTGGTTTTTCTTGATAAAGTTCAACCGTCACAGTCATCCCATCTTGAAGAAAAGCAGCGCGTTCACCAACAAAATCTTTTTGCAATTCGAGCTGTTCATAGGATTGTGAATCCATAAAAATGAGAACATCACCTTGTTGATAAAGAAAGATAAAATCTTTTTGTTCAAGGCGCACTCTTTCAACCGTTTCAGACGCACGAAAGCGTTCATTGAGCTTTGTCCCATCAATCAAATTTTTCATTTCAACTTGATTAAATGCGCCACCCTTTCCTGGTTTTACAGCATTGCATTTAACCGCCACCCACAAACTTCCTTGATGTTCGATCACATTGCCGGGTCGAATTTCATTGCCATTAATCTTCATCGTCTCTATCCAGTTCCATTCTTGCAAAAAAAATTTTCGTCTTTACGACTTTTCCTCCTCATTTTGCCTTTGCACTGCATTCTTTAAATATTGTTTTTACCGGTGCATTTCCGTGTTGTTTTTACAAAAGGTTCTCCTATGGCTTTTACAATGTTCTTTGCTGCCCTTATGGTTTGGTTTTTTCATAGCTTTAAAAAAAAGAAAAGCCCAGTATTACAAAAAAGTTCAATTATTATAAAAAAAATCCAGCGAAAGGATCTCTCACAAAGAA
The DNA here is from genome assembly GCF_000312565.1 of Bartonella rattaustraliani AUST/NH4. Lineage (GTDB taxonomy): Bacteria > Pseudomonadota > Alphaproteobacteria > Rhizobiales > Rhizobiaceae > Bartonella > Bartonella rattaustraliani. The sequence continues at coordinate 15,699 of NZ_CALW02000025.1, forward strand.
TTTTTCGCTCTTCTTACTTTTTTATTCTTTGCAAGACCATAAAAAAAGTGAAGACGCAAGCATTTTAAAAATTTGCACAAAGATTTCTTTTGGAATTTCTTCAAGGATTCCTTGTATTTCTTTTGAGATTTTGGAAAATTTTTTGAGACTTTGAGGGAAATGAATCCCATTTTATCATGGAATATCATCATTTAGAACAATGAAAGAGGTTTCATAAAACCTTGTGATATTTCTATGACAGTGCGTGGTGAGTATGTGAAGACGGAACTTGTCCGGATAATCCTGTGTCATGAACACCATGAAATGGGAAGCGCAATGAATCCCGTTCTGAAAAGCCAGCTTGTTTGCTAACAAGATCGGGAAGAGATTTCTTTCCGTTGAGGTGTGTAAGGCAAGAACAGAATATGATGTGCCCTACCCTATAGTATGATATGAGCTTGCGTTCTCATCAGCGATGAGCTGCAGAATGGCTCTTTGCTTTATCGAAGTGAGTGTTCTAAATCTTTTGAGCAACAGATATTCCTCTATGCTGGAGATAACTTCATCGTGAGGAGAGAGGGCATGTTGTTTCGTGATGACATCTGCATAAAAAAAGGAAACGGGAACATTCAAAATATCGGAAATTTCCTTTAACCGTCCCGCGCTAACACGGTTTAAGCCTTTTTCATATTTTTGAATTTGTTGAAAGCTTATCCCTAAAGCATGCCCTAAGGCTTTTTGAGACATCTTTAGCATTTGTCGTCTCAAGCGAATTTTTTTGCCGACAAAAAGATCAATATTAAGATTTTGAGATTGCATTGTTCCCCACCGGTTGCGAGCGCCCTCGCATAAGTATTCCGGGAGCTTGAAAATACTGACCTCGAATCAGCTTCTTTTGCTTTTAGTGCTAGAGAGCACCTGGACATAGCAAAATCTCCCGGAATTCCGGGATCCCCACAAAGTGGGGTAAATTTATGTACGAGGTTTTGGGTTTTCAAGACCCTATTGGTCGTTGCGTATGCGACCAAAACACCTTTTGATTCATAAAGGAATTTCAGAAAATTTACAATAAAAAATAGTCTTTAATGAGAAGTGGTGTTTTTCTCATGAAAGAAATAAAGTACCCCAAAATGGAGAGTCTTTGAATAGAGAGGATAGCTTAGTGTCTCATGAAGTGAATCGTGTGAAATGGCTGCTCAAGAGGCATTTTGAGAGGTTGAATTGTTTACAGATGATTGTTTAGCGGTGTGAGGTTAAGGTCTTTTTTTTCGAAGTGTGGGAGATAAGCTAAATGTTTAAAATTGATCCTCGCTCTTTAAAATTCTTTCTTTTCTTTAAGAGCGTGGGGGTAATTTCCTTACCATTCTATTCTTTTTCTCTCTTGAAAATCTCATGGTAAAAAAGCATACACTGTTGAAAAAATATTGTTAGCTGTGTGAAATAACATTTTGGTTATATTTTTCTCTACGATTAACATCGAGTAAGAATATGACATGTTCTCCACTAAAAACAAAATTTGGATTGATAAAATACCACCCTTTGCGGATATGTTTGGCAATTATCTTGGCGTCTTCTAGCTCTGCCAAGCCACGTGAAAATGTTGATAATGATAGAGATAATGTATGTTTTTGAGGGGAGTGTTTTTTCTGATTGAGAAAATCTTTTAAAACAAAGCCATCTAAAGGTATAGGATCTTTACAGATCGTCTTATTTTTAAATATCCACGCTAATATTTCAAAAGCCTTTACACCAGATGAACCAAGCTTGTAAAATAGCCCAATCTGAGAAACGCGTTGTTTTGTAAACTGTCTACACTCAAGATCTTCCTGAATCATAGGAACGGTTTTTTCATCTTCTGAATAAGGGGGGTTTTCTTTCAGTATAGATTCCCCTTTAATAGAGGGGTGCGCATCTCCAAATGGTTTTTGTACTTCAAATGGATTTTTTGCACAGCGGATGGTTTGCTTTCTCTGTTTAGCTAATGTATGAATTGTCATTTAAATAATAATACAATTGTCAGTTTGGTAGCGAGTTTTAATGAGATGTAACATTTAACGAAATTTATGTCAATAATTTTCTTCTTTAGAAAGCAGGAAAAATATAAAAATTATTTCTTTTTGTATTTGATAGTTTGTTACAAGAGTGAAATTGCTGCCTAAAAATTCTTGGTGGACAGTTATAATGAACGATATTAATTTGCGAAAGTTAGAGTACTCGCCTATAAAAAATCCATTTCTTAATAAACATCAAATACGCATTTGTGGTAAAACTATCACAACAAATGTTGAACACCAAGAATTTAACAATCCCAATACACATGAAGCTGTTAGCATAATTTTGTCTCATATTGCTGAGGAAGAAGTTGAAGAAATTGTAAAAACAGATGAAAAATATTTTGTGGAAACATTTATTGAAAATGTTCGAAAAACTTTTAATCTAACCCGTACGGGATATCGTATTTTCATAGAGGTTTTTCAAATATATCAATCTACTCAATTAACAGATAGTATTGCTTTAGCTTGGCTTAATGGTGGTTTAAATGGTGAAAAGTCTGATATGACTGACAGGACATTTCACAATGGCTTAAAAGAACTCATAGCTAAAGGTTTTTTAAAACCAAAATTGCGTAATCAGTATTGGGTTAATCCTGCGCTTTTCTTCAAAGGTGATCAATCTGTCGCATTCATACGAAAATATGAACTAAAACTATCTGCTTCTCATGAAAATCTTCCAAACGATGAATAAAAAATGATTTTGAAGGTTGTATAAAATAGAAGAGCTTCTGTAAGGTTTTGAGCTTTTTGCGTTTTTTAAATTTCACACAGTGTAAAGAGTCGTTTTAGCAGCTCGAAAGCGTTTCGATAGAGGAGGAAAGGTATGAATATACGTAAAGAGTATTCTTCGGTTGTTTACGTTTTAAAGCTTGCGCTCAATCCTCATTTGTTGGCATATTTAACCGAATACACGGCGCGCACTTACACCAGCTATTTTAAGCTAAACTAAGTGAGGACGCTCATAGCGATTTTCCCATTTAAAACCCTAGAAAATGCTATACGAGGCAGAGAAAGCTATTCCGTTTCTTATCATCGCGGATAAGCCGAGTTTTGCACGTCCATTTTCATAAAATAGTTCACTGGAGTGGGGCATTTTTCATTGTTTTTAAAGTCATCATTCCCCTATCGTTATGAATACAGACGTACCGTTATGAATACAGAAAAGATTCATCCCATTCTGGCTCAAAAATGAAGTTTTTTATGGACGTGCAAATCTCTCTATTTTCCGCAAGAACTTTTAAGTCTTGACGTTTAAAATAGAGAGAATGTTTCCATTAAATAGTGGGCTCATTTAGGTTGAGTAATGAGATGCATAAACGGCTCTCCGTTCACACGATACTGAAGAGCAGACACTACAACTCTACTATTTAATCGTATGCTATAACGCACATATACACCCGGCTGCTTTTGGGGTTGATCTGTATAAATCACATTATATCCATTCTGTCGCAACAGCTTGACAAATAAAGGAGTAAAGTTGTTGGCTGTATTATTTTTCTTTATAAGAAGTGTGGTTGTAGCGGATGGTAAAAGTCTTTTGATATTGCCTACAAAATCGTTAGCGACTGATTTTGCCTGACGCTCCGTAAGATTTTGATCAACATCATTTTGTAAATAACCGCCTACAGATGCACAACCAGCAACCAACACAACTGGTGGTAAAAGTGAATATTTTAACATCTTAATCCCCCCTCTTTTAATTTTATACCTTATTGCTAGGCTTTCTTGTTATTGCTAGGCTCTCTTGCGAAGTTTCTATTCCAGAAATAAGAGCACTTTCGCTCATAGCTATAGTACAACAATCGGTTTCCAATCAAGCATTAATTCATCAACGAATAATGGTTCCAGCTTTCATTGAAAGGCTACTTCATGTGCTTTTTGCGGCGTGTATTTTTAATAAACCGTTGCTTTTTGTGATTGCGATAAAAAAGCAATCTTTTGCACTTGCATGTTAAAATCATGTCCTCCATCACCATTATAAAATATAAAATAATGTGTTAGACATTGCTCTAGAACGACCAAATAAATTTTTCAGTATTGGCTGGGCTCTCTTTTTTAAAATACGCATGAATGCGTATCCTGTTTGCTGTAAAATGCTATCGTTTAAGGTGTTGTTGCTGTAAGGTAAAAAATTTCCACGTATGATGTTTTTATGTGTGGTAAATATTTAGGATAGGGATTATCCCTATAATCTTGTGAAACAAATTCCATGAAATGGGAAGCTCAATGAGCTCCATTCTGAGAAGTTGGATTGTTTACCAATCGGATCTGGAAAAGACTTTTGTCCTTTGAGATGTATAAGGCACGTCAAGAACAGAGAGAATAGCGCCCTATATCATGATGTTAAAAGTTCTCATTTTTATCAGAGAGTCATTGTAAAACTGAACTCAAATCAGCCTTTTTTCTCTTAGTGCGTCGACACACCTAGACAGTGCAAAATCTTCCAGAATTCCTATCAACTTTATCTTTTTTAAGCAAAGAAGAGCATTTCTCTCAAACGTTTTTATAAAAATAAAGTATATTTTATGAGTTTTCTCAAGGAGTAAGGGATGTTGCAATATTGAGAATTGGCAAAACGTATGATGGTGTCAGTTTGTACTTTCATGAAGTAAAGAAAATAGGGGCATGAAGTAAAGAAAAGAGAGGTATGAAGATAAAGAGGGAAAACTTTATTTCAAGATCAGGTGCTTTTTGCTGGCTTTTTAGCAGGTATAGAATTTCTGTTATGTTTTTTGTTTGCTTTTTCGCTCACACTTGATCAGACAGTGTGTCTCTTTTTTTACAGCGATTTTAAAAAATAGGAAGCAGTTTTATGGCTTCTTTGTGTGCCTTTTTCAATTGTGCCTCGTCCATACCTTGGAGCATCACGTCAAGATCAGGGGCTTGCATTTTCGCTTCCTTTGCAAGCATATACCAGGCCGCAGCCATGATGATATCGCCTTGTGTGCCTATTCCATCACGATAAAGTCTTGCAAGACAAATCTGTGCTTGTGGGATCATATTCATGGCATTGCGCGAGAGCAAATGAAAAGCACGTTGAAAATCTTTTTCTCCTCCACGCCCTTGTATCAACCATTGTGCCAAAAAAATTTGTGCCATAGGATGTTTGCTTTGAGCGGCCACTTCCATGAGGCGGCGGGCATTACGATCATCTTTTGGTCGTGTTAACGTTCCTAGAGAAAGGATTTTTGCCGCAGCAAAAGCAGACTCGGCATCACCAAGAGCAGCGCCTTTTAGAAACCATTTTAATGCTTGTTCTATAGCCTCATTTTCACGGCTTGATGTATCAACACCTGCAAGTGCTTGCTTTTCACGCTCAGCTTTGTAAAGAAGTAATCGGCCATAATAGAAATAGGCTTCTTTTACGCCAGCATTGGCAGCTTTTCGAATAAATTCTTCACCCATTTTCTGGTGTTGTGCAATAAAATGACCATCAAATAACATCAGCCCATAGCGCAATTGCGCTTGCGGTTCCCCTTGTTTTGCCGCCCGCCCAAACCACAAAGCAGCACGTGCCCCATCAAGTGGAACAGCACATCCTTCTAGATACATGCGTGCCACAAGCGTTTGTGCGAAAGGATCATTTTGTTCAGCACGTCTGAGTGCTTCACGAAAGGCTTTCAAATAAAACCCTCGGATATAATAATCATAAGCTTGATCATATTGCCCAGCTTGTAAGGGCTGGAAGTGTTCTGTAGGGTTTGAATGGTCTTGAATGGTGTTAAAAGAGCGTTCTAAATCCAAGGAGTCATCAGAAATTTCAGCAAAACTGACAACAGGACTTGCCAACCAAATAACGACAAGGATAAGAAGCCGAACGCTTTTAATCATTGGATTTTTCCTCCGCATCACAGCTAAGGACCTTCACATTTTTTCTTCATCATTTCAAGTGAGATAAGAAAATTATCATGGGCAAGATGATTTCTTCAACAGCAATAATCGCACCAGTTATAAATCCACATTATAAACGCACAGGCGGTTTACACGCTTTTATCAAAATTTGCAAAATCGCTTCCCGCTTGAACAATTGCAGAAATCTCTCTCTTCTATCCATCATTGCGCCAACGAGATTCACCATTGTGCAAGCTGGGTATTGCGAAAGTGCACCATTTGGAGATTGCAAAAGTGCGCTTACTGGAAATTAGTTTGGATATTCACAAGGGTGTGGGCACGCGGTTTTGAGAAACAGTGTCTTATGGGCATTTCCACCGCATCACGACTAAGAGCTTTCACATTTTTTCTTCATCATTTCAAGCCATAGAAGAGTTCTATCGCTATCTTATTTTTTCTCTCAGTCAAGTTAGGTTCAGGCACGTTTATAAAAATAATATACACGTCGACAAGTACCAGACTGTTTTAAACAATCCTATTTTAAACAACTTTAAAACAACAATGATGAAAGAATTATCCAGAGAGGCTCTCTTCTATTATCAATGCTTATCACTCCAAAAAACGTCTATGATGAGGTTGTCTTTTTCAAATATGCAATGAGTTGCTGATGAAGAACGCGGAATGTTGATGAAGAGAACATATAGGCTCTATAGAGCGTGTCGCGTTATAAGAGCGTGATGTGCGCTATCGCATGATTTTAGGTTGCATTCTCATCAGAAAGTAGCTGCAAAATGGCTTTTTGTTTTGCTATTGTTAGAACTCTAAACTTTTTCAGCAGTTGGTATTCTTCTGTGCTGGAGATGATTTCATCATGATGATAAGGCGGCTGTTGTTTTGTGATGATATCCGCATAAAAAAAGGAAACGGGAACATTGAGGATATCGGAAATTTCCTTTAACCGCCCTGCGCTCACACGGTTTAAGCCGTTTTCATATTTTTGAATTTGTTGAAAGGTTATACCTAAATGTTGACCTAATGTTTTTTGAGACATCTTCAACATTTTTCGTCTAAAGCGAATTTTTTTGCCGACAAAAAGATCAATATTAAGATTTTGAGATTGCATTTTCCCCCACCGGTTGCGAGCGCCCTCGCATAAGTATTCCGGGAGCTTGAAAATACTGAAACCTAATCAGCCTTTTTGCTTTTAGTGCTGGTAAGCACTTGGACATAGCAAAAACTCCCGGAATTCCGGGATACCCACAAAGTGGGGTAAATTCATGCTTAGGTTTCGGGTTTTCAAGGCCCTATTGGTCGTTGCGTATGCGACCAAAACACTTTTTAACTCATAAAGGAATTTCAGGAAATTTACAATAAAAATAGTTTTTTAATGAGAGGCTATCCACCTTTCAACCTCTCTGGAACGATGACCAAAATCATGATATCAGATCCGCGTTTATCAAAGGGACTAAAATGATTTTTCCCACGGCAATGAATTTACAGGCAGTCTCTTCATTAAAATTTGCATAATCGCTTGGCTATTGAACAAGAGCGGGGAGCAATCGTTTTTTGTCTTTAAAGAACGTAAGGGCTCTATGAGATGTGGTGAGGTGCCATATTTTTTTGGGGGCGTGCATTTTAAAAACTAAAGGTAAGCGTTATTCAAATAGAACTTAATGCACAAGTAATTGCATCTTGACTAAAAGGGACCTCCGCTGCTTTTAAGCGATCAACAAGTTTGGGAAATATCTCTTTTACGTGTTCTTTAAAAGAAAGGTAGTAAACTCCATTAACATCTGAAGGCATTTCAACGCCTTCTTTGTATAAAATAGCTATTTTATCAAAAGGAAGTATGGCGATTAACATTCCCATCTCGAGAATAACATTTTGTCGCGCACGGAGTTGTTCTGCTTGTTTGCCTTCAGATTTGGCATAGCCAATATCATCAGGAGTCAGCAGTACAATGCCAAATCCCATAGAACCTTTACAAATTTCTTTTTTCAAAGTTTCAATGATTGGTAAGCCATTACCGCCAGTATTTTGTAAAATGTATGGTTTAAGCTCAAGCTTGAGAAGAGCATTTTTAAGGTCCTTTAAGGGTATAACGATCATGAACGATAAAAATCCCTTTATTTGAGGTATTGGAAGCAGTTTTTTGGGAAGGGTTCGTTAATGTTTCTTGTATATACTCTGCTAAATCTTCTGTTAGCTTCTGTTTTTCGGAGTTACTCCCTTGAAGGTTGATTGTTGCTGTACTTTCATACCAGTTAATTATACCTCCCTTTGAGGTTCTCATCTGATATGATCTATGGGATTGATTTTGTAGAACTTTACATGTTGTGATTTCATATCCTTTATTGCAGATTATCTTTTGTTTTGAAGCTCTTCAAACGTTCCATTATATTTCATTTTTTATGTCCCCTGCATATTTTCATCATTCGTTTTGGGAAGGTCGGTGTCTTGGTATTGCCGAAATTAATAAAGTACTCAAATGCAGTAACCAAGTTTTATATGAGGCCCGGCTATATTGCGGTGCGAGCTTATTTACCTGAACAGGATTTAAGGGGTGGGCGTCATTGGTATGCATTAACCAATATCAACAATGATGAGTTTCCCCAATCATAATGGCTTCTTTTTATAAGACATTGAACTACAAAATTTTCATGTCTTCATATTATGTAAAGGAAAGATGTTAGCTTTTTCATCTCATTTGATTGAATTGCAGAAAGAAAAACACATTTTTATCCCCTTTAAACTGTTATTGTGTATTCAATATAAGTCATATAGTGGCGAATGTTTAGATTTTTATTAACGCTTTATTTGTAAATCCTCTTCCCAATATTACAAGGGGGTATTTTTACATTTTTCTTGCATCATTTTTAGCAATACTAAAGGATTCTCGTTCCCAAAAATAACTTCTTCCACAGTAACGAATTCACATCCAGTTTTTAAAGTTTCATCAAACATTATGAAATCGCTTCCTGCTTGGATAATGGCGGAAATCTCCATCACGTCTGCCCACCATTGCGCTCGCTGGAGATTGCGGCTGGAAATTGCGAAAGTGTGCCACCTGGATACCGTGATATGTGCCAACCAGCTGTTGGTAAGGATGGACATGCGGTTTTGCACAACGGTGCCTCACGGATATTTCCACCGCACCACAGTTAAGAGCTTTCACATTTTTTCTTCATCATTTCAAGCAAGGTAAGAGGATTATCATGGGCAAAGATGATTTCTTCAACAGCAATAAATTCACAGGCGCTTTGCACGACTGCATCAAAATTTGCAAAATCGCTTCCCGCTTGAACAATTGCGGGGATCTCCATCACTTCTGCCCACCATTGTGCCAGCTGGAGATTGCGCGGGTGGGCATGCGGTTTTTTATCAGCACCTAATTTTCCAAAGAGGAGATAATCAACATCTGCTTCTCCCGCAAGCATGGCGCAATGGCGATTCCGCAAATTTCCAAAACCTCTTATTTTTTGTGCCCTTTTCTGCGTATCAAAATGTTCGAGAGATTTCAGATCACCCTCTATATGCACACCATCCGCTTTTACCCGTTCAGCAATTCGATTGTCAGCAGCAATAACAAGGGCGGCCTCATGGTGCTGAATATCCTCTGCATAGATTTTTGCTTGTTGTTGTAAAAAAATACCATCATCCTTTAACCCTTGAGAATCATAAAGAATAACGCAGACAAAAGATTTTGTTTGTAAAATTTTATGCAAAAAGCTCGGTTGTAAATTCCGCCGAGCATCTAATGTCAAAACCAATTGAGGAAAAGAATGAGAAGGAATCGGTTTACTCTGTTGTTTTGTCATAAAAAAAATCCTTGAATCTTAAAAAGAAACTTGACTCTTAAAAGTGAAAGCGTCATCCTGAAAAGCTACGCTTAGCACCGGCGAGTGGCTGTCGAGTGACTATTTTGCGACTTGTTGGGGTCCGTTTATGGGATATCAGGATATTCTTCATCATCGTACACATCTTTCTCATCGTGATACATCCATTGATGTCTTCCGTTCTTTAGCCCTGTTGACGATTTTCATCAACCATATCCCCGGCACTTTATACGAACATATAACACATAGAAATTTCGGCTTCTCGGATTCCGCAGAAGTTTTTGTTTTGCTTTCAGGGGTTTCTCTTGGGCTGAGTTTTCATGCGCGTTTGTATCAAGAATCTTTTCCTTTCATTGTGCGCAAGCTTTGGAAGAGAGCTTTTCAACTTTATGGCGCCTACCTTTTCACAACCTTTGCTACTTTGAGCCTTTTTTTAGGGGCTTTCCTTTTGTGGGGTACAGAAAAACTTTTAAAGATGAACAATGTGGAGCTCTTTTTCATACAGCCTTTTGTTGCATTTTTGAGCACTTTAACTTTTGGACATCAATTGGGCTATAATAACATTTTGCCGCTTTATATTTTTTTGATGTTTTTTGCACCTTTTGCCCTTTATTTAAGCTGTAAACAAAAAAAATTGCTGCTTTTAAGCTCATTCACTCTTTATCTCATTTGCGGATTTTACAAGATTGCACCTTCCTCTTACCCCTTACCGGGGAAGTGGTTTTTGAACCCTTTATCTTGGCAGTTTTTGTTTGTCATAGGGCTGGTGAGCACTTTATCTCTTAAACAAGGAAAAACAATCGCTTTTCACCCCTTTTTGATCGTTTTTTCAGGGGGGTATCTTTTGCTTTCTCTGTTATGGGTTCGTTTAGATTGGTGGGGGGTTTTGCGGTGGCTTGACTGGTCTTCCCCTTTGCTTAATTTTAATAAAACCTTTTTAAGTCTACCGCGTTTGCTGCATGTTCTTGCATTATCAACGTTCATTCTTTGCCTACCTAGTTTGCATAAACTGTTTCGTGTTTCCAAACAGCATCCCTTAGCAATTTTAGGAAAACACAGTTTACCTGTCTTTGTTACAGGGACTGTGTTTGCCATGTTTGGACAAATTTTCAAAACAGTGATGACAGGAACGTTTTTTTCCGATAGCATCCTTATTATCAGCGGCATTGCACTGCAGTTTGGGGTTGCCTATTGTTATGAAAAACGTCCATTTTTAACAGTTTTTTCCAAGAAAACCTTTCAAAAGGAGGGTTGTTAGCTTGTTATCTTGTGCTTTTTACACGTTAACCTTAGTATAAAAAGCACATTGCACAAAAGTTTTTAAAAAGGTACTCAAAAAAATTGAAAAGAGGGATTTAATAAAAAAGTGTTCTCTGCAGCAGAAATAAAGAAACTTTTTAACCCTCACTTCGTTGAGTGTCATGATTTTGTGCTGATATTTGGAGTGTAAGAGCGTGAGCGTACATAAATATCCCTATGATGAACCTATTATCATGATTGAGCATAATGCTTTTGAAAATGCTTTTTATAGTCTCTATGAAGAAACGATGACGTTGATTGAAGAAACAGCCACTTATATTGATACAGAAGGAAAATTAGCGGCACGGTCTTTTTCAACAGAGATTTCTGCAGTTTATGCGAAAGAAGCTATGTATTTAAGTACACGGCTGATGCAAATTGCCTCTCAACTGCTCTTACTTCGCGCGGAGCGTGAAGGAGAGATGTCATCAGAACAAATACAAAAAGAAATTGCAAAAGTATCACTTCATACACCAACATTGGAGTTAGAAACTATGCATTGGCAAAAGTTGCCAGAAGTTTTCCGTGATTTTGTCGCCCGTTCACTTCGTCTGGAAGCACGCATGCAGTATATGCGCACCGGTAAAGAAGAGCGCTCTTCCCAAATCTTGGAGGAAGATAATCCCGTGGGAAAACAAATTGAATTGCTTAAAACAGCCTTTGGGCGTTCTTAGAAATTTTGACCTTGTTTCTTTTCCATTTGGCTGTATGCTTTTTCTCTTGTAGTGAAGTTTAATTTCTTTTTTGGGCTCTTTCATTTTTTTCCTTTATTCGCTGTGCTTTTTTGCTTTTGTTCAAGCACAGAAAAAAGAGTGGCTTGTGTTTATGAGAGAAACGATTTTTATGATAAGTATATTGAGCTTGGACGACAACACAAAAGGATGAAGCAAAAAGATGGGGCATGATCGCTCTCTTCGTTTTAAGTGCGGGAAAATATCCTCTTCAAGTGCGAAAAAAATGGATAAATTTTGATTTATGGCTGAAACGGTTCGTATTATAGGCATTGATCCCGGACTACGGAATACAGGATGGGGTGTTATTGATCTCTCCGGGAATCGCCCTCAATTTATTGCAGCAGGAAGGCTTTCTTCTGATGTAGAGGATGATCTTGCTTCCAGGTTATGCCAACTTCATAAGGGGCTCTCAGAAATTATGCACCAATTTATGCCTCACGAAGCTGCTGTCGAACATGTGTTCGTGAACAAGGATGCTACGGCAACTTTAAAACTTGGTCAAGCACGCGCTATTGCATTGCTCGTTCCAGCACAAGCAAGCCTCCCTGTTTTTGAATATGCGCCCAATAAAGTTAAAAAATCAGTGATCGGCGTTGGGCATGGCACGAAAGAGCAAATTCATATGATGGTAAAAACTCTGCTTCCGCGTGCCGAATTTAACAGTCATGATGCGGCTGATGCTCTTGCCCTTGCTCTTTGCCATGGGTTTCACCGTACCAGTCTTTCTCATCGTTCAAGGGTTATGGTATAACCGGTCCATTAAAAAGCATTCTTGAATATTTTTTTGAGGTTTATATTTTGCTGGTAAAAACTTTTCCTGCCCATACCCAATTTAACAGCAATACGCAATTTAGCAGTTATGATATGCTTGAGATTCTTGCCCTTGCTCTTCGCCATAGGTTAACCCATACAAGTCTTTCTTACCGTTCAAGGATTATGGTATGATCGGGAAATTAAAAAGCATTTTTGAATATTTTTTTGAGGTTTATATTTTGCTGGTAAAAACTTTTCCTGCTCATACCCAATTTAACAGCAATACGCAATTTAGCAGTCATGATATGCTTGAGGTTCTTGCCCTTGCTCTTCGCCATAAGTTAAACCATACAAGTCTTTCTTACCGTTCAAGGATTATGGTATGATCGGGAAATTAAAAGGAACTCTTGAACATATTTTTGATGATCATATCCTTATTGATGTTCATGGTGTGGGTTACGTTGTCTTTGTATCAAACCGGTTGCGCCCTTCTTTACCAACTGTTGGTGAGACTATAAGCCTCTTTATTGAAACACATGTTCGTGAAGATGCTATTCGCCTTTTTGGTTTTGCTACAAGAGCTGAACAAGAGTGGTTTTGTCTGCTCCAAAATGTTCCTGGTGTAGGTGCGAAGGTTGCTTTAGCAATTGTAGGCACTTTACCCCCAGATGAATTGGCGCAGGCGATTGCATTAAACGACGTTGCAATGATCAGCCGTGCTCCGGGTGTTGGTAAAAAAGTGAGTGAACGAATTGTGAGTGAGCTGAAAAGCAAAACTCTACCTTTTAATGAGAACGTGGTTCATAGTGCTCCAGTTTCTCGGGGTGATGGAGGCAATCAACCCAATCATGAGGCACTTGCTGCTTTGCTTAAGCTTGGTTTTGAACGTGAGCAAGCAGCACGGAGTCTTGCTTTAGCGATGAAAGATTTTGAAGGGGAAACAGTTTCTTCTGCACAACTTATTCGTCATAGCCTCAAATTGCTTTCCCCTCCTACTTAAGACAAGGTAACAATGCATAAAGACGAAGATCAACGCCTTTTGAAGGCAGAGCCCCTTCCTAACGACCCGGATCGTTCCTTAAGACCACAAGTTCTTGATGATTTTATTGGTCAAGAGGCCGCACGCGCAAATTTAAAAGTGTTTATTGAAGCAGCAAAAGCACGTCAAGAAGCGCTAGACCATGTTTTGTTTGTTGGACCACCTGGTTTGGGAAAAACAACGCTTTCACAAATTATGGCCAAAGAATTAGGCGTTAATTTTCGTTCCACTTCAGGCCCGGTCATTGCCAAAGCAGGCGATCTGGCGGCGCTTTTGACCAATTTAGAAGAACGTGATGTCCTTTTTATTGATGAAATTCATCGTTTAAGTCCAGCTATTGAAGAAATTCTTTATCCCGCTATGGAAGATTATCAGCTTGATCTGATCATTGGAGAAGGACCTGCAGCACGGTCGGTGAAGATTGACCTTGCTCAATTTACCTTGGTTGCGGCAACGACGCGCTTGGGGCTGTTGACCACACCATTGCGCGATCGTTTTGGTATTCCCATTCGTCTTAATTTTTATACCATAGAGGAATTGAAATATATCGTTCAGCGTAATGCGCGCCTTTTTTCAGTACAAATGAGTGAGGATGGTGCTCTTGAAATTGCACGCCGAGCGCGCGGAACTCCACGAATTGCAGGAAGGCTTTTACGGCGCGTTTGTGACTTTGCTTTGGTTCAAGGGGCAGAAAAAATTGATCGCCTCATTGCTGATGAAGCCCTTTCGCGTCTTGAAGTGGATCATCTTGGTCTTGATCCGCTTGATCACCGTTATTTACTTCTCATTGCGGAAACATTTTTAGGAGGACCGGTGGGGATTGAAACGATTGCAGCAGCTCTTTCAGAACCACGTGATGCCATTGAAGATATTGTTGAACCTTATCTTCTTCAACAAGGTTTTATTCAGCGTACCGCTCGTGGGCGCATACTTACCCAAAAAGCTTGGAACCATTTAGGGCTTTGCGCTCCAACCTCTACAAATTTGGCACAAAAACGCGCCCATGAGAGCAAGAACACTTCATCACCTCAAACGAGTTTATGGGATGAAGATGAAGAAGACCTTTGAAATATCCTCGGCTTTTCCGTTGTTCACAAATAAGAGCGTATGGGTGACATGCTTACCCAAAAAGCTTGGCACCTAGATTTTGCGCAAAAACGCGTCCATAAAAGTAAGAATATGAAAATAAAACCATAAGAGCAAGAACGCTTCATCACCCCAAACGAGTTTATGGAATGAAGATGAAGAAGATCTTGGAAATATCCTCGGCTTTTCCGTTGTTCACAGATAAGAGCGTATGGGTGACATGCTTGCCCAAAAAGCTTGGCGCCTAGATTTTGCGCCAACCTCCACGGACTTTGCACAAAAACGCGCCCATAAAAGTAAGAATATGAGAATAAAACCATAAGAGCAAGAACGCTTCATCACCTCAAACGAGTTTATGGAATGAAGATGAAGAAGATCTTGGAAATATCCTCGGCTTTTCCGTTGTTCACAGATAAGAGCGTATGGGTGACATGCTTGCCTAAAAAGCTTGGCGCCTAGCTTTTACTCAAACCTCCACAGCTTTGGCGCAAAAACATCTAGAGCAATGTCTTTAAGATAATGAGGATTGTGTATTGCCTCACACTTTTGTTTCTTATGTTCTTAATAGGGGCACAACCTTCATGTAAAATAAAACGCCATCGCGTTACAAATTCACGGGCTTGTTTTAAAGAGGCATCTCTCAATGCTCCTAAGCCCATTTCACAATGTCGTCCGTGAATTGTATAATGATAAATTCATTACGTACCACCATCTTCACTTACACAAATTTACTATACAAGGGGCACAAATTTACTATACAAGGGGATAAGCTGGCACCGTCATTCTCTTTACCAGCGCATGGTATCCAACTCATGAAATTGCAATAGCCCTTGCATGAAAGCGGTTCATGAGAGGCATTTTTCTCCTCTTTTATAATTTTTACCTCTACGCTAATCCCGCTGATAGCGTAAAACTAAGTGAAACAAAATTTCTTCAACATAAAAAAATTTGAAATGAGAAAATCTTGCAATATTCAAGGTTGTGATTTAAGCTCCGTAACAAAAACAATCATTATAAATCAATATATTGACCAAAACACACCTATGAGAGCATAGGTTTTATCAGCTCAAACGAGTTTATAGGATGAAGATTAAGAAGATCTTGGAAATATCCTCGGCTTTTCCGTTGTTCACAGACAATGGCGCGCATGGGTGACATGCTTGCCCCAAAAGCTTGGCGCCTAGATTTTGCGCAAACCTCCACGAACTTTGCGCAAAAACGCGCCCCTGAAAGTAAGAATACGAGAATAAAACCATAAGAGCAAGAACATTTCATCAGCTCAAACGAGTTTATGGGATGAAGATGAAGAAGATCTTGGAACATTCTCTTCAAGACTCCTCTGTTGTTCATAGACAAGAAGTTTTCAAGGAGTTTTGCGCGAATAACATGTTTACCTAAAAGCTTAGCACCTAAACTTTGCTCTCCAACCTCCACGATTTTAACACAAAAATACGGTTAATTGCTTGACACTCAAGAGCTCTCACCCCTACAAACATTTTATGGGAAATTATGGGACAAAAACAAATGACGAAAACATTCTCTTTTAAGAGCGATCATCCAAATAAGAGTGATCATACAGGCGATTTTCATGATTTTCAGGTACGCGTTTATGTTGCTGATACAGATTTTTCTGGTGTGGTTTACCATGCGCGTTATTTAGAGTTTCTTGAGCGTGGACGTTCAGAGTTTTTACGCGATACAGGTTTTAATAACAAGATGTTAGCATCAGGGGCTGAGGGTGAAAAACTGTTTTTTGTAGTCCGTCATATGGAAATCAACTTTTTACGACCAGCGCAAATCGATAATCTTTTAACACTCAAAACACGGATCAATCACGTTCAAGGGGCACGTTTTTTTATGGAGCAATATATTCTTCATGAGAATAGTTTGTTGATCACAGCAAAAGTTGAAATTGCTCTCATTAATGAATCAGGCAAACCGCGACGATTACCGAAAGAACTTTTTGTAACCATGCCTGTTTAAAAGAAACTTTCATTCAACTAAAGCGGGGAGTCTCTGTTTTCTTTGAAAGGAGCAACCGAACTTTATTAAAATGTGGAAACGATCAAGCTCTCTGCTGTAGAGAATTTCATATTTGATGAATTTTTACTTTATTAAAGTTTAAATTTATGAAATTTTGACTTTAGTTGAACTTTGAGGGAGGCAACTTTCATTGAGAAGGATAAAAACTCTGTGCATTCTTTAATTTAAGGAGAAACGGAATTTTCTCCTAAAGACTAAAGTTTTTCACAATTTAGAAATTATCAAGCAATCTGCTGTATAGAAATTTCACATTTTGTGAATTTTCACTTTATGAAATTTTGAAAGGGCAGCTTTCACGGAGAGGGATAAAACTATGCCGCATGTAGAACTAACAAATCCAGAAACAATTGGAATGTTACACTTGTTTATGCAAGCGGGATTTGTCGTTAAAGTTGTCATGGTTGGATTGCTATTGGCCTCTGTGTGGAGTTGGGCCATCATTTTTGATAAAATCTTTACCTATCGGAGAATACGGCGCCAAATAAAACAATTTGAACAAACATTTTGGTCTGGAAAGCCTTTGGAAGATTTGTACGCAACGTGTAAAAATCAGCGCACTTGTAGCATATCTGCCGTTTTTATGGCAGCAATGGGGGAATGGCAAAAATCCCTTGAAAAAGGAATCCATACATCGATAAGCTTGCAGAACAGAATTGATAAGGCTATGGACCTCACTTTAGGACGTGAAAGTGCAAAAATAGAATCAAAGTTGGGTTTTCTTGCAACCCTTGGATCAGCAGGCCCTTTTATTGGCCTTTTTGGAACAGTCATCGGTATTATGGGGTCATTTCTTTCTATCTCAGCGTCTCAAAACACTTCGCTTGCAATTGTCGCGCCAGGAATTGCTGAAGCACTTTTGGCAACCGCCATTGGTTTGTTTGCGGCAATTCCAGCAGTGATTGCTTATAACAAACTGATCAATGAAAGTGCACGCATTATTGCACAAATAGAAAATTTCGCCGATGAATTTTCCACACTTGTATCACGACGGATTGATGAGACACGTACCGCTCATCCACCATTATAAGGGAAGAGTTTTATGGGAATTTCTGTTGCTTCTTCTCACAAAAAAACACGCAGACGGCACCATTCACACAGCCAATTGATGAGCGAGATTAATGTCACGCCTTTTGTTGATGTTATGCTGGTGTTATTAATCATTTTTATGGTTTCTGCACCACTCCTGGTCAATGGTGTGCCCCTTGATTTGCCGCGCAGTCAAGCCGGCCCCGTGCATGCGCAGAGCACGCCTCTTACAGTTTCCCTTGATGCACAAGGACGTTTCGCCATTAATCAAGATTATTATGAGACATCGGAAGCTTTGATTGCACAACTGAAAGTGCAATTGGAAAGTGATCCTGAAAAAAAGAACCAACGTCTTTTTGTACGCGCTGCTAAAACTGTTGAATATCAAAAAGTACTACAGCTACTTGCTGATCTTCAAAAAGCAGGTTTTTCACAAGTTGCTTTAGCAAGTCTTGCACAATAAGATGAAACCTCTCGCACACTCCATGCAAAAGAGCAGATAGTCCTCAAAAAGAGAAAACACAAGGTAGGAAGATGAACAAAGACTCTTATCATAGTATGAAACGAGGCTTGACTTTATCCCTTGCAGTACATATCGTTTTTCTCAGTTGGGGAGCTTTTCACTTCACCAGTTCTGTTTCTTTACCACAACAATTGGAAGCTATTCCGATTACTCTTGCACCTTTATCTGAAGACATTGCCTCTCAACAAGGTGCCTTGAATGCTCCTGTACGTGCAATTCCCGCAGTAAAACCCACGATTAAACCACAAGAAAAAGAAGAAGCACACCATATTGGCGAAGGACAGATAGATAATAGAGCACCCTTCAAACCAAAGGAAAAGCCAAAACACGTTGACGCAACACCTCCCCCATCAGAGGTACCATCAGGGGAAAAGAAAATATTAGAAGAACCTTCTCCACTCCTTGAAGAACAGGAATTGTCTCAAGCAAAAATGGAAGAGGTTGCTGAAAAGCCCGCTCCAGAGGAGCCCGTAGAGAAACCAGAGATCCCTGAAAAGCCCGCTCCAATGGAACCCGTAAAAACGCCAGAGGTCGCTAAAAAGACCACACCAGTGGAACCCGTAGAAACACCAGAGGTTGCTGAAAAATCCGCTCCAGTGGAACCCGTAGAAACACCAGAGGTTGCTGAAAAACCCGCTCCAGTAGAACCCGTAGAAATGCCAGAGGTTGCTGAAAAACCCGCCCCAGTAGAACCCGTAGAAATGCCAGAGGTTGCTGAAAAACCCGCCTCAGTAGAGCCCGTAGAGAAACCAGAGGTTGCTGAAAAGTCCACACCAGTGGAACCCGTAGAGACGCTTAAAAATAAGAAAGTGACATCATTCCAAAAATTGGAGCCAACACTACAAAAAATGCCCGTAGAGCCAAACGCAAGCTATCAGAAAGTTCACAAATTTCCTGTTCCTGAACATTTTCCACACCCAAATTTTAAACCAAAACGCGCAAAAAAATCTGAAAAACAACCTGTTCTTCAAGATAAACACGCGCAAAAAAATCTTCAAAATTCTGGTCAAACCATTGAAAATATTTTAGAAATGGAAGAAAAAGACCTGCTCAATCGTGCACGTACGCAAGGAGGGGGCGCAAAGCGTTCTCAGACACCAGAAGCTTTGGGGGCAAGAGAAAAATTTTTGGATACCACAAAAATGGCACAAACATTGGTCAACATAGCGGGGGGGTGTATTCAAAGAAAGCTTAAGCTTGTCGCTCTTGGCGGAGATTTGAAGAACCGTCCGGTGGTGCGTTTGCAGTTTTACCTAAACCGTGAAGGAATGGTTATAGGAGAACCGATCATTACCCCCTTAAATGGTACTGAGAGTCAGCAGTCCATTATGATAAGGCAGGTCTATGTAGCAGTTTTTTCATGCCAACCTTACACAGATCTCCCACGTGATCAGTATGATTTGTGGGGGCAAGGCTTTGACTTTGAAGTTGACCCCCTTCAAGAAACCACACGATGAATAGAAACGATATGATGAAATATAGGTATATTTGTTCTGCCTGGATGAAAGGATGCATATCCATGAGAGTGATGAATAGAAACGATATGATGAAATATAAGTATATTTGTTTTGCTTGGATAAAAGGATGCATATCCATGAGAGTGATGACGAGATACACATTTTTTTCTTGGTTTATTGCGACTTGCTGTTTGTGGCTTTCGAGTTTTTCCTCTGTTCATGCCCAATTGAAAGGCACGATCTCTACGGCAGACTTTAATCCTATTCCCATTGCAATTCCTGATTTTATTTCTTATGACTCGATTGGGTTGAAAATAGCAGCTGTGGTGACAGCTGATCTTGAAAGGTCGGGGCTTTTTTACCCTCTTGAGAAGGCATTTTTTTCTGAAAAAATCTTAAATCCTAACAAACAGCCAAATTTTGCGCGTTGGGAAAAAACAAGAGCGCAAGGTTTGGTCACCGGGCAGGTGATAAGAGAAAGGGATGGGCGATTGAGAGTCGACTTTCGTTTATGGGATGTTTTTGGACAGCGCCAACTCAAAGGACGGCGTTTTTATACGGCGACAGAACGTTGGCGGCGTGTTGCGCATATGATCGCAGATGATATTTATCGTGAAATGACCGGAGAAAGTGGTTATTTTGATACACGGATTGTTTTTATAGATGAAACAGGCCCCCAAGATGCACGTATCAAACGCTTAGCGATTATGGATCAAGATGGAGCAAATTTGGTCTATCTTTCTGATGGAAGTGAGTTGATGCTTACACCACGTTTTTCTCCCAAACGACAAGAAATCGCCTATATGGTCTATGAGCATAATAAAACACCTCATGTTTATCTTCAACAAATTGAAATAGGACAAAGAGAGTTAATAGGCACTTTTAACAATATGACAATTGCTCCGCGTTTTTCTTCTGATGGGCAAAAAGTGATTATGAGCTTATTGCAAAATGATGGAAGTGCCAATCTTTACACAATGGATTTACGGACCCGCACAATGACAAGGCTTACAACAACTGCCGCGATTGATACATCTGCGTCTTATTCACCGGATGGAACGAAAATTGTCTTCTCATCAGACCGTAGTGGAAAACCACAAATTTTCGTCATGAACGCCGATGGTAGCGAGGTGCAGCGTATTTCTTCAAACGAAGGAAGTTATTCTACCCCTATTTGGTCACCACGTGGTGATTATATTGCCTTTACAAAACAACTCGATGGACAGTTTTCTATTGGTGTGATGCGTCCTGATGGACAAGGAGAACGGATTTTAACCACGGGTTTTCATAATGAAGGACCAACCTGGGCTCCTAATGGTCGAGTGCTGATGTTCTTTCGTAAAAATCCGGGGATGGGACCAAAACTTTATACGATTGATATTACTGGGCGCAATGAACGCTTATTGCCCACGCCCAATGATGCTTCTGATCCAGCATGGTCACCATTGCTTGCTATACAATAAAAATGCCCTGTTTGATAAAAACAATTCTTGTTAAAAACAAACAATGTCATAGCGCAATATATAACGACAGCTTTATTTGCACATTTAACAGCACTCTTTGCAAATTGAAGAGGAAGGAATACGCACAACCGCTGTATTTAATGTCTCATCTTCTATCTTCTTTAACCCTTAAAGTTTGAGAGAAATTTTTCACTAAGAAAAAGCTCTCTCGTGTTTTGCGGATTTAAGAAGCGTTGCTCCCTATCATGGTGACACTCTCTGCGCTCAGGAGCGGCTCTCTTTGCAAATTGAAGAAAGGGTATACGTGCAACCACTGTGTTTAATGTCTTATCTTCTGTCTTCTTTAACCCTTAAAATTTGAGAGAAATTTTTCACCAAGAAAAAGCTCTCTCGTGTTTTGCGGATTTAAGAGGCGTCGCTCCCTATCATGGTGACACTCTCATGCGCTCAGGGGCGGCTCTCTTTGCAAATTGAAGAAGGAGAATACGCGCAACCGCTGTGTTTAATATCTTATCTTCTGTCTTCTTTAGCCCTTAAAATTTAAGAGAAATTTCTTGAGATAAAAAACGCTTAAAAAAATAAGCAAAAGACTTTTATGTCTTTTTTTCGAGCCAAGAATAGTCCATATATCCCCTTCAATCTGATCTTCACGAATATGACACAAAGGATTGGTCCGAATACCCGTAAGGATAAGCAAACGCAAAGCCAATTGTGTGAGGGTTGTTGTTTGGCAAAATGTTTGATAAAAAGCCGGCACATCTTTCCAATCCATAGCTGGAAAGTTTTGTGTTTTATGGCGTTGTTCACCTAAGAGGGCGCGTGCTTTCTCTGTTGCTTGTAAATCAACATCTAATCCCAATGCAGCAGCATGCTTTGGGCACTTTTCCTTGGAAATTGACCTTTTCTTATGGACGAGCGTTGCAAGCCGCTGCCTTAAAGGCGTGGGCTGGAAAAGATGAAAATATTGCTGCTGCACAAAAGGCTTTTTGTCACCGTGCACGCATGAACCATTTGGCTGCTTTGGGGCAATGGACAAAAGATCTGGAGGAGACAAAAGACTTGTAAGAGATAAAAGATCAAGAAAAGTCTCACGCTTAAAGAAGAGAAAGCACCGTGTTGAGAGATTATGTACGCGGCGTATATAAATTATGTGCGTTGTGTTTATAAGTTATATGCACTGTTTCGCCGAGAATCACTGCTTCTGCGTTGTCTTAAATACGGTGGTGGTTGTTTGAAGCGTATGTTGTTTTGAAGGGTATGATTTTAAAATCCGACATGGTAATGCGGTGATTGATGAAAAAGTTTCC
>NZ_CALW02000024.1 GCF_000312565.1 Bartonella rattaustraliani AUST/NH4
CAAACCCTCACACACTTCCCCACACACCACCCACAGCACAAACCCTCACACACTTCCCCACACACCACCCACAGCACAAACCCTCGCACGCTCCCCCACACGCCACTCTACAGCACAAGCCCTCACACACTTCCCCACACATCACCCACAGCACAAACCCCACGCCCAATCTATTGAAACAATTCTCCGGCAGTGTCCCGTCGATTGACTTGACTTTTTCACAAAATTGTTTTGGCCAACCTCTGTTTTTTTATTAGCTTATTTTATTAGCCCATTTATTGCGTTCTCTTTTTTTCACGCTTATAAAGGTGAAAAGCCAGCACCACCACTCTCTTTACCAGCGCATAGGTGTTGCCGACAGCCCTTACATGAAAGCGGTTCATGAGAGACATTTTCCCTCCTTTCCTCACCCATTTTATCCACATGCCAACCCTGCTTATGACATAAAGCCAAGTGAACAAAATCGACTCAACATAAAGAGATTTTAAAGAAGAAAATCTTAAATATTCAGGATTATGATTCAAGTTGCATAATGAAAATTTATCTTCACAAATCAAAGTATTGCATTAAAGCAGAAACATGCTTTCCATCACTGTTTTTTTAATTCAGCAATTTTAGATTGACTTTCCTTTTTTTTATCCTATATCTTAGAACTATTCTAAAGTGCAAAGGATCAGAAAATGTTGAGATCGTTTTTTTCATTTGTACAACGTAAAGCTCTGTCCTTTCGTTCAGCACAAAAAATGCTCATTCAAACGCTTAAAAGAAAAGAACAACATGCAACGCTCTATTTAAAATATGCAAAAGCTTTAGAACCTTATTCTTCTAAGCAAGCAGCAGTTTTTACAGCAATGGGCATAGAAGAGCTTAAAAATTATAAAAAGCTTCTTTGCCTTGCTTGTAGCAATCGCGCAAGAACTATCGACCCATTGTGTAATCAATTTTCTCCCATAACAAACAAACTGCACCGTACAAACGCTCCAAGCGAATTGACCGATAAAGCAATGAAAAAACCCACAAAAGCACAAAAACAAACGCTTTTAACGTGGATTCAGCCTGGTCTCGCAGGTTTGATGGATGGCTCTGTCTCTACTCTTGCACCAATTTTTGCGGCAGCTTTTGCAACGGGTGATACGCACCAAACCTTTTTGATAGGGCTTTCATCTTCTGTTGGCGCTGGGCTTTCAATGGGGTTTACAGAAGCAGCACATGATGATGGGAAATTATCAGGTCGTGGGTCTCCACTCAAAAGGGGGCTTGCCAGCGGTATTATGACAACGCTGGGCGGATTAGGACATACTTTTCCTTATTTGATCAACTCTTTTTACATCGCGACGATTATTGCATTTATTATTGTTTTTTTCGAACTGTGGACAATTGTTTGGATTCAAAATAAATTCATGTCGACGCCTTTTTGGCGTGCCTCTTTACAGGTTATCATTGGCGGAGCTCTTGTTTTTGCCACAGGGATTATTATCGGCAGTATTTGAAGTGGCTACATAACAAATGGGAGCGGTGGAGCATACAGCCCCATGAGTTTTTCGTTCCCTATAAGCTTCTCGTTATTGAAATCCCAAGGAGCATGATATTGCCCTTCCTTTTTACTGCATATCTTTACCGGTTACATATTTACTGGTTACATGGAAGAGCTTTCGTTTTTTCCACAAATATTTTTATCAGTAATTTCTGCAAACAAATTCTCGATACATAAGCTTGAAGCCCCTCTTTCCCTTCACCCACTTTTTCTGAACAAGATCACAAAAAGAGTGATCTTTTCTCTTTTTTTGCTGCCACTTTTTACAAGTGATGATGTATAGAATCTCATTTTGTCGCCAACCTTCTTTTTGGCAACCTTTTAAAAACCACCCTCGTGACAAACATTGGAAACAACCTTCCCCCGCAAACCTTTATCGAAAAAGTTTTTACCGACTTGTTTTATGAGCGACTTTTGCTAGAGTAACACCGATTTTTCATATTTTAGACCTGTTGTACATTTTGGAGATGCCTTGACCATGCCTCATACGCAAACCAACGCGCACCTAAACAACCAAGATTCCCTTTCCCCTTCACGACCAATGACGTTATCGATTCAATATCTTGAGCATGGGCAAGGCTTAGAGGTTCCCTGCTATGCTACTGCAGGTTCTGCTGGTCTTGATCTTCGCGCAGCACTGGGTGAAGAAGAGACCGTCATTCTTTCTCCTAGGCAACGTGCACTTATTCCAACAGGTCTTATTTTTCACCTTCTCCCTGGGTTTGAAGCACAAATACGTCCACGCTCTGGTTTGGCTTTAAAACATGGCATCACCTGTTTAAACACACCCGGAACCATCGACAGCGACTACCGTGGTGAAGTGAAAGTTCTTCTTATTAATTTAGGACAAGAAGATTTTTCCATTCAACGTGGCATGCGCATTGCACAAACAGTCATTGCACCCATTATACAGGTGAATGTTTGCGTCATTGACCCCGATCAGAAAGAAGGCAACCAAAGCACGACAGGATGCCGAGGTGCTGGGGGTTTTGGTTCAACGGGCCACGATTAAAAGGCAACCAAAGCACGACAGAATGCCGAAATGCCAAAAGATAAAAATTCCAAGAGGATTTTGATTCAGCAAACCACGATTAACACGCAGTGAAAAAACCGTTGCCGGACTCTTGGCGGTATACGCCTCCATTCCAACCACTCACACCTTTCACCTCAACCTGCAGACAAAATACTATGTGCTCATTCCAACCATTTTCACTCTTCATCGTTCACCTTAGCCTGCGGAAAAAGCAACCATATACTCATCTCATCTTTCACCTTTCAGCTCAACATGTGAAAAGCGCCGCATACCCAATTCCAGCTAGTCTTATCCTTCACCTCCTCCTGGGTTGAAGCACAAATACGTCCACGCTCTGATTTAGTCTTAAAACACGGAATTACCCGCTTAAACACGCCCGGAACCATCGACAGCGACTACCGTGGTGAAGTGAAAGTTTTTCTCATTAAATTTAGGACAAGAAAATTTTTCCATTCAACGTGGCGTACGCATTGCACAAACAGTCATTGCACCCGTTATACAGGTGAATGTTTGCGTCATTGACCCCGATCAGAAAGAAGGCAACCAAAGCACGACAGAATGCCGAAATGCCAAAAGATAAAAATTCCAAGAGGATTTTGATTCAGCAAACCACGATTAACACGCAGTAAAAAAACCGTTGCCGGACTCTTGGCGGTACACGCCTCCATTCCAACCACTCACACCTTTCACCTCAACCTGCAGACAAAATACTACGTGCTCATTCCAACCATTTTCACTCTTCATCGTTCACCTTAGCCTGCGGAAAAAGCAACCGTATACTCATCTCATCTTTCACCTTTCAGCTCAACATGTGAAAAGCGCCGCATACCCAATTCCAGCTAGTCTTATCCTTCACCTCCTTACCTGGGTTTGAAGCACAAATACGTCCACGCTCTGGTTTGGCTTTAAAACATGGCATCACCTGTTTAAACACACCCGGAACCATCGACAGCGACTACCGTGGTGAAGTGAAAGTTCTTCTTATTAATTTAGGACAAGAAGATTTTTCCATTCAACGTGGCGTACGCATTGCACAAACAGTCATTGCACCCGTTATACAGGTGAATGTTTGCGTCATTGACCCCGATCAGAAAGAAGGCAACCAAAGCACGACAGAATGCCGAAATGCCAAAAGATAAAAATTCCAAGAGGATTTTGATTCAGCAAACCACGATTAACACGCAGTGAAAAAACCGTTGCCGGACTCTTGGCGGTATACGCCTCCATTCCAACCACTCACACCTTTCACCTCAACCTGCAGACAAAATACTACGTGCTCATTCCAACCATTTTCACTCTTCATCGTTCACCTTAGCCTGCGGAAAAAGCAACCATATACTCATCTCATCTTTCACCTTTCAGCTCAACATGTGAAAAGCGCCGCATACCCAATTCCAGCTAGTCTTATCCTTCACCTCCTCCTGGGTTGAAGCACAAATACGTCCACGCTCTGATTTAGTCTTAAAACACAGAATTACCCGCTTAAACACGCCCGGAACCATCGACAGCGACTACCGTGGTGAAGTGAAAGTTCTTCTTATTAATTTAGGACAAGAAAATTTTTCCATTCAACGTGGCGTACGCATTGCACAAACGGTCATTGTACCTGTTGTGCAGGTGAATGCCCGTTCGTCATTGACCCCGATCAGAAAGAAGGCAACCAAAGCACGACAGGGTGCCGAGGTGCTGGGGGTTTTGGTTCAACGGGCCACGATTAAAAGGCAACCAAAGCACGACAGAATGCCGAAGTGCCAAAAGATAAAAATTCCAAGAGGATTTTGATTCAGCAAACCACGATTAACACGCAGTAAAAAAAACCGTTGCCGGATTTTTGGCGGTACACGCCTCCATTCCAACCACTCACACCTTTCACCTCAACCTGCAGACAAAATACTATGTGCTCATTCCAACCATTTTCACTCTTCATCGTTCACCTTAGCCTGCGGAAAAAGCAACCGTATACTCATCTCACCTTTCACCTCAACATGTGAAAAGCGCCGCATACCCAATTCCAGCTAGTCTTATCCTTCACCCCAACCTGAAGAAAAGAGGCTATATATCCGTTCAAACAAGCTTCATCCTTCCCCTTTCATCTCAGCTTGCAGGAAAAGTGCCGTATCCCCTTTCTCAGCTCAGCGCCGCTGACCTATTTCAACCAGTCACAATAAACGGCAAAATCCCCCACATAACAAAACATATCTCTTGAGTTTGCGTAAGCAACAATCCCCATCACAGAAAGATTGGCGTTTCCCACAACACCTGCAACCATAACGCCTATAGCCACAACACTTACAACTACAGCACTGGACGCCAACAACACCTGCCTCACCTATCGGTATTTCCTTCCTCATTGCCAGATATATTACCTACCACTGTATTTGCCTTGCTGAGCTTTGCATCGCCAGCTGTATTTTTTGCCCTAACCTGGAAAAAAAGTACCGTACCATCATTTCAACTAGCCACAATAAACGGCAAAATCCCCTACATACCAAAACACGTCTCTTGAGTATGCATAAGCAACAATCCCCATCACAAAAACATTGGCGTTTTCTACAACACCTGCAACCATAACGCCTATAGCCACAACACTTACAACCGCAGCACTGGACGCCAACAACACCTGCCTCACCTATCGGTATTTCCTTCCGCATTGCCAGATATATTACCTACCACTGTATTTGCCTTGCTGAGCTTTGCATCACCAGCTGTATTTTTTGCCCCAACCTGGAAAAAAAGTACCGTACCATCATTTCAATCGGTCACGATGAACAGAAAAATCCCCTACATACCAAAACATGTCTCTTGAGTTTGCATAAGCAACAATCCCCATCACAAAAACATTGGCGTTTTCTACAACACCTGCAACCATAACGCCTATAGCCACAACACTTACAACCGCAGCACTGGACGCCAACAACACCTGCCTCACCTATCGGTATTTCCTTCCGCATTGCCAGATATATTACCTACCACTGTATTTGCCTTGCTGAGCTTTGCATCACCAGTGGTATTTTTTGCCCCAACATGAGAAGATTTTTGCAGCCCCATGAGACCAACTTTCGTATATCCAGCAGTTCGTATTTGACTAAGCAAATCCACCACAGTTCCATAATCGATTTCGGTATCGGCTTTGATCAAAATTTTTGTTTCGAGATTTTGGTTTGTTGCCTTTAACACAGCATCCATGAAAGCTGTTTGGTTAACAAGATGATCACCAACATAAAGAGAACGGTCTTTTTGCAAAGTCACATAAAGAGGCTTATCAGGCTGGGCCACAGCCGGTGCTTGCGTCATAGAAGGAAGTTGAACCGGAATCACTGATGTTGCCAAAGGTGCTGCCACCATAAAAACAATCAGCAACACAAGAACAACATCAATAAAAGGGGTAACATTAATCTCGTTGTGCAACCCACCATCATCAGTTTCCCAATCATCATCAAAGCTTGCTTTCATCTTTTATGACTTTTCCGTTGTCTGTGTCTGTCGAGTTCACGGCTCAAGAGTCTTTCAATTGCAGCAGCAATATCGCCCAAATCATTGCGATAACTGCTCAAAGCACGCATAAAGCTATTGTACATAATAACGGCAGGAATAGCTACAAAAAGTCCGATAGCAGTTGCAAGGAGTGCTTCGGCAATTCCAGGAGCAACCACATCAAGCCGAGTTGTTTGAGACTGCGCAATCCCAATAAAAGAATTCATAATCCCCCAAACCGTTGCAAAAAGACCAACAAAAGGAGCAATAGCACCAATGGTTGCAAGAACAGCACTTCCACATGCGATACGGCGTGTAGCAGCCAGCAAGCAGCGTGATAAAAGCGAATGCGCTCTTTCTTTGACGCCCTCATTCATCTCGCGGGCAATTTCTCCATGCTGATCAATTTCTTCATGGAAGAGAAAATCCTCATAAGCAAAATTTTGTTTGCCTTGTCTTGCACCAACTTGTCTTGCACCACCACCTTCACGAGAATCATCACCCGCCGTTTCAGCGCCGATGAGATCAACCTGCTGAGTAGAAAGATAAACCTCTTTTAGAACTTCTTTGAGAAAGAACACACCGGCGCCTTTACTCTCTTTCAAGCTCGCAGCCAAACGCGTAAGGGTCTGAGCATTAAGAACCAATTGCAGCTCAAAGCGCGCTCTTCGTTTTGCAAGGGTAATTTCAATGATTTTGAAAAAGGCGATTGTCCAAGATGCAAGAGAAGACAATAATAAAGTAACAATCACGGCTTTCACCACCCAATCAGCCGCCATGAACATAGAAAAAGGGGAAAGATCATGCGCTGAAAATACAGCAGACGCGTTCTCTAAGGGTCCTGTTTCAGATTCCATTTTTGCCTCACATTTTATTATTTTATCTTTTTGGCTTTACAGCTACACTCCCCACAGCATTACTTTTTCACAATACCACCTTCTTCATACAACTGCGCGTTAATCTAGGGAATAAAACTTGATAAATCAAGTATAGTTTTATTTTGAAAAAGAGCGTTTATAAGAAAGATTTTTCCAAAAAATTTTTCTCTCGCTGTGAAGAAATTGCTCTCACCAAATCAGTTTATCGCACAAAAAACCGTAATGAATTAAGACAAAAATCTTTTCAAGAAACAAAAGAATAATCACAGTTTTATCCCGCAATCCTCTATGATAAGCTGCTTAATTTTCGATGATAAATTAAAGAACTACAGATTGATTGATCAATAGAACGGACTTCTATCAATCCAATATCTCCCACAAAAATATTTCAAACTTTACGAAGAGAAGATTGTCCACACACGCTGAGACAAAGGCTCTTTTCTTGCGCCCCACCAGAAGAACTCCTCAAAAAAGAGTACCCAAAAGGATCTCATATATTGTTTTTATGGAAGATCAATCACCACACCCCTCACCACATTGAACAGCAAGATCCATCACAATATATGCAAGGCCTGTCACCATATTGGAACTAAAAAAGCCTTACGGCGTATGAAGGCAGAAAGGAATGCCCTCATGATCTCATGCTGATAGATTTTGGCAAGCCTATCATATCTATAAAATCCATCACACATCATTCCCCCGCACAATACATCCACCAACTGCAAAATTGCCTGAAAATGAATTGTATAGGCACACAAGATTCCTTTTATGAAAAAACTTTAAAATTGAACAAAGTGAGGGAACTAAAAAAACCGTTTGACGTTACAAAAGCAGTGAAAATTTTAGCGCAGAAGCAAATGATCACGATGAACACACAAAGAACAAATAACGGTAAGATAAAGAGAAGGAAAGAGCATCATGGCCAACAAAAAAACAACAGAGAATGATAAAATGGCAGCGGAAAAAAATTTACAAGGGCAATTAGAAAAGTTACGAGGTGAGATTTCAGGGATTACCTCGACACTGACAAATCTTGGTGCAAACAAATTGAATGCTGTAAAAAACAAAGCTGAAGAATTTTATAACTCTGCAAAAGAAAACAGTGAAGACATTGTGTCTCAAGCAAAAGATACCTTTAGCAATCTCGAACAAACCATGAACAAATGTGTTCGTAAAAACCCTGGGAAGAGTGTCCTGTTTGCAGCAAGTGTTGGTTTTATTCTTTCTCAATTATTGCGTCGTTAAGCAATGGACATGTTTATCACACCTCTTATAAACCATCTTATTGGTGGAGGACTCAAAAGCACTGCCAAAAAAATACGCTTTCAAGCCATTTGCGGAGTGGTTATTGGCATTTCATTGTTTTTGTCATTGGTCTTTTTATGCATAATCGGCTTTATTGCATTATGCTCGATTATGAAACCTCTTGCAGCAGCCAGCACGATGTTGTTTATTTGGCTTTTCATTGCAGGACTAGCGATTTTATTTGGCAAATTTTTCAAAGCCGTCCAGCGCTATGATCAACAGAAAAAGGCCGAAGAACAACGCCATAAGCTTATGACCGATGCAACCGTTTCTAGCCTTGCACTACTCAGCAAGTATTTACCTTTTTCTAAATTAAGCGTTCCAGTGCTTGGTCTTGTCACTTATTTTCTCTGGAAAAAAGAGAAAAAAGACCGCCTTTCAGATTAAACACTTCTTCGATAAAACAAAAACCTACGGTGTTTTCTCTAAAAGAGAAAACACCTCTTCTGAACCACCCATGTTGCAGCCCTATAAACTCTTGAAGATTAAACACAAAAGAAAACACGATACATAAGAATAAACAGAAAAATCGCGCCATTCTCACTGCCCTGAAAGATGAATTTCTGTGCAGAGCAGCAATTCCTTAAAGAGCATGCAACTCTTCAAACCACCCCCCACTCTTTCAAGAGCATAGCTCTCCTTCAAAGAACGCGCCACCAACCCTTTGAAGCGCTCTTCCGACAAAAATTTCTTAAAACTTGAGATTAAAATTTAGGGCTCACTCATTTCTCTCAGAAAGCCTTCAATCACAACGTGAAATGTCTTCAGCCACAACGCCAACACTTTTCATGCGAACACCCTTCACATCTCCCCCTTCACAAAGCGACTCAGCAGCACCATTCCACAAGCACCCACTTCTTGTTCCTCATATTCATGGATTATTCTGCCAATGCCTAATTCATACCCCTTCTAATGACGCTCCCATTTTTGAAAGCGTATCATGATGAGAAATAATATCAATCATCTCCGTCACCACAGTATCAAGAACTTTTCGTTCATCGCCTTCAGCCATAATGCGGATCACCGGCTCTGTCCCAGAAGCACGAATAACCAATCGCGCATCTTTTCCCAAACGCTGTGTTGCTTGGGCTATTGCTGTTTTTATGGAGCTCTTTTTCAACACATTTTTGTTTTGAATCGTTACATTTTTTAAAATTTGTGGCACCGGCTCAAAGCGTTTACACAATTGACTCATAGGCATTTGGCTTTCTTGCATACAAGCTAAAATCTGTAAAGCAGCCACTAACCCATCACCAGTTGTACCAAAATCACTCAAGACAATATGCCCTGAAGCTTCACCACCAATATTATATCCTTTTTGACGCATTGCATCAACAACATAGCGATCACCAACATTTGTCCGAATAAGCTCCAATCCTTGAGCACTCAAAAAACGCTCAAGTCCAAGATTTGACATAATGGTTGTCACAACACCGTTGCGTTGTAAGCGTCCTGTTTTATACCAATGTTCAGCAATCACAGCGATCAACTGATCCCCATCAATCATTTGCGCTTTTTCATCAACAATAAGAACACGATCCCCATCCCCATCAAGTGCGATCCCCACATCAGCGCGCACTTCATGCACTTTTTGTTTGAGAGAAGTCAAATCGGTTGAGCCACATTTGTGATTAATATTGGTCCCGTTTGGTGTATCATGAATAGGAAAAACTTCTGCACCCAATTCCCACAGAGCACGCGGGGCAGCTTTATAAGCAGCGCCATTTGCACAATCGACAACAATCCGCAAAGCATCCAAGCGTACATCCCGTGGTAAAGTTCGTTTAGCATATTCGATATAGCGATAAATATCACCCTCGACCCGTTTTACGTAACCAATTTCAGCACAACTCGCTAGAGATTTTGAAAGATCCGTATCGATCAATTGTTCAATTTTTTCTTCGACATCATCTGAAAGCTTAAAACCGTCAGGTCCAAAAAGTTTAATGCCATTATCATAATAAAGATTATGAGAAGCAGAAATCATAACGCCAAGATCCGCACGCAATGACCGACAAAGCATAGCAACAGCAGGCGTTGGGACTGGTCCCAACAAGAACACTTCCATCCCTGCAGCGGTAAGTCCTGCAACCAAAGCATTTTCCAGCATATAACCCGATAATCGGGTATCCTTCCCAATCACCACACGGTGCGGCCGATGTTGTGAGCGAAACAAAACGCCAACAGCCATTCCCACTTTCATAGCAAAATCTGGTGTCATAGGAAAAGAATTGGCCTTGCCACGAATTCCATCTGTACCAAAATATTTTTGTACCATTCCTATTTCCTTTATATCTACCTTTTTTCTTTCAACCCTAGCAGAACTTTGACACAACGAAATCCCCGATAGGGAACACCAACAGCCATTCCCACTTTCATAGCAAAATCTGGTGTCATAGGAAAAGAATTGGCCTTGCCACAAATTTCATCTGTACCAAAATATTTTGTACCATTCCTATTTCCTTTATATCTGCCTTTTTTCTTTCAGCCCTAGCAGAACCTTGATACAATAAGATCCTCGATAGAATAAGATGATTTGTATCTCTTCATTTCTTCAAACGCCCAAGATACAGACTCTATCCTTCATTGAAAAAAACTCTCTAAAAGCCATACCTACTCCACCACTTCGATTTCTCTATCCCATACATCAAGCACTCCCTCATTTTACCATATGATTCTTTAAAAAAACTAAAAAAAGCCTTATGCCTCCTCCCCAAAAAAGAACTTCCCCACACACTGTAAATCCACGAGCTACAAACAGCCCCAACACACACAGGCGTAAGCCATACCATACAAACGGCAAACACACGAACAAGCCAACGCTAACGCGCCGCAAACCTTCCCCCACACACACCGTAAACCCACGGGCTACAAACAGCCCCAACACACACAGGCGTAAGCCATACCATACAAACGGCAAACACACGGACAAGCCAAACCCACGCGCCGCAAACCTTCCCCCACACACACCGTAAACCCACGGGCTACAAACAGCCCCAACACACACAGGCGTAAGCCATACCCTACAAAACACAAACACACGAACAAGCCAAACCCACGCGCCGCAAACCCACGAATCATAAAGCCGCTCTTACACATACCCTCAATATTGCGTTAAAGGCGCAAGCAAAGCTTACGCCTTTAAAAACTTCACTGAAAATCTTTCGCAAAACAGTGCGACTTAAGTATCGTTAGAAGACTCCTCTTGACCTTTATCATGTTCTGAAGCATCCGATTTTTTTTCATGACTGCTTTTCGCTTTAGAACGATTTTCTGCTTTAGCAACATTCTTAGTGCTTGAAACTTTTTTTCCAGTTTCCTGAGATGTTGCCCGAGATGCTGATTGAGATGCTCCTTGAGACTTGGCCGGTTTAGACTCAGAAACACTGGATTTAGCATCACGAGATTTTATTGTTTTCTTTTCTACTTTTTCTGCCTCTAGCAGAGCCCCACTTGCTTTCTCATGACCCGTTTTATCAGCCTTTGTGTCTTCGTCTTTGATATCATCGAAATTGACCCTAGCGCCCGTTTTAGGCACTGAAGAAACACGTAGCGCAGCGTTCTCATCCTTTTGTGTGCGTGAAGGTGGTTTTCCTGCGATGACTTCGTTAATTTCAGCACCCGTAAGTGTCTCATACTCCAACAAACCTTGAGCAAGAGCGAACCATTCTTTCTTTTTGGTTTTGAGAATTTTTGTGGCAGCTGTATAAGCATCATCAATGAGCTTACGCACCTCAGCATCAATCATGCGCGCTGTTTCCTCCGAAACATTTTGTGTGCGTGCAACAGAATGCCCTAAAAAGACTTCATCTTGATTATCACCATAGGCAACATTTCCCAACAGATCAGAAAACCCCCATCGTGTGATCATGGCGCGGGCTAATTTTGTCGCTTGTTCAATATCAGAGGCAGCACCAGAGGTAATATTTTCTTTTCCAAATTTCAATTCTTCAGCCACACGTCCGCCCATCATAATAGCCAAACGCGAAACCATCCACCGGTAACTCATGGAATAGCGATCCCCTTCAGGCAATTGCATCACCATTCCCAGTGCTCTTCCTCGTGGCACAATTGTTGCTTTATGGACTGGGTCTGCAACAGGAACGTTAAGAGCAACGATAGCGTGCCCAGCTTCATGATATGCAGTGAGCTCTTTTTCCTCTTGTGTCATCGCGGTTGAACGACGTTCAGCACCCATCATCACCTTATCTTTGGCATCTTCAAACTCTTGCATCGTCACAACTCTTTTATTGCGGCTAGCAGCCATAAGAGCAGCTTCATTCACAAGATTCATGAGATCAGCACCGGAAAACCCTGGTGTACCTCTTGCCAAAACTTTCAGATCAACATTGGGTGCTAAAGGGACGTTGCGCACATGGACTTTTAAAATTTGCTCACGCCCAGAAACATCAGGGTTTGGCACAACCACTTGCCGATCAAAGCGCCCTGGTCTTAACAAAGCAGGGTCGAGCACATCAGGACGGTTTGTTGCGGCAATCAGAATGATACTTTCATTGGGTTCAAAACCATCCATTTCGACCAAAAGCTGGTTTAAGGTTTGTTCACGTTCATCATTTCCGCCACCTAGTCCTGCACCACGATGACGCCCAACAGCATCGATTTCATCAATAAAAATAATACATGGCGCATTTTTTTTAGCCTGTTCAAACATATCACGTACGCGGCTAGCACCAACACCGACAAACATTTCAACAAAATCAGACCCTGAAATGGTAAAGAATGGTACATTGGCTTCTCCTGCCACAGAGCGAGCGAGCAAGGTTTTACCGGTTCCTGGAGGGCCAACAAGCAAAACACCCCGTGGGATACGTCCACCCAAGCGTTGAAATTTTTGTGGTTCACGTAAAAATTCGACAATTTCCTGGAGATCTTGCTTTGCTTCTTCAACGCCCGCAACATCCTTAAATGTCACACGTCCTTGTGCTTCATTAAGCAATTTTGCTTTTGACTTACCAAATCCCATTGCCCCGCGTGAGCCACTTTGCATCTGCCGCATAAAGAAGATCCACGCCCCAACGATAATAATAACAGGCAACAAAGAAAAGAGGAGATTGAGAAAAATATTGTTTCCAGAACTTTCAGGAATCGCTTTAATATTAACGCCCTTGTTTCCCAACTTTTCTACCAAATCTGGATCATATGGCGCATAGGTTGAAACGCCTCTATTGTCAACGGTTTGCCCAGTTAATTTTTGACCTTGAATAGTTACATTTTTAAGTTCGTTACTTTCAACTTTTTGCAAAAATTCAGAATAGGAGATTTCTCTTCCCCCAGAACGCTGCCCCCCTCCATTAAAGAGAGAAAACGATACAATCAAAATCAAAGCAATAACCCCCCAAATGAGGAGAGAGCGATAATTAGAATTCATATTCGGCCCACTTAATCAAATACAGATTTCAAATATTTCCTCTTAACATATAATCTTGTCTGTCCCTTGCCAAGAGATGAGAGGATGTTTATTCTTTTTTAGAGCGATTTTTCTTTATCTTTGCACCTCAAAATAAAAAAAAGGTTCAACAACATTCACAAAATCAGCATCTTCGCGTAACAAAAGCCAATCAAAAGGTGCCATAACGCGCTTGATATGCACATTGTGATGAAAAACAGTCTGATGAGTCAACTCTGGAATATCAGATCCTTTATCACTTGAGAGCATCAACAGTGATTGCAAAGAGGGAAAATGAGGGCGTTCAAGCTGAAAGGTTTTGTTTTTGAGTAAAAGCTTCAACTGTTCCAAACTTGCCGCTCCAACCTT
Organism: Bartonella rattaustraliani AUST/NH4; assembly: GCF_000312565.1. GTDB lineage: Bacteria > Pseudomonadota > Alphaproteobacteria > Rhizobiales > Rhizobiaceae > Bartonella > Bartonella rattaustraliani. The sequence goes on from NZ_CALW02000024.1 coordinate 14,001, forward strand.
TATGGCATGGGATTCATGATTCATAATCTGATAACGCCTATCCCATAAAAAAGTTTTTCCTGATGCAATCATTGCCTCTTTCATGTTTCGGGATTCACGCCAAAGAGCAATCCCATTTCTGTTATATTCAATGACAGACCCAACGAATGTCAAGCGTTGCTTTTCAGGAAAGAGAAAACAAATCCTTTGAAAAAGAGTCCTTAATTTTTGGGTCGGAAGCAAATAAGAACCACCGCCCATCAACACAGCAAAAAGCCCAACAACGAACGGAAAGGCTGGATGCCTGTGTAAGAATGCCCCAGGCTTTGCGATAAAACAACGTCCCTGTTCGACAACAATATCGAGAGCTAAGATCAAATCAGCAACCATGCGTGCCTGTTGACGGCGTTTTAATGCAGCTTCATGAACTCTTTGTGCGATATCGGTTAATTTTTGAGAGGGAAGAGATTGGCGCACACGCACGCGTTCAAAATTGCGATCTTCATTTGTTGGATCCTCAATCCAGCTTTTGCCTTTTAAGCGCAAATAAGCACGCAATGTTTGGCGTTTTACACCAAGAAGTGGGCGAATCAAGCGTATTTTTCGACGCAACAAAGCCTCACGCGTAATACAAGATAAACCACGCTCCCAGAACACCTCATCACTTTTCTCATCCATAAGAAAGCTTTTTTGCGCAATATTTTTTCCAGTTTTTGTAGAATAAATCTCTTTACGCATGCACTCGGCGACTTCCTGCTGCAAAACGCCAGCATCGCCGCCCGAAACCGCAAACACATGCCCACCATGCACGCACCCGAAACCATCACCATGCT
>NZ_CALW02000023.1 GCF_000312565.1 Bartonella rattaustraliani AUST/NH4
CCGAATCGTAAGAGCACTTCCCCACAAGGCTTGCAAATATCTACACCAGCTCGTAAGAGCACGCGCCCACTAAGCTTGCAAGTATCCACACACCGAATCGTAAGAGTACTCATCCACAACGCTTGCAAATATTTTCTTGCAGACTCTCAAAACACCTGTACCATCGCGTTTATAAAGTACGATTTGTAAAGTCTTTACCTCTTAGACCTATAAAGCCCTCATGATATTCAACAAACTAAAGCTTTGGACTATTTCTTTAGCAAGCCGGCGTACAGCGCCTTACTGGCTTGGATTCATTGCGTTTATTGAAAGTTCTGTTTTTCCAGTTCCGGTAGATGTTTTATATATTCCGATGACGCTTGTTCATCCTCTTAAAGCGTATCGCTATGCTCTTATCGCCACTTTATGTTCTGTTTTAGGGGGAGTTTTAGGCTGGTTTATTGGGCATTTTGCTTATGACACGCTTGCCAAACCAATTTTAGAATTTTACGGTAAAGTTGAAAGTTTTCAATCCCTACAAAACAATACTACCCTAGAATTCCTTATCATTTTACTGATCACTTCAGGTTTTTTACACCTTCCTCCTATCAAAATTGTTACGATTTTGGCAGGAGTCATGGGTGTGCATCTTGAACTTTTTATTCTCATCTGTATTCTTTCTCGAGGAGCGCGTTTTTATCTTTTGGCATGGCTCATTAAACATTTTGGGCAGAAAGCAATGAAGTTTCTTTCGCATCATTTCAAATGGATTGTCTTGATTGGTTGTGTTACCCTCCTACTTATCTATGGAATTTTTATAGCTTTTGTGAACAAACACATTTGATTTTAGGGAATATCCTCAATGTCCAATATTTTGTCCTTTAAGCAGAGTTTACACAAACATCTTCATCTTGAACCAAGCAGGAAAGAGCAAAGTTTATGGGCTTTTTTTCTCACCTTTTGCCTTTCTGTTACGATAAGTTTAGCACTTGGTTTTGAATATATAGGGGGATATCTTCCTTGCGACTTGTGTCTTATTGAGCGTTTTCCATATTATGGTGCAATACCATTTTTAATTTTAGCGGGGATTGGAACCTGGTTTTCCCGCATATCTTCTTGGATCCAACTTTTATTTTTGTGTGTTTTTATCCTTATGACCATCAGCCTTGTTTTAGCAATCTATCATACGGGTGTTGAATATGGCTTTTGGCCGGCACCTTCTAGTTGTGGGACAGGCGCAATAAAAAGAACAACAGATGTAAACCAGCTTTTTAACCGATTGAACAATATACAACCTCCTTCTTGTTCTGAAGCTTCCAAGCGTTTTCTTTTTCTTTCTTTTGCCGGTTGGAATGCCGTTGCCAGCCTCTTTTATATGCTTATTAGCCTCTATGTTGCTTCAAAAGGTTTCTTGTCGGATTATAAAAAACTGTAAAAGCAAAAAGAGCAAAACCGCACCATACTTTCTTGCTTAAGCATATATCGTCCCACACCAGAGACCGAGAGGCTACCAGACATCCACCTTCCTCTTGATATCAACAGCCTCCTCCCTCCTTCTCCCAACTCCACGCACTTCCCCACACGCCACTCT
>NZ_CALW02000022.1 GCF_000312565.1 Bartonella rattaustraliani AUST/NH4
TGTCATTGATGTTTTGAACAAGCTCTTGTAACTTTTTATAAAGCTCTGCCGCTAACTCCGCTAGATCTTCAGGGAAGAGTTTTATATTTGCATTGCGACAGGTTGTATAAGCTATGCGACCGAGTTTTTTCATGAGTCCAGTAGGAATGGTGGGTGCTTTAAAGCCGGCTGCTTTCGCTTTTGCCATGTCACTAAACATTTCACCTTCACCAGTGAGAAGCCAATAAAAGTCTACACCATAAATTTTGTAATAGGCAATTACGATAGATGCTGGTGGCTCATTTACACCGAGCTCATAATTTGCGAATGTACTTTTCGCCAAATCAAGAGTTTTTGCAAAAGCACCACGTTCTTCATTTTCAAGCATTTTTCTTATTTCACGTAGGCGTTTTGCCAATGGTGTTTTTGGTAACGCGCCCATAGTTTTCCTTTTAGAGGAGCATTAAGCCGTATCTTGTGTAGTTACTAGATGTGCACTTTCAGCTTCTATTTGACGCTTTAAATGCAATTTTAGAAGAGGCAAAGTAAGTTCTACTTCTTCCATGTCATTGATGTTTTGAACAAGCTCTTGTAACTTTTTATAAAGCTCTGCTGCTAACTCCGCTAGATCTTCAGGGGGGAGTTTTATATTTGCATCGCGATAGGTTGTATAAGCTATGCGACCGAGTTTTTTCATGAGTCCAGTAGGAATGGTGGGTGCTTTAAAGCCGGCTGCTTTCGCTTTTGCCATGTCACTAAACATTTCACCTTCACCAGTGAGAAGCCAATAAAAGTCTACACCATAAATTTTGTAATAGGCAATTACGATAGATGCTGGTGGCTCATTTACACCGAGCTCATAATTTGCGAGCGTACTTTTCGCCAAATCAAGAGTTTTTGCAAAAGCACCACGTTCTTCATTTCCAAGCATTTTTCTTATTTCACGTAGGCGTTTTGTCAATGGTGTTTTTGGTAACGCGCCTGTATTGTTCCTTTTAGAGGGGAATTAAGCCGTATCTTGTGTAGTTACTAGATGTGCACTTTCAGCTCCTATTTGACGCTTTAAATGCAATTTTAGAAGAGGCAAAGTAAGTTCTACTTCTTCCATGTCGTGTATGTTTTGAACAAGCTCTTGTAACTTTTTATAAAGTTCTGCCGCATATCTTCAGGGGGGAGGTTTATATTTGCATCGCGATAGGTTGTATAAGCTATGCGACCGAGTTTTTTCATGAGTCCAGTAGGAATGGTAGGTGCTTTTGAAACCGCTGTTTTTGCTTTTGCTATGTCTGTAAACATTTCACCTTCACCTGTAGCTAGCCATTCCACAGATACACCACAAACATTTTTGTAAATTACCAACATCGATACAGGTGGTTCGCGTAAGCCAGTTTCGTAGTTATTCATAGTACTTTCAGGTACTGCAAGATGATCAGCAAACTGTTTGCATTCCAAAAAACCAAGGGCAAGCCGTACTTCACGTAATCGTTTTGCCAGTTCTGTTTTAGGTTCTTTTTTAGGTCGTCCCAAAAAAAATCACTCCTAATCCACATTCAGGTTGACTAATTCACAAAAGTGAATTATGTATCCTATTACCGCCCGTTATTGAGGGCATTTATTCTACATTTAACCCCACAAAAAACAGATGGTTTGAGCATCCGTTTAAAGCAGGAGCGAAAGTTATGACAATCACACAAAAATGGGATCGCCATAGTATTTTAGCCGAGCCACACTACCGTAACATGACCTTGGCGGAGCTCGCGAAAGCATATCAACTTCCTTCATCCAGCGTTCAGCATATCTGGACACGACCCAATGAGAAAGCCGAGCGTGCTATTGCAGACTTTATCGGCTTGCCCGTCGAGCAAGTTTTCTTTGAGCGCTACCCCAAAAGTCGCCGTCGCATTTTTAAAGCAGCAAAACACGCTCATACGGATTCCATCAAACATTCCCCATTGCGTGGGAGTGCTGCTTAAAATTGTGTTGGCTTTGCGTGTTAGCGCATTTGCCATGAATTTAAATACCATAAGATAAAAAGGTTTATCAATGTCTAAAGATCAAGACGAAATAGGCAAGGTAAATTGCATAGAGTTTCATCAGGGGGCAGCCATTTGGGTCATAGCTGATGATCAGATTGTCTTTATCGGGGGTGATTATGGTTGCTGCTTATAATTTATGGACCCCAGAGGAAAAGAGAGAAATATTCACCTTGCATAAAAACAGTTCATGAGAGGCATTTTTCCTCCTTGTCTTCTCTCGTTTACCCCTTATGCCAACCTCGCTGATAGTATACAAGTCAAGTCAATAAAATTGATTCAAGATAAAAAGGTTTAAAAAGGAAGAATCTTAACAGTATTCAGGGATATGCTTCATAAGTAAACAACGATAAGTTATCATTATAAATCAATACATTATTGCCATTACCGCGAAAGAAATTTCTTCTTTATAAAATCCGCAATTTTACGTTCTTTCTCTGGCTTTTAAAACAACGCTTTTAAGACAATAAAAGCGCTGCGCCTCTTCTCGCCTCAGCCGTTTTTATTTTTTAATCTGAAAGACAATTTTCAACACTTCAGAAAAAAGAACAAGGCACAAAAATCCCCATCAAGATAATCAAGAAGAAAAAACAAATCCTTCTTCCTCGTCTTTATGCCCTCATGGATTTATCTTTTAGGGGGAACTTTTTCAATTTCCTGCATTGTTCTTTTTAATTTACGCTCTCGAAGAGAGCAAAAGCCCCAAACGACCGATAAAGGCGCAAAAATACAAACCCAAATGAAAACGGGTAAAAGAAAAATAAGATTTCCCACACTTTCCCATATTTCCCACTGCGACATCTGTCGTCAAAGCCTTGCCAAAGCGGACTCCTCGAGAGTCACCATGATAAGAAATGTGCAAAACATGATGAGAAAATTGCGCGATATTTTATTGTTCCATGAAAATATTATCGCTTCTTTGAACACAAAGAAAGGTATCTTCTTACCAAACACTGAACTTTCCCCTTTATTATTTCTCATTTTCGTAAAATTTTTGAGCTGTCCTTGATTCTTCCTTATAAAAGAGTGCTTGATTTTCCTCAATAATGATTTACGCAAAATCATCAATTTTTATACAAGTTGACGCCAATGCACGATTTTGAATGAAAAAATATCGAGACAATACTTTTTTCCGACTTCCAATATGCTCCTCACCTGCCAAACGGAGCTTTGTTTGCTTCATTTTTCTGCCTCGACTCTTTGCTCTATGCGAAAATTTTTCTATGACACAAATTGAAGTCACCGGCTCTCAAAACGGATAACGACCCACGTTCTCTTCGTTTGATCATTTTTTTGCAAACTCTTCTAGCGCACTTTTCAAGTAAACTCTTCCAATACACTCTTCGCGCAAACCCTTCAAAAAAAACATAACCGAATGGCTCTGCCTTTACCCCTTTCTTGAACCAACAAGACAGTATAGTCAAAAAAGGTTTTCTTCAATATTTTCCGCAAAACTAAGAGGATTTTTTGACAAAGCTTTTTCTACAAGACCAGCAAGTTTACACATCTGCAAGAAAGCAAAAATCTTAAAATGCAACAGAACATAAGCGTGCCCCGCCTCAAAGATAAAGTGCCATGCTTCAAGGGCAAAGTACCCACCTCAAGAAAATAAACCTTTCAAACAAAACATAACCGAATGGCTCTACCTTTACCCCTTTCTTGAACCAACAAGACAGTATAGTCAAAAAAGGTTTTCTTCAATATTTTCCGCAAAACTAAGAGGATTTTTTGACAAAGCTTTTTCTACAAGACCAGCAAGTTTACACATCTGCAAGAAAGCAAAAATCTTAAAATACAACAGAACATAAGCGCACCCCACCTCAAAGATAAAGTGGCCATGCTTCAAGGGCAAAGCAACCTACCTCAACGGCGAAGCACTCGCCTCAAAAGTGAAAAGCAAAGCCATTCATAAATATCAAACTCTTCCAGCCCCCTTTACACAGTTTTTCTTCAAGGGAAAACACATAGTTCTCTTCGAAACCATGATCTCTTTTAACAAGGCGTCCCATATTTTAAGAAACGCATATCTTTTCATAAAAACAACAATGAATTTTTGATCTCATACCTTAACGGTATCATGCCTCCTCTCTTTAATAAAGCAACAAAAATGAAGAGACAAAATTGACAATTTATATTCTATAAAATTTTATCCTATAAAGGATAAACTTAAACAACAAAAAAGAACGCATTCATTTTATCACTGACGTTGTTTTTGTAACTATTATCAGCATATATTTGATATTTTATTTGAAAATTGAAAAGGAAATATGGTATGATATAAGGGGAGATAGACTTTTATTTATGACACATATCTTCTGTTCAAAAGACAAAAAATATCCTCTATAAGGATAGAGTGATATGCTTAACAATGCGATAGACATCAAGCCTCTTTGGCTGTCTCCTCTACGGCAAAAAAAGAGCATCAAAAGCCTGCTGTTAGGAACTTCTGCAAAGTCTCTTCACATAAAAAACAAGAGCCATCATAAAAAAACAAAATCAAGAAAGCATGCTTTTGTTCAAATTTGGCAAAAACGGTGCATCAATCTCTCAACATACCTTTCCTTTGTAGAAAGCAAAAACTTTTATGAAAAACAAATAACCGGCTGTAAATGGCAAAATAAAAATGCTGGTACTCCCTTTGCAACAAAAATTATTTTTTCTCTCGAGAAGAGAGCTTTTTCTTAAAAACACAACTGCTTTCACAAGGGCAACTTTTTCTCTGCTTTTACGGGCAACCACTCTCTTTCTTTAGAAATGCTCTTTTTCACCGCTTTCTCTTTTTTCAAGAGAGCACTGTCTTGAAACATTTTTCATACAGTACTTGCTTTTAAACCAAACAATCACTTTTAAATTCAAAGAGTATGTTTATGAAAACAGATAAAAAACGCGGCAGACTTATGATAACAGGGAAACTAAGGGAACCCAACGGCCGTATTTCACGTGCCAAAAAACCACACAAACCTCCTCCGCAAGCCACAGTTGCAATGCGTGCGAAACACTGTGGCTTGAGCATAGAAGAAGCCAAAAATCTACTTTCGAGTTCCTATATCGGGCGGCTCTGTTTGCTTGGATATAAACAGGCTGCCTCTGGCATTAGTAAAGACCAATATGATACTGCACAACGGTATCTCCAAGTCAGAAACGACTATTTATGTGCAAAAGGATTGCCCCATGGCTATTATGATAATTTTAGGCACACAACATCGGATGAAAAAGCACAAACACAGTGGGTTCAAAGAGCAACCGATTCCTATAAAGATATGAAAAGAGCGATCCAAGATGCACAAAATCTGCATCGTCAACATAACTTTGAAGCCGCACTTCAATATCTTGTTGTCGAAGATAAACCTCTTCCCTCTTTTGTTTGTTCACTGCGTCTCATTCTGAATGCACTTCATCAATATTTTGAGTATTAAACACAAGAATAAAAACCTTCATAGAAAGTATACATGCACCCACACTTCCTCATTCTGTTCCATATGGATAGAGCATTTATCTTTTTAACGGAAAGCGCAAAAAATGATTTCTAAACGACCACCAACCACACCACAAGCACTCACCACCAACCGTGCCAGATGAAGAACTTATGATCGCAGAACAACTTGAAAATGGAAGTCTTCTTGTTGAAGGACAGGCATGCAACCAAATATCGACCACAAAGCATCCACAACGAACCGCCTCACAGGCATGCCACCACCAAACCCATCCGCAACCAAGGCTCCACAATCAATCATACCACAAGCACCCGCCGCTAACCGTGCCACAGACACGCAGCTAAATATCGACCACAAAGCATCCACAACGAACTACCTCACAGGCATGCCACCACCAAACCCATCCGCAACCAAAGCTCCACAGTCAACCACACCACAAACACTCCACAACTAACCGCACCACCAGACATCCGCCCCAGCAATCACCACTCCGATGACGCACCTTACAATTTAATCTGAAAACCAGATTTTTCTCCAAAAAAGGGAAAAGTGGTTCTTTTTTGTATTGCAAAAACTTGCTCATTCAGACGACAGTCTTTTCTGCACAAAACTTTTCTGAACAAAATAGAGAAGCTTTATTATACAAGAAGCGGATCGACTCAAAAACACAAAATCCCCCCCTTTTCTATTGACAAAATGTAAAAAATAGTATTTAATGACATATGCGGTACGAGTCTTTTTGTATCAAAATTTATCACTGTTTTGTGATTTTATTTCATCTTTAATGTTTAAAGGTCTTATCTTTTAAGATAGGGGTTTGTGTGTGTGTTTGGAATATAATCTCAGCTAATCATTGATTTTTATCTCTTACATCAGCAACTTTTTCTACTATATCAGTTTTTCTTTTTCACCAAACATCCACCACCATCCGCGCCACAGGCACGCAACCAGATATCGACTACAAAGCATCCACAACGAACCACCTCACAGGTATGCCACCACCAAACCCATCCGCAACCAGGCATCCACAGTCAACCACACCACAAGCACCCGCCGCTAACCGCACCACCAACCATCCACTACCATCCGCAACCAAGGCTCCACAGTCAATCACACCACAAGCGCCCACCACCAACCGTGCCACAGGCATGCAACCAAATATCGACCACAAAGCATCCACAACGAACCGCCTCACAGGCATGCCACCACCAAACATCGACCACCAGGCACCTACCACCATCTGCCACCAGGCACTATCCGCCACCATTTCATCAAAGTTCACCTTTTTCTGGTGCTTAGAAATAGAGAAAGAAATTCATTTTTTAATTTTTAATATGTTCGTCAGTCTCACTTTGAGGCTTCTTTATGGAGGGGGTTTTATGCGAAAAATATCTCAAGAAGGGCTTGCACTCATTAAACAATGGGAAGGTTTGCGTTTGCATGCCTATAAAGATGCCAGCGGTGTATGGACAATCGGTTATGGACATACAAACACAGCCGGAAAACCTTTTATTCACAAAGGTATGACAATTACTGAAAAACAAGCGGAAGAAATTCTTCATCACGATCTGCAACAGTTTGAAAAGACCATTGAAAAAGCCGTCATAGTTTCCTTAACAAACGAACAGTTCGCAGCATTAGTATCCTTTTGTTATAATGTAGGAACAACAGCCTTTTGTAATTCTACACTGTTAAAAAAGCTTAATAAAGGAGAATATGACGCAATCCCTTCTGAATTACAAAAATGGACCAAAGCAGGAGGCAAACGTTTAAATGGTCTCGTACATAGACGTGCTGCAGAAGCAGGCTTGTGGGCGAAAGGTGCTTATGTTTCTTCGAACTATCAAACAGTAGAAAAAAAAGGGGCTACAGGACTTTTCACAGCAGAAGCCCTAGCACCAATTATAAGTTCATTTTCAGGTCTTGGAGGATTACTAGCAGGCAACGGCCCTATTCAATGGGCATTAGCCGCCATTATGCTTTTAGCAGCATGTGCGGGCCTTTTCTTTGTCGCGAAACGTTTTCAGGAGCACCGTCTATGATCTGGAGGATTAAAAAAAATCTGATGCTGACAGGTGCGGCTCTGTCCGCTTTTTTTATAGCTCTCATCAAAGCCTTTACGCTTGGAAAGAAGCTTGAACAACAAAAACAAACGGAAAAAACGCTAAAATCAGCAACAACAAGGCTTGAGGTTGAAAATGAAGTTAATCAAAAAAATGATACTGATGTGCGTGTTGAGCTTTCTCACTGGCTGCGCGATCAATAAGTCTACTTCTTGTGTTGGTTGGTTACCCATTTACTTGGAAAAGCAAGATCTTCACGTCATCAGTTCAAATTTAGCAAGAGAAATTTTAAAACACAATAAACAAGGGGAATATTTGTGTGGGTGGAAACATGGCTAGAAAAAAAATTGAAAAAAAAACAGAGCTCACAGAAGCAGAAAAAGAAATGCTGCAAGAAATGATTTTGACCTATAAAAGTATGAAAATCATGTCTCGCTTTATGCGGTGGATAGCATTTTTCATCTTTTTGTTGATTCTTGACTTTGCGCGTTTTATCGATGCGATAGATGATGTCTTTCTACATCTCAAACAGTGGTTTGCCAAACATTAGAGAGTAATTCACTGTTGAGAAAGCGCGTTTTTTTAAGGCAAAAAGATATCAAAAACAATATACACCCGTTTGAACAGCAGAGCACACAGTGAAACCACATACTGAAAATGAGAGAAAGAAGAGAAAAGTGGTGCGGGTGGTCGGACTCGAACCGACACCCCTTTCGGAACCAGATTTTGAATCTGGCGTGTCTACCAGTTCCACCACACCCGCACATTTTCATTATTAAAAGGACAAAATGTCGATTACTCTTCTGCACTATATGAAGAAGAAGAGATTAGTCAACACCAAACTTCTGCTTTTTTAAGAATTCGTACTATTTTTGCTCTATTGGTCTTAAGAGCACTCGCCCACAAGACTTGCAAATATCTACACCAGCTCGTAAGAGCACTTCCCCACAAGGCTTGCAAATATCCACACCAGCTCGTAAGAGCACGTGCCCACTAAGCTTGCAAATATTCCCACACCGAAT
>NZ_CALW02000021.1 GCF_000312565.1 Bartonella rattaustraliani AUST/NH4
ACACGCACACTCAAGCAAAACTTTAAAAAGAGAGCGACTTATTTGGGAGAAAATGATATGAGCCATAAAGATCAAAGAAAGAGTAAAACATCTTGTCATGCGCAATATGGTGAAGAGAACCAGCAAATTGGTCACTTAAAAACGCAAGAAATAATGATTGAAACGCACAATCCTTATTTTCAACCAACGCACCCAGAAAGCGCGAGCAACCCACGCACAGTCAAAGCTATTGCCAATGCAAAAGGCCGGCCTATTGCGCTTTTATACGCGAAAGGACATATCAGTAAAGCACAGTATAAAGCAGCAGAACGCTTTTATATTTATTGGCGTCAAAGCCAGTCTGATCTTCATATGAGCCCTGATTATATGCGTGAAAAAGTTGCGTGCAGCCAAGATTATACACACCCTATTGAACGTCAAATAGAGGCGTCCAATCATCTAAAAACGGTCAAAATCCATCTTGGTATTCTTGGCTATTCCCTTGTAGAGAAAGTTGTTGGCTATGATCAAGCAATCAAAGATTTAAGCACCTCGAAACGAAAACAAAACTCCCTTGCAGACCATTTACGAGATTGTTTAGATCTTTTGGCATTTTATTGGGGATATACCAACCGCGAGCATTCCGAATAATTTCCCACTCTGGATCCTTTCTGCTCTCAGATTATAGCTGGACCCTTCCAGATCAGACCGGACCTAAAGACATCATGTTTCATACAACCAACCATTCAATGCAACCTCTACACTTAAAGCAAAATATTGAACAGTCTCTCATCAAGAGAGAGGGATCAAGATCTCTTAAATGAATCTGAACGGAGTATACCAGAAAAAATGTTCCCCAAAACATTCCAAAAAAATTTTATTGAACGCTGATTTCTTCAACCCCAAGGTGACGCATCCCTTCCTCCAAATGCCGCATCTCCAACTCCAAAACACCGCGCCCCAACCTTCAAGTTGCCACACCTCACCTCCACTGGTAAGGTTTCACCAAAAGCCGCACCTCCGCCACTCCCTCATCAACAGCTGATTTTCTCAACCCCAAGGTGACGCATCCCTTCCTCCAAGTGCCGCATCCCCAACTCCAAAACACGGCGCCCCAAACTCCAAGCTGCCAAGCCTCACCTCCACTGGTAAGGTTTCACCAAAAGCCGCACCTCCGCCATTCCCTCACCAATAGCTGGTAACACATTAATTCATACAGAGGAAAAATGCCTCTCATGAATCATCTTCATGCAAGGGCTGTCGCAATCTCATAAGCGCGTAAATATATTATCAGTCGGTTAATATACTACGAGTTGGTAAAGGGAATAATGATACGGGTTATCCCTTGATAAGCGTGAAGATGGTGGTTTTCAATGGATCTATCGTTGTACAATTCACCCACGATGCCGTGAAATGGGCTTAGGGGTTCTAAGATTGGCGCCACAGAAGTCTCTTTAAAACAAGCCCGTGAATGTGCAACGTGGGTGGCGTTATGTTTTGCGTGAAGACGTGATCCTATTAAAGAACGTGAAAAACAAAAGCGTGAGGCAATGCGCACTCTTCATTCTCTTAAAGCCATTGCCGTGGATACTTTTGAAAGCTGTAAAGCTGAATTAAAGGATAATGATAAATCTGGATATTGGTTTTCACCTTTACAACTTCATGTATTCCCTGAAGCTGTCTTCCCATTTTTAGAAATCACGCAAACAGATATACGCAATACACTAACCCCTCCTATGGCATACAAAAACTGCTACAGTTGCCACACCCTATAACCATACCTCCTCACTGGAAAAAAACGTCATCAAAAGTCATTAAAGAACTGCCCTACACCGTCGGCAATAATAAAGAGTAAAAATTCACAAAACCATATTCCACTCTTGAAAAAACAAACAGTGAATAACGCGTTACGTATCCCCCTTACATGTAACTGAAGAACTGCTTTATGCAATTTTTTATGAAACAGCAAAAACACCTCTACCTACTGGTCTCTTTCATCACACCAGCCCCCTCGAAACAACATCACCGACAATCCCCCACGGATAAGCGCCCCTCAAAACCACCATACGACGATCCAAAGCCGCCGTAATAACATTGCCCCGTGATAATATATCACGAGGGAACATCGCCAAAAGTTATGCTGACTGAAAATAAAACGAGCCACATTGATCCCATAAAAACCGCTTTACACAAAAATCCCCCGCCAATAATGGTCTTCCTCCACACCCTATAACCATGCCCCCTCACGTAAAAACACTTTCGCCAGAACCACTTTCCCCATAAACTGCAACACGTTGATTCATAAGTATTTTTATCGTTTCTCACCTTGAATCACAACCCCGAATACCCATAAGATTCTCTCATCTCAAACCACTTCATATTGAATCAATTTTATTCACTTGGTTTTATGCCATAAGCAGGGTTGGCATGTGGATAAAAATTAGTAAGGATAAGGAGGAAAAATGCCTCTCATGAATCGCCTTAAGTACCAAGGGCTGTTGCAACACCCATGCGCTGGTAAAGTGAATGATGGTGCCGGCTTGACCCTTCATAAGCGTAAAGATGGAGGTGCGCAATGGATTTACCGTTATACAATTCACGGGCGCCGTCGTGAAATGGGCTTAGGGGCTTTAAGACATGTCTCTTTAAAACAAGCCCGTGAACATACAACGTAGGTGGCGTTCTGTTTTACATGAGGGTCGTGATCCCATTAAAGAGAGTTAGAAACAAAAACGTGAGACAATGCGCAATCTTCATTATCTTTCTTCATTATCTTAAAGACATTGCTGTGGATGCTTTTGAAAGCTGTAAAGCTGAATTAAAGGATGATGATAAGTCTGGAGATTGGTTTTCATCTTTACAATTTCATGTACTCCCCAAATGAGGCTGTCTTCCCATTTCAGGAATTACACAAACAGAGATACGCGATACGCTTGCCCCCATATGGCATACAAAAGCTGCAACAGCAAAAAAAGCAATGAATCGCCTTAATCTTTGTTTCAAACATGCTGCTGCATTAGGATTAGATGTTGATTTACAAGTCACAGAGAAAGCACGCGCCCTTTTAGGGAAACAACGCCATAAAATTATTAATATGCCTGCAATGGATTGGAAAGATGTGCCGGCTTTTTATAAAACACTTTGCCAAAAACAGAACCACTTTCCCCAAAAACATTGTGATTGAAATCTCTTCACTTTTTATAAAAATATAAAAACGTGAAATTTCTTGTAGATCTTTATTCAATATTATCTGTTCAAATTTATCAAAGAGACGCTATTCTACACCATTTCAAACAACATATAACCAGATTTTTAGACTTAAATCTTCTTATAAAAGTGGCACTTTGATAAAGAATAAACCCATTTTACAAAGAGATGGAATTGTCTACATAGTACAGAATACACTTAAGTCTATTTTTTCAAAAACGATAATGATTGAAACAACTTCACGCTTATATACTGTTTTATGATATTTGTTTTTACCCCATGAATATTTGATAAAAAAGACCTTTAAAGCTTGCAAAAACACAATAAAATCAAAAAAACACCACAGTGTGATGCCAAAATGCTGAAAATTACTATAGATTTTTTAGTTTCTTTTTATTACAGTTTCAACACGACTCGTATGACCCTATCATACAATCATTTCAAACTTGAAGATATGAGATGTGTATCCTGCGGATATTTAACAGCCAACCGGTTATAAAACACAAAATGTATAAATCATTGACTCTCTCTGTCTTCTCACGAAATATACTTAACCTATAGGGTGCATCCCAATTCATGCAGGATGCACCCTAGCCTTCATGGGATGCCTCCAGGTCATCATAGGACGCACCCCACTCCTCATGGGATGTATCTCGACCCTCACGGGATACACCCCAACCTTTATGGGATGTATCTCGACCCTCACGGGATACACCCCAACCTTCGTGGGATGTACCTCGACCCTCACGGGATACACCCCAACCTTCGTGGGATGTACCTCGACCCTCACGGGATACACCCCAACCTTCGTGGGATGTACCTCGACCCTCACGGGATACACCCCAACCTTCGTGGGATGTACCTCGACCCTCACAAGATACACCCCAACCTTCGTGGGATGTATCTCGACCCTCACAAGATACACCCCAACCTTTATGGGATGTATCCTTGTCCTCACAAGATACACCCCAACCTTTATGGGATGTATCCTTGTCCTCACAAGATACACCCCACCTTTTATGAGACGCATCCTTGTCCTCACAGGATACACCCCAATTTCAGAGGGAAGATATTTACTTTTACAGAAATACGTTTTTACAAAGATACATTAGCATTTCGTTTTATGAGCCCCTTTAATATGGTGCAAAAGAGAAGTCTACCAACAAATCTTTTTGCCACCCATCATATGAATACCTAAAATCTTCAAAATCCACTTTTATGAATCATAAAATCAATTTGAAAGAATTAATTGGGGCAAATAAGGGTAAATTTTGTCAATTTCTGGGCAAACATTATTCTTTTTTATGATTGTTGCATTTTTACTATAGTTATCTAAAGTGAATTTATATATACTCCATTTTGGATATTTATTTATTTTAAATAAAGTGAGGAGCAAAACTATGAAGAGCAGATATTTTTTCATAGTAGGTGCAATTGCAAGCAGTTTAGCGCTTGTGCTTCAAGAATACAGGCATAGAGCAAATCAACAACCATCTCCTCATTGTTGCTGCTTACATTGTTGAGAGAACGCATTTATACTTTCTGGAACCAAGAGTTCAACAATTCAATAGTTATATCGACAATAACCAATAACAATGGATCTTACAAAAACAATTTATAGGAGTTATTTTACGCAGGCATAAATTTGCTGTATACACTATATGACTTTGTTCGTTCTGTTATTCACTTTGGTGTAAGAATGTTTTTTACAAAAACCTTGATTGCCGATATACTATAAGTTTACAAAGAAAAGAACGCCCTCATAGAAAAACCCTCGCTTATATTCATATGAGATCACTCTAAACGAGAATAGATACTGCATATTAGATATTTATTTTCAATAAAGAGAGGAAAAAACTATGACTATCCGATATTTTTTCATAGCAAGTATGGTTGCAAGCGGTTTCGTTCTTGCACTTCAAGGATCTGAGCATAGAGCAAATCAATATCTCTCTCCTCTTGTGGTTGCTTATACTGTTCATACAACGGATTTGCGTCCTCTTGCCTCCATAAAGAGCACATTAGAAACATGGAAAGATAACTTAAATAGATTACAAATGAATAATAGAACGTACAAAGATGATCTAGAAGATTTATATGATCTAGTCGAAAGTTTACTGGCTACAATATATGAGTTTTTTCGTTCTCTTATTAGCTTATGTATAAAAGTCTTTATTGGCAGAAGCTAAAGTATCTGTATACAAAAGCTTACTCAAAAACCCTCCCTCATAGAAAAACCCTCCCTCATATTCATCTTAGAGTGATCTAAAGTGAATTATTATTATGACCACGTATTGGATATTTATGAAGAATAAATAATTAGGAGAAAAATGATGATTATCCGATATTTTTTCATAGCGGGTGCAGTGACAAGCAGTTTAGCCTTTGCACTCCAAGAATCTGAATATAAAATCAATAAACAACCCTCTCCTATTGTTGCTCCTTATACTGTTGATCGAACGGATTCACGTCTTCTTCAACCGATAAAGGGCACACTCATTGACACATTAAATATAGGGATAAACATACCGAGTATCTCACCAGCCCAGAATAAACCATATCCAAAAGATATAGAGAATTTATATGATCTAGGACAAAGTTTACTGTCCACAATCTATGATTTTATTCGTTCTGCTATTATCTTATGCATAAAAATGTTTATTGGTGCTTGAAGTGTCAATACACCGTAATTTACGAAAAAAGACCCTCCCTCATATGAGGGCGAACAGTTAAGTATTAACAAAAAAATATGCGCAAGGCTTCAGTAAAAATGGAGCCTTGTTTTGCGTTTATTTTTTTATTTATGAAGGATAAGAATTTTTTCATCTTTATAATGTCTTTGTTTTGCTTGCCCTCTTGTCTGAAAGGGAAAAACTTTTCACCTCTTTCCTATTTGTCATAAGATTGATTTTTTAAAATTGATTTCTGAAGACGTCACGCATAGAGCCCTTGATGCACTATAAAATTTACTGATACAAGCTCACAGGCTTAGAATTCACCGGCTTAGGACTCAACCGGCTCAAGGCACAGGCTCAAGGCTCACAGGCTTAAGCGACCAACATACCGCGACCGGCTCAGTTTTTTTGAATATAGCTTTGCTCTTCTACATACTATGAATGCAAAAAAACGCATAGCAGACAGAGACAACATTGATCTTTTGATGGCACATGAAGATGCACTCTCTTTATGGCCTAAAAGATTATCTTGAAGGATCACCTTTTATGACACCACACTTATGAAGGAACAAATCGGCACCATCACTCTCTTTACCAACGCATGGTATATTGACCAGCTCATAATAACCAACGCATGATATTTACCAATCCATAGGGTATATTGATTCGCCTCATGGTTTTGCGACAGCCCTTGTG
>NZ_CALW02000020.1 GCF_000312565.1 Bartonella rattaustraliani AUST/NH4
ACCAGCACAGCCACACATCTCATAGCACCATATCTCACAGTGCCCAACTCTCTCTCCTCTTATATCCCTCCCTATCTCACGCACCTCCCTTCACGCATACACATTTCCCTCACAACCCCGACCTCTCCTCTTCACCTCTTGCCCCCTCATGCGCGCAGCTCTCCTTTTCCTCCACGACTATCCCTTTCCACTTATCCACCCCACTCATACACCTCTCATGCTCTCCCCAATCACACAACTTTTTCCCTATTCATAACCCTCCACTCACCTCACCTGCCCCCACAAGCACACTACTCACATCTCCTTTACCCCACATACGCCCCTTCCCGCCTATTCGCTCCCATTTCCATCCATTCATCCTCTTCCACCCACTCCTCCCCCTTTTGCTCTTCTCACACATCAGCCTTTTCCGCCCTGCTTTTTATATCGCAGCGACAAAAAATCTAGCATCTCACAAGAAAAATGAGTCTATGAATAAAAGCCTCTAGAGCTAAAATGCACGATATCTTTTCATGAATCGTCTTCATGGCATTGTTTCAATATAAGATGAATCATCACATGAGAAATTCGCAAAGAGCACGAAAGTGTCACCTTATATTTTGTATCAACTATACCTTGTATAAGATATAAGCAAAAAGTAATAGAAACGCACACATTTCGCACGATGACATTCTTAAGATATTGTCGTGAAAAAGTCTTAAAAACAACCATACGAAAAGAGAGGAGCCCCCATTACTGTAGGCTGCATTCTTCACAGTTGTTTGTGCCTGAAAAAAAGGATCTGTCTTTGCGTTTTTTCTGGTCGTATGACGATCAAGATAATAGTGATATACGCATGCGTTCTGCCACAGCTCTTTAAAAGCATTGTCAAAATTTTTCCCCTCCCTTCAACAAGCTTTTTACAACAGCGTTTAAAGATGAAGAAAGAAAAAGAATACAATAATATAAGAACACGTATTGGGATATAAGAACGCGCATAAATGGGCAAAGCGTCCTCAGCGCCATGAACAATAGAAAATAAAAAAGGAGGCCTATTTACAAGAAATAGACCCCATAATCACCAGAAAGTTATTTCACAACATTTCTTTAATACAGCTCAAATACCTTCGAAGCATTCACCTAAATACTATAAAATCTAATGACAAGAATAAATTTAGTACAGCATTTAAAAATGACAAGAGAAAAAATTTTCTTTAATAACAATAAGTTAAATCAATAACATTTTTATATTATAGTAAGTTACCATGAAGTTTTGAGCAAATATCAAAGCCTTTTAAGAATTCACAACACTCTTTAGCACAAAGAATTTATGCAACAATGAAACAAGCTATTCGCAATGTGCCCCAAATCCCTCATGCGTCTAACACTCCACCTCCAGTACTTCACCGCACATCTTGCTCCCAGTTCCCCCCAACATCTAGTTACTGCGTCCTACATTTAACCCCATCCCTGAGATATTTAAACCATCCCTGAAATTTCAAAAATCGAAAGCCCAATTTTCTTCTGATAAAAAAAAGACGGCACCTCAAAGGACCATCTTTTCTTAAAGATAATATTCTTAAAAGCTTTTATAAAAAAACTTAAGAGGAGGAAGGAAACCAACTTGACAATAATTCATATTCCACGGGATCATCAGCACACTGGCCACCTCCACATTCAAGTATGGTAGAGACTAAATTTGCGGCAATCAAAAAGACAAATAAGAAACCAGCTGCTTTACTCAACATTGGAAAAGGAGAAAATACTTTAAATTTGTGCGCCAATTCACTGAGAATCATAACAACAGAAACGGCAAAAATACAAAGGACTGAAATGATGAACGCCCAAGTGTAAAAATGCAAACCAAAGAAGGTTGATCCATATCCCAAATCATCTGGCGTGATATGCAAGAAAACCTGCCGTGCAGCAATAATACTTGTCACCATACAACCAAGAATCACCATACCATAATGTGTATTTTTCACCTTATAGTGAATATTGAGCAAGAACCCACACCCTGCAAGCATTAAACCAACGCGCTGAAGCAAACAAAGAGGACAAGGTAATTCAAACTTTACCAGTTGATAATAAAAAGCAATCACTAGGACAATGGACAAACCAATAAGCCCTAACGCATTCAGAAAGATGATGAAATGAGGATTTTCTTGTTTATGATCCATGGTTATTCTCTCAAAAAGATAAGTTTAAAGTAGATGTTGCATGGTGATTAAAAGTAAGAAGAATGACAACTAATAGAACTGTCCATAAAACATAACTTATATTTTTCTTGCCATACAAAGTTGTTATGACTGTACCTAAAGCAATTAGAAATGGCACAAACATCTTGGGATCTCCTTAAAATTATATTATAATGCGTAACATATTGCAAATTTTGGCAAAAAAGAGACGATGAACTTATTATTCACAATTCATCATTCTCTTTCGCGGTATTTGAAGTGTGAAATAAACTCATGAGAATGCTCGATCATAAGAAGAAAGCTCAGCAAAACTACAAAGATCAATAAAACCATTAAATTGTGTACTTTTTCTTACTCACAAGCAAAAAACATATTCCCCCCTATAAACAAAAAAAGAATATACTCCCCCCCACAAAAATACAACCCATTGAGATTCCCGCTTTTTTCTTAATTTAAGATATTTTTACTACAAATCTCTTAGTTTTGCCACCAAAAATGTTTTTTTACAAAATATTTCTTACTTTATATTTCTTACAGGGCAATGATTTAAATCACTCAATATCTTTTTGCTTTGATAACGCATCGCCTTTTAACAACTGATGTCACAACGCAAATTTCCTAAACTCTGACACGAAATTTCACCTTCCCATCAAACATCCCGCACCAAAGCAACCACACCATCACCCACATTCCATGCAACTCTTCATGCACATACACCTCATCTTTCAGCTCATACTCTCCCCAACTCACGCAACTTCTCTCACGCATGCAACACCCCCACGCATACTTTCTACCTTTTCCCCCTCACACCTCTCACTCTTCATCCCACCTTTACCTCTTCACACACACTTCCCCTTTCCACCTGTTCATCCCATGCTTTTCCCCCTCACCCACATACGGCTCTCTTTCCCCCCACGACTATCCCTTTCCACCCATTCACCCCACTCATACACCTCACATTTTCTCTCTCATACCTCTCACAAATCCTCCTCTCCACTTTACCTTTTCACGCTACGATAATAAAACACCGTAAAACATAATCCTCTGTTTTACACATTCACAGATTTACGCTTTTGTAAATTTACAGACATCCTCTTCCCCTTCTACCTACACCCAAAATCAACTGCATCAACACATTCCCTCATTTCCATCCCTCCCATATTCCACGCAACTCTTCATGCACATACACCTCATCTTTCAGCTCATACTCTCCCCAACTCACACAACTTCTCTCACGCATGCAACACCCCCACGCATACCTCCAAGAATCTTCTGCCCCCCCTACATCTTTTAGTCAACCAGCACTCAAATTCTCTTTTTTTCATTTTTTCTGCCCAAGAAGTGACCACGGAAAACCGACAACCTACTTTGTCCTCTGCATTTCTTCACACAAACTTCAGGAAAAAAGCAACTTTCACTCTTTTCTTATTCTGAGAAAAAGGTCCAAAAGTATATCTTGACAAATTCTTGTAGAAACAAACTAACTGAGCAAACGGAAACGTTTTTATTTCATCAACATTTTCTAAAAAAAAGTGATACAAATTTAAAAAAAGAGTGATACAGGGCACGCCTTAACGTCCGAAAACAAAAAAGAGGAAAGTTTTTATAATATTCATTTCAAAGCGCCGCTTTACAAAGCTCTTTGTTTTATGATAAGTGCCCCTCTCTCTAGAGCCCAACTCTATGAGTAAGCGGCAGCGACCTTCTTAATAGAATGAAAAGCTCTAAAGTCTAAAATATTGACCTATCCAAAACCTTTGCGTTTTGGTAGAAAATATTTTCTGAAAAACAACATAATGAAAAGATTGCATCCTCATTGACACAAATATCCGTCAATTTTATCGTTATAAAATCCATATTCATTCTTAAATTTCCTTTAAAAAACTGTTGTTCTATCATCAATTGACTTTGCAAAGTAGAGTGTGAAACTCTAAAAGAATAAAATGAAAGAATCGCCCCTTGAACATTTGATATAAGGTGAGCACTTTTGATTAAAGGATTGAACAATGACGAGGAAATCATTCGATGTCGCGATTTTAATGGGTAGCCAATCAGATTGGCAAACAATGCGTCATAGTGCAGATATTTTGACATATCTTGATATTTCTCATGTTTCGCGTATTGTTTCAGCCCATCGAACGCCTGAACGTCTTTATCAATTTGCCAAAGAAGCAAAAGCATCCGGCTTTAAAATTTTGATTGCCGGTGCGGGGGGGGCAGCACATCTTCCTGGTATGTTAGCAGCGCTCACGCCTCTTCCTGTTTTTGGCGTTCCAGTCCATTCTCAATCTTTATCTGGCCAAGATTCCTTGTTTTCTATTGTACAAATGCCAGCAGGAATACCGGTTGGCACATTAGCGATTGGCAAAGCGGGCGCTATTAATGCAGCGCTTTTAGCGGCAGCAACCATGGCAGTTTACGATGATAACCTCGCAAAACGGTTACAAGATTGGCGGCAGCAACAAACAGCCAATGTCGCACAAACTCCTGTAAATGAGGTCTAAAATGACACAATTTTCCGGCATTTTTTCTTCATCCAGCATAGCCTCCACACCCACGGACTCCCCTCCCAGAACAACCTCCGCATCCAACACCACCCCCACACCCAATATAACCTGCACCTCCAACATGACATCCATGCCCAGCATAGCCTCCGCACCCACGGACTCCCCTCCCAGAACAACCTTCGCATCCAACACCACCCCCACACCCAATATAACCTGCACCTCCAACATGACATCCATGCCCAGCATAGCCTCCGCACCCACGGACTCCTCCTCCCAACACAACCTCCGCATCCAACACCACCCCCACGCCCAATATAACCTGCACCTCCAACATGACATCCATGCCCAGCATAGCCTCCGCACCCACGGGCTCCTCTCCCAACACAACCTCCGCATCCAATAAATCCTCTACATCCACGATATTGCCTTCAGGAAGTGTGATCGGTTTAATAGGTGGAGGACAACTTGCGCGCATGTTAGGCATAGCAGCAGCAGAATTAGGGTTTCGAACGATTGTTTTTTGCCCTGAAGCGGATTGTCCAGCAGCACAAACAACCAATGAGCATATTGTTGCCTCCTATGATGATACTTCAGCATTAGATCGTTTTATTTCTCTGTGTGATGTTGTGACCTATGAGTTTGAAAATCTTTCCCTTGAGACGGTTCAGTATGTAGAGAAGGCCAAATCTGTTTACCCCTCTTCCAAAGCGTTGGAGATTGCGCAAGACCGGCTTTATGAAAAGCAATTTTTGCAAGAGCAAAACATTCGTACAACTTCTTGGTATGCGATTGATGATCATTCTTCTCTTGTTCGTGCACTCTCTGCATTCAAAGGGCGTGGACTTTTAAAAACACGCCGTTTTGGCTATGATGGAAAAAACCAGATCATGCTCAATCAGCTAGATAGCCAAACCCCAGATAACCAAATCATTGAGAACGCCTTAAAGACTTTTCAGGGACAACCGTCAATTTTGGAAGAGATTGTGCCTTTTTTATCGGAAATTTCGGTTATTTCAGCGCGCACAAGACAAGGTGAGCATAGTTTTTATGACTGTTCTGAAAATCAGCACAAAAGCGGCATTCTTTATAAATCATTTGTTCCCTCCTATATTCCCCTTGAGGTCCAAAAGACAGCACAAGAAATCAGCGTAGCAGTGATGGAGAACTTAGATTATGTTGGTGTTCTTTGCGTTGAATTTTTTGTTTTAATGGATGGGACTCTTTTGGTCAACGAACTGGCACCTCGTGTTCATAATTCTGGCCATTGGACGCAGAAAGCATGCATAACTTCACAATTTGAGCAACATATTCGTGCGATTTGCGGTTTTCCTTTGGGCAGTACATACCGCCATAGCAATTGTCAAATGATTAATCTTCTTGGCAATAATCTCAATGATTTCAGATGTTTTTTGAATCAAAAGAATACATCGGTTCATTTATATGGCAAGAGTTCTGTTCAACCGCTCCGCAAAATGGGACATATCATCCAATTAACAGGACCAGCCAGCAAACCTTGCCCGTAATCCAAACCTTATTTGTAATATTATTTAAAATATCTTTTTCTCAAACAACCCATAGCAAAAGAAACAAAAAAGACAACAACAGTTTCGGAGGCATTTTTTTATAACAGTTTAGATTTGCTCGCGCATACTCTCACTTTTTCTTACATTGGTCTTTTGGTTCCTCTTCCCCGACTTCTTGCCACACATTTTCCCACAACACCTCATCGGTTTTTCGCAACACCCCACTGCACGCCTCCACCCTCAGCCTCCAATACTCGGTTCCAAATTCCTCACACATCTAACACTCCCCCTCTTGCCCTATTACCCCACCTCCATTGCTCCACGCCAAATCTATCACGTCTTTAACGTTCTATCTCCAGTGCTCCACCTCAATATTTTGCCCGGTATTTCGCCGCAACCTCCAGCACTCCACCCGAATATTTTTCCCAGCGCTTCACCTTCAACACCTCGTTCCAATATTTTCCCCCAGCACTTCATCTGGCATCCCTCGTCCTCCATTTTTCTGAAAAGACCGGCGGCAATACGACACTTCTTTCAATGCTTACACCTTCCACCTCTTCCACAACAGATAAGAAGGTTTCCCCTCTTCCCCAACACCTTGCCACGTATTCTTCCACTTCGTTCCCCTCCGTCCCTACCGGCTTTTCCACAACGCCTCGCCGCATCACTGCGCGCCCTCCAGCTTTTTGCCTTATTTCGCCTCCGGCATACCCCCCTGCTCTTTACCTCAAGCTCTCCACCTCCGATACTCCATTCCAAAATC
This sequence comes from Bartonella rattaustraliani AUST/NH4, assembly GCF_000312565.1. Classification (GTDB taxonomy): domain Bacteria; phylum Pseudomonadota; class Alphaproteobacteria; order Rhizobiales; family Rhizobiaceae; genus Bartonella; species Bartonella rattaustraliani. Next base: position 6,971 of record NZ_CALW02000020.1, read on the forward strand.
GCTCACATCTCTAACACTCCACCTCTAGTGCTCCACCCCAACATTCTGCCCCCACTGACCTCTCCAGCACTCCCCTCCCATTGCTCCGCCGCAACATCTTGCCTCCGATACTCCGTTCCCAAACCCCTCACACCTCTGTCACACGCAACCTCCAGCACTCCACCCGAATATTTTTCCCAGCGCTTCACCTTCAACACCTCGCTCCAATATTTTCCCCTAGCACTTCATCTGGCATCCCTTGTTCCTCATTTTTCTAGCCCCATTTTTCTGAAAAGACCTGCGGCAGTGCAATGCTTCTTTCAATGCTTGCACCTTCCACCTCTTCCACAACAGATAAGAAGGTTTCCTCTCTTCCCCAACACCTTGCTTCATAAGTGTTTTTATCTTTTCTCATCTTGAATCATACCCCCGAATACCCATAAGATTCTCTCATCTCAAACCACTTCATATTAAATCAATTTTATTCACTTGGTTTTATGCCATAAGCAGGGTTGGCAGATGGATAAAAATTAGTAAGGATAAGGAGGAAAAATGCCTCTCATGAATCGCCTTAAGTACCAAGGGCTGTCGCCACATTGGGTGCTGGTAAAGTGAATGATGGTGCCGGCTTGACCCTTCATAAGCGTAAAGATGGTGGTGCGCAATGGATTTATCGTTATACAATTCACGGACGACGCCGTGAAATGGGCTTAGAGGCTTTAAGACATGTCTCTTTAAAACAAGCCCGTGAACATGCAACGTAGGTGGCGTTCTGATTTACATGAGGGTCGTGCCCCCATTAAAGAGAGTGAGAAACAAAAGCATGAAGCAATGCGCAATCTTCATTATCTTAAAGACATTGCTGTGGATGCTTTTGAAAGCTGTAAAGCTGAATTAAAGGATGATGATAAGTCTGGAGATTGGTTTTCATCTTTACAACGTCATGTACTCCCCAAATGAGGCTGTCTTCCCATTTCAGGAATTACACAAACAGAGATACGCAATATACTTGCCCCCATATGGCATACAAAAGCAACAACAGCAGAGAAAACACTCATGCGTCTTAATCTTTGTTTCAAACATGCTGCTGCATTGGGACTAGAGGTTGATTTACAAGTCACAGCCAAAGCACGTGCTCTCTTAGGTAAACAACGCCATAAAGTGACTAATATGCCTGCAATGAATTGGAAAGATGTGCCGGCTTTTTATCAAACACTTTGCCAAACAACAAGCATGGTACAATTGGCTTTGCGTTTGCTTATCCTTACGGGTGTTCGTACCAATCCTTTTCGTCATACTCTTGAAGATCAGATTGAAGGGAATATATGGACTATTAATATATAGACTATTCTTGGCTCGAACATATGAAAGGAAAGCGTGATGCGATAACAGAGTTTCGCGTGCCCTTATCATCAGCGGCACTCAAAGTGAGTGAACCGGCTTTTCCACAACGCCTTGCCACATCACTGCGCGCCCTTCAGCTTTTTGCCTCATTTTGCCTCCGACATGCCCCCTGCTCTTTACCTCAAGCACTCCCCTCCCATTGTTCCATGCCAACATCTTGCCTCTGATACTCCGTTTTCAAACTCCTTACACATCTAACACGCCACCTCTAGTGCTCCACCTCAATATTTTGCCCGGTATTTCGCCGCAACCTCCAACACTCCACCCAAATATTTTTCCCAGCGCTTCACCTTCAACACCTCGCTCCAATATTTTCCCCTAGCACTTCATCTGGCATCCCTTGTTCCTCATTTTTCTAGCCCCATTTTTCTGGAAAGACCTGCGGCAGTGCAATGCTTCTTTCAATGCTTACACCTTCCACCTCTTCCACAACAGATAAGAAGGTTTCCCATCTTCCCCAACACCTTGCCACGTATTCTTCCACTTCCTTCCCCTCCGTCCCTACCGGCTTTTCCACAACGCCTCGCCGCATCACTGCGCGCCCTCCAGCTTTTTGCCTTATTTCGCCTCCGGCATACCCCCTGCTCTTTACCTCAAGCGCTCCACCTCCGATACTCGGTTCCAAAGTCGCTCACACACCAACATTCTACCCCCACTGACCTCTCCAGCACTCCCCTCCCATTGCTCCGCCGCAACATCTTGCCTCCGATACTCCGTTCCCAAACCCCTCACACCTCTATAACACCCCACCTCTAGTACTCCACCTCTTACCCCCAACGCTCCGCCCAAACATCCAGCACTCCACCCGAATATTTTTCCCAGCGCTTCACCTTCAACACTTCGCTCCAATATTTTCCCCAAGCACTTCATCTAATCTCCCTCGACCTCCATTTTTCTGAAAAGACCTGCGACAATGCAACGATTCTTTCACGCACAGGTCTTCCCAAATCACCCCTTAACATAACAAAAGAGCATTCCAGCCACCCAAAGAGCGCCATCCAAACTATTCCACTTTTCAAAAAGCACTACAAAATGGGATAAAAGGTGTTGTATAGAAATCATTTTCTCTCTAGCCGAAACTCGTAAACTGTTTTATAGTAGAAGGGGTGTTCTGCGCTTCTCGACAGGAAATAACGTATTCCTGAGACCTTAATGATCTCTAAGGGAGCTGTCCCTGAAAAAGCTCGTGGGCTTTTTCATATGGCGCCCACCTATTTGTATAGGTTCCCGGGGTCAATTTTTTCCATCGGCTGTTGTGGATCACCTTTTTTCATGCAAAATAAACTGTCGCAACTCTTTTTTACATGAAGTAAAAGACTATAATTTTTTTCAAACGACGAAACTTTTTGACAGTTTGATTTTATTTCACTGCGCCTATGCAACAAAATCTCAAATGACAACAGTATCTCATATGATTGACAAGACAATGACCCAAGAAACAAAAGATTCCCAGTCTGTTTCATGGGTTCGCGCACAGTTGCGCAAGAGGGCTTTATCCAAGCGTGATAACCTTTCCCTTCAAGAGCGTACTGTTTTTTCACAGCAGGCCTGTTCGCACTTTCTTCACAATCTTGAAGAAAAGGGAGAAGATTTTTCACGTTTGATTTTAGCAGGTTATTGGCCTATCAAATCGGAAATAGACCCTCGGCCTTTATTGAATACTATAGCATCCCGTGGTGGATCTTTAGCACTCCCAGCAATTCTTGATTCCACCACCATGGTTTTTCGTGCATTTTCGCAAAAGACTGCTTTAGAAACCATGCGCTTTGGCACATTGGGTCCTGGAGCAGAAAATGCCGTTGTGATTCCGAATCTTATTATTGTTCCTCTTTCAGCGTTTGACAGTCAGTGTCACCGTCTTGGTTATGGAGGCGGATACTATGATCGCGCTGTTGAAGTGCTTGAAAAAGGGGGGCATCAAGCTCGCCTCTTAGGCTTAGGCTTTTCCAACCAAGAAATGGAATCCATTCCCCATGCTGAACATGATTTACTTTTAGAGGGCATTTTTACAGAAAAAGGTTTCTTAAAACGTTAAAATGTGATTAAAACGCCTATGCGTTTTTTATTTTTGGGTGACATTGTTGGACCAACGGGTTGTACGGTTGTTTTTGAACAGCTTCCACAGCTGATTGAGAAGTGGCGACTTGATTTTGTTGTGGTCAATGGTGAAAACGCTTCTAATGGATTTGGTATCAACCAAGAAGCATATCACGATCTTCTGCTGGTAGGGGCAGACGTTGTGACAACGGGGAATCATGCCTTTTCCTGCAAAGAAGCGCTCCATTATGCACATGAGAGTGATCGTTTTTTACGTCCGGCGAATTTTGCTAAGGAAACCCCGGGGAGGGGATCTGATATTTTTATAGCGAAGAATGGGGCTCGTGTTCTTGTCGCAAATCTTTTGGGGAGCGTTTTTATGCCGTGTAAAGTGAATGATCCTTTTGAAACAGCAGAAAAGATTTTACTCTCTTGTTCTTTGGTAGAGCAGGCAGATGCGATTATTTTTGACTTTCATGCAGAAACGACGAGCGAAAAGCAATGTTTTGGTCATTTTCTTGATGGCCGTGTGAGTGTTATTGTAGGAACCCACACCCATGTTCCAACAGCTGATGCACAAATTTTAGAAGGTGGGAGTGCTTATCTTTCGGATGCAGGAATGTGTGGGGATTATAATTCGTCGATAGGCATGGAAAAGGAAGAACCTTTACATCGTTTTCTTTATAAGCAAAAAAAGGACCGTTTTGAACCGGCACGAGGCCCAGCGACACTTTGCGGTTTAGCGGTTGAGCTCTCAGACCGTACGGGTTTGGCAGAAAAGATTTCGGCGGTACGGATTGGTCCTCATTTAAAGACGGAAGTTCCGGATTTTTGGTAATGCGCCTTTTTTGGGTAACGCTCGCAAATTTCTGATAACGTCTTTCTTTTTTTGGTAATATTCCCCTCTTTTTGGTAATATTCTTTACATCATTTTGAAATGATTTTATGCTAAAAATCACTCTTAGAAAGCGTTAAAATTCTTGCATTGTGCAAGAATATTCCTTTTTCTCGAACGTGGACGACAACATCTTTATGATAATTTCCCACTTTTATGACACTGCTTTTAGCACTCCTCTTCCAACACTGCCGCCATTTTTTCCAAGCTTGTCACCGCAAACCTCCAGTGCCTAGCCACAAGTTCATCACGCGTCTAGTATTCCACCGTCATCAGCACTCCACCCTGATATCTTTCCATCAGCGCTCTCGCCATAACGCCCTGCTCCCACTTACCTCTTCCACAACAGATACGGAAATTTCCTCTCTTCCCCGACACCTTGCGGCGCATTTTCCCACAACACCTCATCGGCTTTTCGCAATACCCCACTACACGCCTCCACCCTCATCACCTCGCCTCCAATACTCGGTTCCAAAGTCGCTCACACACCTAACATTCCCCTCCAGTACTTCACCTCAACATCCAACGCTCGTCCCCACTGTTTTTCCCCCAGCGCTTCATCATGATATCTCTCGCCTCCATCTTTCCAAAATGTCTGTCACGGGAAACTCTTTTCTCAAGCACAGAAAAAATCCCCCCAACGATCCTAACGCTTTACGCAACGAAGAAGGTTTTGCTTTATCCCGACACCTCGCCACCTATTTTCACTTCCCATTTTCCGCAATTTCCACCACCGCGCTCTTGCTATAATGTCTTACTCTCACTTTCTCCTCCAGCATTCCTCTCCCATTGCTCCGCCGCAACATCTTGCCTCCGATACTCCGTTCCCAAACCCCTCACACCTCTGTCACACGCAACCTCCAGCACTCCACCCGAATATTTTTCCCAGCGCTTCACCTTCAACACCTCGCTCCAATATTTTCCCCTAGCACTTCATCTGGCATCCCTTGTTCCTCATTTTTCTAGCCCCATTTTTCTGAAAAGACCTGCGGCAGTGCAATGCTTCTTTCAATGCTTGCACCTTCCACCTCTTCCACAACAGATAAGAAGGTTTCCCCTCTTCCCCAACACCTTGCTTCATAAGTGTTTTTATCGTTTCTCATCTTAAATCATACCCCCGAATACCCATAAGATTCTCTCATCTCAAACCACTTCATATTGAATCAATTTTATTCACTTGGTTTTATGCCATAAGCAGGGTTGGCAGATGGATAAAAATTAGTAAGGATAAGGAGGAAAAATGCCTCTTATGAATCGTCTTAATGCAAGAGCTGTCGCAACACTATGAAACAAGTGAATATACCACGAACTGGTAAAAAAAATGATAGTGCCGGCTTGACCCTTCATAAGCGTAAAGATGGAGGTGCGCAATGGATTTATCGTTATACAATTCACGGGCGCCGTCGTGAAATGGGCTTAGGGGCTTTAAGACATGTCTCTTTAAAACAAGCCCGTGAACATGCAACGTAGGTGGCGTTCTGTTTTACATGAGGGTCGTGATCCCATTAAAGAGAGTGAGAAACAAAAGCATGAAGCAATGCGCACTCTTCATTCTCTCAAAGACATTGCTGTGGGTAGTTTTGAAAGCTGTAAAGCTGAATTAAAGGATGATGATAAGTCTGGAGATTGGTTTTCATCTTTACAATTTCATGTACTCCCCAAATGAGGCTGTCTTCCCATTTCAGGAATTACACAAACAGAGATACGCAATACGCTTGCCCCCATATGGCATACAAAAGCAGCAGAGAAAACACTCGTTCGTCTTAATATTTGTTTCAAACATGCTGCTGCATTGGGACTAGAGGTTGATTTACAAGTCACAGCCAAAGCACGTGCTCTCTTAGGTAAACAACGCCATAAAGTGACTCATATGCCTGCAATGAATTGGAAAGATGTACCGGCTTTTTATCAAACACTTTGCCAAACAACAAGCATGGTACAATTGGCTTTGCGTTTGCTTATCCTTACGGGTGTTCGTACCAATCCTTTTCGTCATACTCTTGAAGATCAGATTGAAGGGAATATATGGACTATTAATATATAGACTATTCTTGGCTCGAACATATGAAAGGAAAGCGTGATGCGATAACAGAGTTTCGCGTGCCCTTATCATCAGCGGCACTCAAAGTGAGTGAACCGGCTTTTCCACAACGCCTTGCCACATCACTGCGCGCCCTTCAGCTTTTTGCCTCATTTTGCCTCCGACATGCCCCCTGCTCTTTACCTCAAGCACTCCACCTCCGATACTCCATTCCAAGATCGCTCACACACCCAACATTCTGCCCCCATTGCCTCACCTCCACTGACCTCTCCAGCACTCCCCTCCCATTGTTCCATGCCAACATCTTGCCTTCGATACTCCGTTTTCAAACTCCTTACACATCTAACACCCCACCTCTAGTGCTCCACCTCAATATTTTGCCCGGTATTTCGCCGCAACCTCCAACACTCCACCCAAATATTTTTCCCAGCGCTTCACCTTCAACACCACGCTCCAATATTTTCCCCCAGCACTTCATCTGGCATCCCTTGTTCCTCATTTTTCTAGCCCCATTTTTCTGGAAAGACCTGCGGCAGTGCAATGCTTCTTTCAATGCTTGCACCTTCCACCTCTTCCACAACAGATAAGAAGGTTTCCCCTCTTCCCCAACACCTTGCCACGTATTCTTCCACTTCGTTCCCCTCCGTCCCCACCGGCTTTTCCACAACGCCTTGCCCATCACTGCGCGCCCTCCAGCTTTTTGCCTTATTTCGCCTCCGGCATACCCCCTGCTCTTTACCTCAAGCGTCCCACCTCCGATACTCCATTCCAAAATCACTCACACACCCAACATTCTGCCCTCACTGACCTCTCCAGCACTCCCCTCCCATTGCTCCATGCCAAATCTATCACGTCTTTAACGTTCTATCTCCAGTGCTCCACTTCAACATTTTGTCCGGTACTTCGCCCCAAGCTCCAGCATTCATCCGCGCCAAATCCCTCACGCCTCTAAACCTCTAGCTCCAGCACCCCACTGCAATATTTTGCCTAAAGCAGCTTTATCATGACCTCTCTTGTCCCCCATTTTTCCCAAAACGCCTTTCACAGCCATGCGACTCTTCTCTCAAGCGTAGAAAAATCCTCCAACCATGCCCCCCTTACACAATCATAAAGGATTTTCCTTCCCATCGATCCGATAACTCGCCGCTCATTTCCTACAAGCTTCCACTTTCCCGCAATTTCCACCACACGCGCTCACCATTCCGCTCAACACCCTCCATCTCTTCACACAACCGAAGAGTCATCTCTCTTCATTCTTTCAACGAAAACCAAAAAATCACCTCATGAAAAGGTCATCTCAAAGAATATTTGTCAATCACTACAAACAATGGCACTACAAACAATGGCACTATAAACAAAATTGGAGTTATAAATAATAATTGGGACTATAAATGGAAATTGACATGTAACATCTCGTTTTAATGATACAGATTAATGATACAAGGCACCATCTTGACCCACACTCCCGCACCCCAAAAGCCAGATATCCAAAAGAATGCGCAACAATTCTGAAAGCTTTCCCCTGAAAAAATCTTACGCAAAAATATGAAGAGAAGGCGTAATTTATCAATCACTGCAACAGTCACTCAAGCTTGAATATGCATCATATATCCTTTACTTTACCCCACCCCCAACCGCAGAATATGTCTTGAAAGGGTCGACTTTCCCCCTCTAGGGATTTTAAAAGCCCTATAAGAAAGACACGAACGCCAAAACATCACCAACATCTGTAGCGCCTCTTTGATTTCATCCCCAAAAGCACCCATAGCATTGCTAAAAAATGAAAATTTTGAATTTTTTCAGGTTTCTTTTCCCTGCTTTTTCTTTTTCCAGTTTTTTATGGCATTTCCTGTCTTTGTTTTGTTAATGTGGTATTTAACGTGCTTTTTGGTCTTTCATACACCCCATATTTCCCCAACGCGCCGATTTTTATCCCAAACGCACCCGAGAGTCCCAAAAGATAATCTCTTGACAAAAAGAAGAGCTTTTGTTAGAGAATCTGCAATTTTTTGGCAATTTTCGCTTATTCATTGTGTGAATGGAATTTGTGAATGTGCTCCTTTTGTTTTAAAGGTGCACTTTTCTTTTTAGTGTCACATTTTTTACGTCATAATGAGAAGATGCTTAATATTTAAGTGTTGTAACGCAAAAGAGCACAATGTTCATAAAACTGTGTGGGTTCATAAAACTATATGGATCCATAGAACTGTGTATGAAATGTTTCTAACATTGCGTTACAGAGATATGTACAAACGGTGAGTCTGATGAAAATTAAAAATTCACTTAAAGCACTAAGAGAACGCCACCGTAACAATCGTTTGGTGCGTCGTAAGGGTCGTGTTTATATTCTTAATAAAACGAACCCACGTTTTAGAGCTCGTCAAGGATAATAGTCAGGAATAGCGGTTCGTGACTGAGAGTTTGAAGCCTATGGTTTTGGACTAACAACTTAGAACAAAAAGTTCAGGGCTAAGAGTTGGGGACAACTGTCTAGGATTGACAGTTCAAAACGTATGATTTGGTGCGAATAGTTTGTGATGAATGGTTTTTGTGCCTGCATTTTGTGGGCATTAAACCTTTCTTTAAGCTTTTTTTGAAGATGTCTTTGCTATCCCCTTGAGGTCTGTTGTTTTTGCAAAATATTACCTGAAAAGATGGCTGTATAGATGTGTTTATACATCTTTAAAATTTCGTCTGTAAGCTCCTACACATATTGAGAATTTGATATCTCAAAATATGCTGTTGTTTATGCCTGATTTCCTTTATATCCATTCAGAATATCTTTTCTTTTGCATCTTTTTAAGTGTAAAATTAAAAATTGAGAACATAGATTCTCTGTAAAGTTTATGCAATGAAGAGGTTTTCAGCAGACCGAGCTTTTCCTAAAAGAAATCTCATGACAGATGCATAAAAGGTGGGTATTTTATTCTTTAGAATAAAGAGAAGTTTGACTTTTGAAGGCTTATTTTGTGATTTTTTTTCTTTTTCCTAAAGCTTGGCTCTTGCGAAGATATGCTTTTTTTCGGCAATTTTTTTTGCTTTGTTTGAGCGTTTTTTATTTCACTTCTCCTGGATATGGGCAAAATCCACCTTCGCTTCCTGAGGATCACCCCTCTCCACAGTTGCTTTTGCCCTTGGATGATCTCATTCCCAGCCAACCGCTCTCAGCACCTGCAGCGTCTGATACGGACTCGTCTGCGATTGCTCTTGAAGATTTTGATACCTCCACCTCTTCGGGTGGAGACAGAGCGAGACAGCGTAGAGAAACGGAAGTTGCCCGTCTTCTTAAGGAATTGAAATTTTGTGCCAATGTTTCTGAAGCGAAGAAGTTAAGTCAGCAGCTTCAGCATTTATGGTCTCAATCGGGAAGTGAAACGATAGACCTTTTGATGTCCTGGGCAAAAGATGCAGTCAACGCCGACAATTATGGTCTTGCTCTTGATTACCTTGACAATGCTCTTGCCCTTTTACCCACTTATGCTGAAGCCTGGGTAAGACGTGCTTGGATTCATATTCAACTGAGTGATTTTAAACTTGCCCTGCTTGACCTTAACCACGCTCTTCAACTTGAACCTCGCCATTACATGGCGTTTTTTGAGCTTGGGATAACCATGGAAGCCACAGGGCACCCACAACTTGCCCTCAAAGCTTATGAAACAGCGCTGAAATATTATCCACAAATGCAAAGGCTGCAAAAGCGCATTGAAGCTTTATTAGAGGAACAATCACCGCAAACACTTTAAGCTTCCCGATAATGATTCATCACACTTTCACGTTTTGTTTCCTTATCGTGCAAGTTGAGATGTTTTTGTCTTTCACTTCATTGGGTGCATATACGGTTTCAGTAGTGCTTACCTTGCTCGCGCTTCCAATGTTTCCACATGAGCTTCTCGCCATGAAAGAATGTTTTTTACCCTAGTGGAGGGAACCATAGAAGCAACAAAGTACCCTCAACATGCCCCCCAAACCATGCCACCCCTTACGCAACGAAGAGGATTTTGCTTTATCCCGACACCTCGCCGCTTATTTTCACTTCCTATTTTCCGCAATTTCCACCACCGCGCTCTCGCTATAATGTCCTGCTTTCACTTTCCCCTCTAGCATTCCTCTCCCATTGCTCCGCCGCAACATCTTGCCTCCGATACTCCGGTTCCAAATTCCTCACACATCTAACACTCCCCCTCTTGCCCTATTACCCCACCTCCATTGCTCCACACCAAATCTATCACGTCTTTAACGTTCTATCTCCAGTGCTCCACCTCAATATTTTTCCCGGTATTTCGCCGCAACCTCCAGCACTCCACCCGAATATTTTTCCCAAGCACTTCATCTGGCATCCCTCGTCCTCCATTTTTCTGAAAAGACCGGCGGCAATACGACACTTCTTTCAATGCTTACACCTTCCACCTCTTCCACAACAGATAAAAAGGTTTTCCATCTTCCCCAACACCTTGCCACGTATTCTTCCACTTCGTTCCCCTCCGTCCCTACCGGCTTTTCCACAACGCCTCGCCGCATCACTGCGCGCCCTCCAGTTTTTTGCCTTATTTCGCCTCCGGCATACCCCCCTGCTCTTTACCTCAAGCTCTCCACCTCCGATACTCCATTCCAAAATCGCTCACATCTTTAACACTCCACCTCTAGTGCTCCACCCCAACATTCTGCCCCCACTGACCTCTCCAGCACTCCCCTCCCATTGCTCCGCCGCAACATTTTGCCTCCGATACTCCATTCCCCAACCCCTCACACCTCTAACACCCCACCTCTTGCCCCCAACGCTCCGCCCAAACATCCAACATTCCTCCACGCCAAACGCCTCTAAGCCTCAACATCCAACGCCCCACCCCAAAAAGAACCACCCAAAAAGACACTCTCAAAGAGTGATCACCTCAAAATCAACTGAAAAACAAAACCTTTCAGGAAAACATTGCTTAAAGAAAGCCCATCTCAAAAAATATCACCAGAAATCATATCTAGGAAATAGGACCACCCCCTTACAGCAACGAAGATCGGCCACTCCCCTTTCTTAAAACTTGTCGCCCCAAACCGCCTCTGCGGAAGATTCTCCCAAGAGCTCTTTAGCTACCTGATCTTCCTCAACACACTGCTCTCAACGCTCACACTTACTCTTTCACAATATCGCTTGTTCCCACCACATCTTTCACGCTCAATCCTCATCACAACATCTTGCGCTTCCGACCTTTCCAGTGGCTTCTAACGGTGAAACTCTTCTTTATGCAGGGCACCCTCTCCAGAAGTTTCACTCCGCGGATATCACCCGAAAAAACACCACATCAAGCAACACACAGCTTAACAGCTCACATCAAACACCCCATGCTAGGCAGCCCACATCAAACATCCCAAGTTCAAAACGCCCCACGCCAAGCACACCGTACCACATTTCTCATCCCAAATGCCTCAGACTCAACACCCAAACCCTGAAAGAGTGCCCTCTCAAAGGGTCTAAAAAGAACGACAAACTATAAAACACATGAAAATTTTTCCAAAAAGCGTACAGAATGAAAAAAAGAACTTGCAAAGCCCCATCACAGTGCACTCTCCCAACCTCCACACACACAAAACGCCCCGAGTTAAGCACTCTACGCTAAACGCCCCCCAAGCACCCTCACGCTAGGCAGATCACATAAAACACCCTGCCGCCAGAGATCCCAGGCTAAACGCCCCACGCCAAGCACACCATACCGAAAAAGGCTGTCCTGAAAGATGCTCTACCCCAAAAGAATTTCACCCCAAACATCCCACGCCCAACAACCCACACTAAACACCCGCTCAAACCACGGAAAAGCGTTAAGCTGTGACCCTTTGAATAAGAGCGCCACATCGGGCTAACTTTTCTTCTAATCTCTCAAATCCACGATCAAGATGATATACGCAGGTAACAACGGTTTCTCCCTTTGCTGCCAGGGCAATGATAATAAGCACTTCACGCTAGGCAGAACATATCCCCCCACGGTCATCTCACACCAAACGCCCTGTGCCACATTTCCCATCCCAAACGCCTCAGACTCAACACCCAAACCCTGAAAGAGTGCCCTCTCAAAGGGTCTAAAAAGAACGACAAACTATAAAACACATGAAAATTTTTCCAAAAAGCGCAAAATAAAAGAAAAGAGCGTGCAATGCCCTCAAAAGACACTCTCCAAAGAAACGCAAAGCACCCTACACGAGGCACCTCAAAAACACGCCATGGCAAATTTCCCATCCCAAGCACCCTCACGCTAGGCAGATCACATAAAACACCCTGCCGCCAAACATCCCAAGCTAAATGCCCCACGCCAAGCACACCATACCGAAAAAGGCTGTCCTGAAAGATGCTCTACCCCAAAAGAATTTCACCCCAAACATCCCACGCCCAACAACCCACACTGAACATCCGCTCAAACCACGGAAAAGCGTTAAGCTGTGACCCTTTGAATAAGAGCGCCACATCGGGCTAACTTTTCTTCCAATCTCTCAAATCCACGATCAAGATGATACACGCGGTTCACAACGGTTTCTCCCTTTGCTGCTAGGGCCGCAATAACAAGAGAGACGGAAGCACGCAAATCAGTCGCCATCACTGGTGCGCCTTGCAAATGCTCTTTTCCATAGACAGTTGCCGTCTGACCATCAAGCTTTATCTGAGCGCCCAAACGTGTCAGTTCCTGAACATGCATGAAGCGATTTTCGAAAATGGTTTCGGTGATACGCGCAGTTCCCTGAGCACGTGTCATCAACGCCATAAATTGTGCTTGAAGATCGGTTGGAAAGGCTGGATAAGGTCCTGTTTTGATATCGACGGGTATGATTTTTGTTTGCCGTGAATTTCGTTTAACGCAAATTCCCTGCGGTTTGATTTCAACAGTGAGCCCGGTTTTTTGCAGAACTTCAAGCACTTGTGTAAGGTGTTGAGGCTGCGCATTTTTGAGCAATACATCGCCCCCTGTCATAGCCACAGCCATTGCGTAAGTTCCGGCTTCGATTCGATCAGGAATGACGGAGACTTTAGCCCCACCGAGTTTTTTCACGCCCTCAATAGTGAGTGTTTCTGTTCCCTCCCCGGTAATTTTTGCGCCCATAGCATTGAGTGCTTGGATAAGATTTGTGACTTCTGGTTCACGCGCAGCATTTTCGAGAATTGTTGTCCCATGTGCAGTAACAGCCGCCATGAGCATCACATGAGTTCCACCAACCGTGACTTTGGGAAAACGATAGTGTGCGCCTTTTAATCCTTTTGCGGCTTTGGCATGAACATATCCATTTTCGATAGTCATCCGTGCGCCCAGAATTTCAAGCCCCTCGAGAATAAAATCGACAGGTCTTGTTCCAATAGCACAGCCTCCAGGGAGCGAAACGTAGGCTTCTCGGCACCGTGCGAGCAAAGGTCCGATGACCCAAAAGCTTGCGCGCATTTTTTTCACCAATTCGTATGGCGCACGCACTGTGGTTATTTCATGTGCGGTAAAATGGATTGTTCTTGAATCCACACAATCCCGATGAAGTTGTTGCCCATCAACAGCATATGCAACCCCATGATTATTGAGAATGCGAATAAGCAATTCCACATCCGCCAAATGCGGAATATTTTCTAAAGTAAGCGTTTCTTCTGTTAGCAAAGCGGCAATCATAAGAGGCAACGCGGCATTTTTTGCCCCTGAAATAGGAAGTGTTCCTATAAGCTTTTCCCCCCCAACGATTTTAATAGAATCCATAATACTTTCCCTTTCCCCTTCCAAAGGTTTTCCCCTTGGGAAGTTATTCTTTTGTATGGTTTCAGAACAAGTCCGAATGAAATAATCCGTATTATTTTAAAATGAACTGAAAATATGAGAACGAATCCCGAAAATATGAAAACGAATCATTGAGAATTTTGGTTGCAAGACACTTAAAAAACATTGTCTTAGGATTCTTTTTGTGCTCTTTGTCGACTTTGTTCTTTTCGGCGTTTCAGGTTTTGCCGCAATTGTTGCGCGAGTCTTTCCTGACGCTTTTTTTCCTTTTCTTCTTGGTGATATGACTTTTCTTGCTTTTGTTTTTGAGACATTTGTATCATTGCGCAACCTTTTGAGGAGTATTGAGCCTCTCTAAGCAACCCCTGGCTATTGTATAAAAGAAGTCCCTGTCGACACAAGAGACGTTCATTATATAAATAATATAATATATTCAATATTTTACATGTATTTATTTTATATGAATCCTCTTTGGAATCCACACTTTTGTATATGCTTCAATTGCCCCTTTTTTATCAACAATTGCCATGTATAAATAAAGTATGAAAAGCAAATCATGACACAAATCTTATAACGCATGTGAGCATTCAAAAGCAATGATCATACACAGCAATTCAATAATACGTTTTAAGTCATAGCAGTAAATGCTCTTAAAAGAGATTGAACATTTAAAACTGTTTATAACGTTAAAATCGTTAGCTCTAAACAACACCTCCAAAATTGGAGCGATTATAATTTTGCTAGCTAAAATATAAAGCGGCTTTTTGATAAATATCCCCAAAATTGCGGTGACCTCCTTTAGTGTACAATTCTTTAAGTATTCTCTTATATCACGCATAAGTGCCACTGAAATCATTCGCACCATTTTTGGTGTCAGTAAAATCAGCCAATTTCTTTCAAGAAGCGACAAATGTTCTCTTGCCTATTTTATGACAATATGGCACAAGACAGCGCAAAGATTGAAAAGGGCTGCGGTAGCTCAGTGGTAGAGCACTCCCTTGGTAAGGGAGAGGTCGAGAGTTCAATCCTCTCTCGCAGCACCATGACAATTTTTATACCACTTCACAGCACTTTATGGGAAGTGTAAAATCCAATGCCTGTCAATATAAAACGGTGAGATAATAATGAGATAGTAAGATGACGTAATCTCTTTTAATCCCTCACGACATTATCATCTCTTCCCTCTCTTCTTTATGAAGAAGATATATGGGGTTCCTCCCTATCACAATAGTCCTCACTCTTGTCCCCACTTTCGTCTTCACTCCAAGAATGACCTCTTGGTTTTAAGACAGAGAAAAACAAACTTAAAAAACAAAAGGAGAAATAAACCATGTCGATTTATGGTTTGCTATTTATGCTCTTCATCATAGCACTCATCTTTATAGTCATGATGATAATTGAGAAAACAGAGAGAACCCCACAAGAACAACTGCAACAAGCAGCAAGACAACGCGCCGCAAGAGAACAAGAAGCAATAGCGCGAAGACGCGCAGAAGATGAAGAATATGAGAGAAGAAGGAGAAGAGAGCGAGAAGAAGAGGAGGAAGAAAGAAGAAGAGAGGAAGAGGAGGAAGAAGAAAGAAGAAGAGAGGAAGAGGAGGAAGAAGAAAGAAGAAGAGAGGAAGATTAGCAAAAGATAAGGAGAAGCAACGAAAACGATGAAGCCCACGCACACAACCGCTTACCAAAGCGATTATGGGGGGGGACAAATTCATTGAAAGCATATCCCTACTCATGCTTTTGCCCCACGGCAACATTCCCTTACACGCCACGCGCACCTTACCTTCACACGATATCCCCTCTCACCGTTCGTGCCTCGCCTTCCTGCAACGCTCTTCCTACATACCATTTACACCTCCCCTCACAGTCTGCCCAAAGCACATGCCCCCCTGACAAAGCACAAAGACACCGCAACAAGACAGCACAAACGCCCTCTCAGCTTTAGCTCTTCCCCAAAAACCGCTCGGAACTTCCCCCAATCTCAATACCTTTCCCCCTTGAATGAAAACACACGCCCCCAAACGCATAAGTGCTAAACCTCCACCACAGTCCCCTTCCTCCATGGCTGTCTACTCTCTCTTCATCTCATCCCTTCACGACTTCGCCAAAGTACATGCCCCCTGACATTGCCCAAAAACGCCGCCCTAAAGCACATGCCTGCTGACGATATTTCATCACTCTCCATTCACACGGCGCCTCCCCACAAACAGTGCCACATGCACCTCCTCCTCCCTTCACAGTCTCGCCAACAAAGCGCGTGCCCCCTAACACTGCCCTAAAGCACCATCCCAAGGCACAAACGCCCTCTCAACTTCAACTCTTCTCCAAGAACCACCCAGAACTTCCCCCAATCTCAATACTTTTCCCCCTTGAATAAAAACACGCCCCCAAACGCATAAGTGCTAAACCTCCACCACAGCCCCCTTCCTCTATGGCAGCTCCATCACACCCACTCTTCACACTCTCCTTGCAACGTTCCTCCTCTAGGAATACGCACCATGCCTTCCCACAGGCGCGCTCATTACTCTCACCACACCTTCACACGATATCCCCTCTCACCGTTCGTGCCTCGCCTTCCTGCAACGCTCTTCCTGCATACCATTTACACCTCCCCTCACAGTCTGCCCAAAACACATGCCCCCCTTGACACAGCACAGACACCGCAACAAGACACAGCGCCCTCTCAGCTTTAGCTCTTCCCCAAAAACCGCTCGGAACTTCCCCCAATCTCAATACCTTTCCCCCTTGAATGCAAACACACGCCCCAAACGCATAAGTGCTAAACCTTCACCACAGCCCCCTTCCTCCATGGTTGTCTACTCTCTCTTCATCTCATCCCTTCACGACTTCGCCAAAGTACATGCCCCCTGACATTGCCCCAAAAACGCCGCCCTAAAGCACATGCCTGCTGACGATATTTCATCACTCTCCATTCACACGGCGCCTCCCCACAAACAGTGCCACATGCACCTCCTCCTCCCTTCACAGTCTCGCCAAAGCGCGTGCCCCCTAACACTACCCTAAAGCGCCACCCCAAGGCACAAACGCCCTCTCAGCTTTAGCTCTTCCCCAAAAACCGCTCGGAACTTCCCCCAATCTCAATACCTTTCCCCCTTGAATGAAACACACACACCCAAACGCATAAGTGCTAAACCTCCACCACAGCCCCCTTCCTCTATGGCTGCGCCTCACTTTGCCACAACACGCCCCATTCTCCGCCCGCGCCTTACCTTACCGCAATGCTCCCCCACTCTTTGCTTTTTTCCCGATTCTTTGCCTGTGTTTTTTTCTTTTCTGCTTTCTTGCAGAGTGTTTTCACTTCTTATAGCAAACCCTGCATGGGTAGACTTAATTTTTTGAACCATCATCTCCAAATCTTCATTAAAACGGTTAATTTCACTTTCAAGTTTACGAATATACACTTCATCACGATAAGCGCGCTTCACGAGAGGTGGCATATCGGGCCAATAGAGCATCAAATCCACCCATTCACGCTGAGTAATCCATAACCCTCCCTGGCATTGTGCTTTATGTTCTTCTGGAAAACTCCTTTGATAAAAATGGGGGATCAAGATTTCAGGTTTTTTCGTTTTGATTTCCAGCACCCCATTTGTTCCAATAAAAGCATCGGGGGAAAAACCTTTCTTACGATCATCAGCAAGAACAAAGCCAATACATTCAGGTTTTGTATTGGTCAGCGTACCATAAAGCTGTCGCGCACCGGATTCTAATTCGGTTCCGCGTCGCATCGAAAGTGTTGTTCCCTCATCGACAGTTTTTCCGGTAATTCTTTCTCCAGCAAGCTTCATCATAACAGATTGATATTTTGAAGTTTTTTGCCCCTGCTTTTTTCGTGCAACAACCATTTCAAACAAAGAAGCCGTAATCAAACCATTGCGCGCTTGCTTCCATTGTGCTGAACCCTGAATACAATCGATAATGATCGGCATGATTTTCTATCTCCTATTGTTTTTAAAGTCTTTTTTTGTTTGAAAGGTCCTCTCTTTTTGAGATACGCTTTCCCAATAATATTGGTCATTAATCATGTTGGTCTTGAGCAGTCTTAGCCTTTTTTCTTTACCCCCAACTCTCATGGACTACCCCCATGGCTTCCCCTCTCTCTCTTCATCACCCTTCATCACCTCCCAAAGCACATGCCTTTGCCTCACCACCTCCCTTCACAGTCTCGCCAAAGCGCGTGCCCCCTAACACTACCCTAAAGCGCCACCCCAAGGCACAAACGCCCTCTCAGCTTCAACTCTTCTCCAAGAACCACCCAGAACTTCCCCCAATCTCAATACTTTTCCCCCTTGAATAAAAACACGCCACCAAACGCATAAGTGCTAAACCTCCACCACAGCCCCCTTCCTCCATGGCAGCTCCCTCACACCCACTCTTCACACTCTCCTTGCAACGTTCCTCCTCCAAGCACATCGCACCATGCCTTCCCGCGGCGCGCTCATCACGCGCACCTTACCTTCCGACGATGCTCCCCTCTTACCGTTCGTGCCTCGCCTCCCTGCAACGCTTTTCCTACATACCATTTACACCTCCCCTCACAGTCTGCCCAAAGCACATGCCTGCTGACGATATTCCATCACTCTCCATTCACACGGCGCCTCCCCACAAACAGTGCCACATACACCTCCTCCTCCCTTCACTGGACTCCCTAAAGCACATGCCTTTGCCTCACCACCTCCCTTCACAGTCTCGCCAAAGCGCGTGCCCCCTAACACTACCCTAAGGCACAAACGCCCTCTCAGCTTCAGCTCTTCCCCAAAAACCGCTCGGAACTTCCCCCAATCTCAATACTTTTCCCCCTTGAATGAAAACACACGCCCCCAAACGCATAAGTGCTAAACCTCCACCACAGCCCCTTTCCTCCATGGCTGTCTACTCTCTCTTCATCTCCTCCCTTCACAGTCTCGCCAAAGCGCGTGCCCCCTAACACTGCCCTAAAGCGCCACTCCAAGGCACAAACGCCCAGAACTTCCCCCAATCTCAATACTTTTCCCCCTTGAATGCAAACACACGCCCCCAAACGCATAAGTGCTAAACCTCCACCACAGTCCCCTTCCTCCATGGCAGCTCCCTCACACCCACTCTTCACACTCTCCTTGCAACGTTCCTCCTCTAGGAACACGCACCATGCCTTCCCACGGCGCGCTCATCACGCGCACCTTACCTTCCGACGGTGCTCCCCTCTCACCGTTCGTGCCTCGCCTTCCTGCAACGCTCTTCCTGCATACCATTTACACCTCCCCTCACAGTCTGCCCAAAGCACATGCCCCCTGACATTGCCCCAAAAACGCCGCCCTAAAGCACATGCCTGCTGACGATATTCCATCACTCTCCATTCACACGGCGCCTCCCCACAAACAGTGCCACATGCACCTCCTCCTCCCTTCACTGGACTCCCTAAAGCACATGCCTTTGCCTCACCACCTCCCTTCACAGTCTCGCCAAAGCGCGTGCCCCCTAACACTACCCTAAGGCACAAACGCCCTCTCAGCTTCAGCTCTTCCCCAAAAACCGCTCGGAACTTCCCCCAATCTCAATACTTTTCCCCCTTGAATGAAAACACACGCCCCCAAACGCATAAGTGCTAAACCTCCACCACAGCCCCTTTCCTCCATGGCAGCTCCCTCACACCCACTCTTCACACTCTCCTTGCAACATTCCTCCTCCAAGCACATCGCACCATGCCTTCCGACGCTGCTCCCCTCTTAACCGTTCGTGCCTCGCCTCCCTGCAACGCTCTTCCTACATACCATTTACACCTCCCCTCAAAATCGCTAAAAATGATAAAAATCTTTAAACCCCATACCTTAAAAATCGAGCTTATGAACAAGTCTGCATTTCTATGGTTAAAAAACTCTCACAACCATGCTGTTGCAGGATACAAAAATCCCTACAGAAAGATTTTTCTGACAAATTTTTCGCAAAAAATTCTGTATCCTACTGTCATTCTGTATCCTGCTGTGATGAAACAAAAATTCTCCTCAAATTTTTTGGTTCAATTCTGATTGCAGCTTAAATCTTTTCAGCTTAAGAGATCAAAAAAATTTTGAGATAACTTTTCGTGATTGCCTACCACCAATAATCAGTTAAAACATCACATGGGCGCAAACGATGCTGTTTTTCATAAGAGCCATAGAGATTATCTTCATAATCACGCGTAACATTTTGATCTAAAAAGACATGATAAGCATCACTGTTAAGAACGAATGGTTGAAGTTGAACATTTTGTTCATCAATTTCATAATTTGCGACATATGCATCGGCAAGTTGTTCAGTGACATCTTCAGCATGAAGCGTTGTCATATCGAGCCGCACAATTTTTTGAACTGTCTCATATTCTTCAATATGTTCGAGAACTTCTTCTATTTGGTCGATAGGCCCCTCATAAGCATCACTTTTCTCATCTTCACAAAGAATGATGATTACTTCGTCCTCTTTAACGAATGGAATATTTTTCATGATTTCCCCCTTTATATATGTTGACAAGTTCAAATATAGCGTTAGTCTTATATCCTCTATGGAAGATATGTCAATCATTTTATCCTTAATAAAAGATATATTTTTTCGTCTTTACGACATTTAAATGACATATATCAACGAAATACATCCTTTTTTGTTCGCCAGATGTTTTTGTACAGTTCTCTATTTGTTCTTTATTATTGCAACCCCAAATAGACAGGAGAGATAAAATGAATGATTTAGAATTAATAAAGCACTGGCGCACACTTGATAAAAAAACACAAAAAGAGGTTATTTTAATACTCCGTCAGTTGGTCTCCGCAAAAGAGTCAAAATCGCCTGTCTCTCTTGAGGAGAAAGCTTTGAAATAAGTTCGATAAATTCTTTATCTTCAGGGCTTGCCCCCTGTCCATAAAGGATATAATTCACACTGATATCAATTTCATGGCAAACGCGTGCTAAAGATTCAATGGTCGGATCTTTTCCTTCTGAAAGGATAGAGTGAAGATACCCTGGACCTTTACCCGCTGCGAGGGAAACGGATCTTTTTGAGCGTCCGCTTTTTTCAAGCGCTTCGCTTAATCTTTGACGCCAACCATTGATATTCATGCTTTCACCATATAGCGCGTCTTCCCAAAAAAACACGTCCTTATTATAAAATAGGCTTGCATTATCCTCTAGAAAGGATAAAATTAAGAAAATAGGTTTTATTTTTTTGGGGAGAGATAAAAGTTTATTTTCGGGTCAAAAGAACATTTTATCACCCCAAAGGATGTAAAAAGGCGTCCCCCGAAAGCCATAAGTTGAAGAAGTTTTTCCTCTTTATTTTTTGTCACCTGCGTCATTCTAAGCTTTAAATTTGTGCCCCTCTGAACACTGCAACAACCATAAGTTCGCTGTCACAAAGCACAAAAAGCCAGTCATTTAACAAGAACCAATCACACCAAAACAGCAACAGTTTTGCTAAAGAAAAAACTTCAATCAAATACCAATACACAAGACTTTTTCCGAGCCAATGGAAAGAGACAAAGAAGAAAGTGGATTGAGGCATGAAACACATTCATCAACAAGAAACTCCTTACTATGAATCCTCTATACTTCCTTATGTTTGTTGGTATCAGAATGATTTTCTAGGAGGCGTCCGTGGAATGCGTGCACACGAAATTGGAATTTATACGATTCTTCTCAACGAGATGTACGCCCGTGGTCGTCCTCTAGAATTATCACCCGAACGTTTAGCGCGTCTTTGCGGCTGTGACAAGCGTACTTTTGTGCATGTGTTAGAAATGCTTATAAAAGAGGGGAAGATTTTAAATTTAGCCCATGGTTTATGGAATAAGCGTTGTGAAAATGTGTTTCATGAGCGCGTAAAATTGCTGGAACAGAAATCCTTTGCGGGACGTTCTTCGGCAAAAAAACGCAAGAAAATCAATGAAATATTTCAACATTTGCTCAACGAGAGTGCAAGAGATGATGAACAAAGCTCAGAATCTCAGAAGGAAGAAGAAAAGAAAACACCTAACGGTGTTTCAGAAAAGCCATTATTTTTGAGCCAAGAAGAAGAGGATGAATCTTCATTTTCTTCTCTTCCCCGCCAACAAGAGAGGATAAAACGTGCAGCCCAACCGAGCAGTGCCGCCCCCCCTCACCATTGCGCGATAATCCCAGAAAACCAGGAAAACGTACATGCAGAGACAAAAAACACAGGCAAAAGCCCCACAGCCTCTGCAGCCATCCAGGATACACTCCTTTGGGGCAATCTTCAAAGCACTGCAGAACATGCGCACGATTCTATGATAACCCCAGAAAACCAAAAGGTTTCACATGCAAACACAAAAAACACCAGCAAAAAGACCACAAGCCCCACAGCAATTCCTAAAGGACAATGTCTTCCTGCCGATTGGCAAGCAGATATCAGCGCAGCGGTTTTAGAAGGCTTGAGTGAAGAACAAGCGCGTTGGCAAGAAAAGAAATTTCGCGATTATTGGTGTGCTAAAAGCGGGAAAGAAGCACTGAAAACAGATTGGCAAGCCACATGGCGCAACTGGTTTCGCCGAGAAATTGAACGAATAAAAGAACATCAGGAAAAACTTGCAGTTTTTACTTCTCGCTCCAAATCACCATCCTCTAAAGCAATAACCCATAACAGTGATATCGATGCTCTTTACCAGAATCTGATTAACTACAACACGGATGAACATGAGTACAATTTTTGAAATCAAAGGGCACTGCAGAACCCGCGCACGATTCTATGATAAACCCAGAAAACTAGGAGATTTCACATGCAAACCAAAAAACATCAGCAAGAAGACCAAAAGCCCCACAGCCCCTACACCCATCCAGATACACCTCTCCAGAACACACCCCTTCGGAGCAATCTTCAGGGCAATGCAAAAAATGTGCACAATTGCGCTATAATCACGGAAGACTAGGAAGTTTCACATGCAAACACAAGCACAAGCCCCACAGCAATTCCTAAAGGACAACTTCCTGCCGATTGGCAAGCAGATATCAGCGCAGCGGTTTTAGAAGGCTTGAGTGAAGAACAAGTGCGTTGGCCAGAAAAGAAATTTCGCGATGATTGGCGTGCTAAAAGCGTGAAAGAAGCACTTAAAACAGATTGGCAAGCCACATGGCGCAACTGGTTTCGCCGAGAAATTGAACGGATAAAAGAACATCAGGAAAAACTTGCAGTTTTTACTTCTCGCTTTATTTTTGCTGCCACTCCAAACCAGCATTCCTCAAAGCAATATCCCAAGCCAACCACTCCATAGCAGTATTCCCTAAACCCGTATTCGATAGCAACGATCACACGCTTTGACCAAAATCTTATCAACGACAACATGGATGAATATGAGTACAATTTTTGAAATCAAGCAGCAACTTTCCGCACAAGCAGACATGATAGCACGGATGCTTCTTCCACAAGGGCACCGACGTGGAAATAACTGGATTACAGGCAATGTGCATGGTGAAAATGGACAAAGTTTATCAGTCTGCTTAAGCGGCAGTAAAGCTGGTCTTTGGTATGATTTTGCAGAAAGCAAAGGGGGTGACCTCTTAGATCTTTGGTGTGAAGTGAAAGGGATCAGCCTTTCTCAAGCCCTTGAAGAAGCACGCTCCACACTCAATCTCACACGTCCAAAACCTTTTATGGCGCCGCACCGTTCCTATCGTCGCCCACCAACGCCCACAGGTGGCACTCCACAAAATTTAGTAAAAACATACTTAAACAAAGAGCGTCACATTCCTCTTGAGGTTTTAAAACGCTACCGCATAGGGGAAGACGGCGAAAAAATCATCTTTCCCTTCTATAAGCCCGATGGAACACTTGCTTTGGTCAAAGAACGGCTCGCACAAGCGGGAGCAAAAACAAAACCGACAACAGCACAGTGTGAACCAATTTTGTTTGGCTGGCAAGCGCTTTACAACACAACCAACGTATCCACCAACACAGGCAACGCCCCAGCCAACACAACCAACGTATCCACCAACACGGGCAACGCGCCAGCCAACACAACCGACGTCCCCACCAACACAGGCAACGCGCCAGCCAACACAACCAACGTATCCACCAACACGGGCAACGCGCCAGCCAACACAACCAACGTCCCCACCAACACGGACAACGCGCCAGCCAACACAACCAACGTATCCACCAACACGGACAACGCGCCAGCCAACACAACCGACGTCCCCACCAACATAGACCATGCATCCTTCCCTGCACAGGCTTTTTCTTCTACAAATCGGACACTTGTCATCACTGAAGGAGAAATTGACGCACTTTCCTTAGCAGCCTACGGATACCCGGCGGTTTCCGTCCCTTTCGGAGGAGGAAGTGGAGGAAAACACAACTGGATTGAAAATGAATTTGATCATTTAGAGCCTTTTGAAACGATTTATCTTGCCACCGATATGGATAAACCCGGTGAAGACGCAGCCCATGAAATCGCCAGCAGACTTGGCCGCCACCGTTGCTACCGTGTTCATCTTCCCCGTAAGGATGCGAATGACTGCTTAACCGCTGGCGTAGATTCCGCCACCATAGCAGCCGCCTTTTCCTCAGCAAAAAGTTTTTCACCGGAAGGATTACGACGTGCCTCAGACTATAAAGAGAAAGTCATGGAGTTATTTTGGCCAACACCTAAACAGCATCTTGGTTATACGGTTCCCTATCCTAAACTGCAAAACAAATTGCATTTTCGCCCAGCAGAATTAACGCTATGGAGTGGTGCCAGTGGTGTTGGAAAGAGTCAACTATTATCCGACTGTATTCCCCATTGGATTTCTCAAAAGAGCCGTCTTTGCTTAGCTTCTCTCGAAATGAAAGGAGAACAATCTCTCCGCCGTCTCACAAAACAAACGGGGGGTGTCGACCAGCCCACAAGAGAGATGATTGAACAGGTTCTTCATTTTTTAGACGATGGGCTCCTTCTTTATGAACATGTTGGGAAATCAAGTGTTGAGGCCTTGTTAGAGGTGTTTGACTATTGCCGTGCGCGCTATGGCTGCGATCAATTTATTATCGACAGTTTAATGCGCCTCGGCATTGCTTCGGATGATTATACCGGACAAGAACAAGCCGTTTATAAAATGGTTGATTGGGCAATTTTAAACACTGTCCACATTCATCTTGTTGCCCATGCACGCAAAGGTGGTTTGGAGATCCCTGGAACGGAAGATATTAAAGGCGCCTCAGAAATTGGGGCGAATGCCTTTAACATTATCACGCTTTGGCGTAATCGATCCTTGGAAGATAAAATTTATGCCGCCTCGCTCATGGAAGAAAAAGCAGATTTAGCAAAACGTCCTGGCGTTATTATGAATATTGCAAAACAACGTTCAGGGGACTTTGAAGGCAAAATTGGTCTTTGGTTTGACCAAAAAACCTATCGCTATCGCTGTTCTTCTGAACAGCCTTTAACACCGCGCCGTTATCTTGAACGTTCACACAAAAACACCAACCACCGCGAAAACCACATACAAAACCCATCTTCCCTCGCTCCCC
>NZ_CALW02000019.1 GCF_000312565.1 Bartonella rattaustraliani AUST/NH4
CGTAAAACATAATCCTCTGTTTTTACACATTCACAGATTTACGCTTTTGTGAATTTACAGAAAGCATCCCCCTCTTCCCCTTCTGCCTACACCCAAAATCAACTCCACCAACACAGCCCCATCACCACAACCCCACAAACACAACGCCATATCTCACAGCGCCCAAATCTTTCTCACCATTCATGCCCCTCCCTACCTCACGCACCTCCCCCCACGCATGCACATTTCCCTCACCACCCCGACCTCTCACTTTTCACCTCTTGCTCCCTCACGCACACACTGTGCTCACCTCTCCTTGCTCCCCGCGTCTACCTCTTCCCACCCATACACCTCACATTTTCTCTCTCATACCTCTCACAAATCCTGTCTCCTCACTTTACCTTTTCACGCTACGATAATAAAACACCGTGAAACATAATTCTCTGTTTTTACACATTCACAGATTTACGCTTTTGTAAATTTACAGAAAGCATCCCCCTCTTCCCCTTCGCCCGTGCCCCAAACCAAGAACTCCACCACCACAGCCACACCACTACAACCGCACCAACACAAATCACGCGCCTACCAATATCTTTGACATGTTTATGACGTTTTATATATAGACGACGAACCACCACAAAAGAATTGCTAGAAGACAACGGCGAGAGTCAAAACCGCGCATTATTACTTAAATATCTGCTCAAAAACGAACAGCCTCATTCACCTTCCCATAAAGTTCTGTTTCCAAGTAAAAACGGATCTCCAAAAAGAATGGTGCTAAAGAAAAGCGCATAACTGCTTTTTCTAAAACGCAATTTTCACCTTTCCAAAAATAAACAGAAATATGCGTAAACAGAAAGAAGGCATTGGGTTAGCTCTCAATTTACAAATTTTTCATCAATCATGAGGTTATTTTGGAGGATATCGCAGTCTACAACAAACTCAATAATGTCTCTTAAACACCAAGAAGTCGAAAAAGGCTCGTAAACAGTTGTCCAAGAGAGGCTTTTCATAATACTTTTCTATCTTCTTTTCAGAAAATATATTTCTCAGTCAATCGTGCTATTTTTGCTGAAAAAGTTTTTACAATGCAACACGCAAATTGGCCTTTTTCTAGACTTAACCGCCTATCCCTTTATCTACTCTTCTTCATCACTTCCCTGTGAAGGTGGGGGGAGAATATAAGCCCCCGAAAGCCACCGGTTGAGATCAATAGCGCGACATCGCGAGGAACAGAAGGGATAGGTATTCTGTTGCGCCATCTGACCACAAATTGGACAAGGATGTGGAGGACGCATTTGAGATGTCTTGGTTTGTGTTACGTTTGGCTTTTGAGACATTTTATAGATCTTTTATCTTTACTTTTCATGGGGCTTTTTATAGGCGATGATTAAAAAACAAGCGACACCATTGCTCTCTTTACCAGCGCATGGGTGTTGCGACAACCCTTGCATAAAGGCAGTTGAGAGGCATTTTTTCTCCTTTCCTCACTCATTTTATCCACATGCCAATCCCGCTGAGTGTATAAAGCTTAAGTAAAAAATTGACTCATCATAAAATGGTTTAAAATGAAAGAATCTTACGGGCATTCAGGGTTGTGTTTCAAGATAAGAAATAAAAATTATTATAAATCAATATATTAAGTAAAAATGCGCTGTATTTTCTCTCTTTCCTTTTTATATTTCATCTATTGGTTTTTGTTTTATCCATAGATTTTGCCTACCTTATCCTTTTAAGGCATTTCTCCGGTCCAATTTGCGAGAACTGGATAGCGATAAGCTGAAAGAAGATCTATTGTTTCTGCCAAGGGCAATCCCACGACATTGGAATAAGAACCATTGATATGGATCACGAAAGCCCCAGCTTTTCCTTGAATAGCATAACCACCGGCTTTTCCCTGCCATTCTCCAGACGCGAGATATGCCTGCATGATCTGAGAAGTTAGCAGCCTAAAACGCACACGACTTTCAACGAGCTTTACGGTTATTTTCCCAGTTTCATTAAGTGCACACACAGCGCCATAGACTTTGTGTGCGCGTCCAGAAAGGAACTTTAAACATTCATAGGCCTCGTCTTCATCCTCTGGTTTAGGCAGAACGGTGCGCCCCACAGCAAC
Organism: Bartonella rattaustraliani AUST/NH4; assembly: GCF_000312565.1. Classification (GTDB taxonomy): domain Bacteria; phylum Pseudomonadota; class Alphaproteobacteria; order Rhizobiales; family Rhizobiaceae; genus Bartonella; species Bartonella rattaustraliani. Next base: position 2,096 of record NZ_CALW02000019.1, read on the forward strand.
CACGGTATCCGCAGCGAGGATAACAACTTTCTGTTTTGTAGCTTTTTCGTTCTTTTTTTGATCACTCTTTTTTTGATCCCCCAAGAGCAAAAAGCTTTGCACGTTAAGCGCTTTTTCTTTTGCCAGACGTTTTGCAAGATTTGCAGGGTGCTCTCTTAATTTAGGCGTTTCATCGCTATTGGTTGCATAAACTTCATCAGGTTCGATTCCAATCTGTGCTAAGAGCATCAGACGTCGTGGTGAAGCGGAGGCAAGGATCAACTGGATTTCATCTGAAGTTTTTTTTTGCAAATCATTTTTTTCTGTATTTTTCATTTTTGCCCCCTCAGAATGCAAGTCACCCCTGCATGACTTTTACATCCCAACATTTTTTGTCCTGACGCCTGAGGTTTTTCCTCAGGTTCTGTTGATTTTTACTTTTATTTTATGTTTCATTTCAGGAAAATCCATGAGAGCTCTCTCAATACTCTCTCTTTTTTTGAAGCTCTTGTGTTTATAAGAGTTTTTCTGACAAAAAACGAAAAGCATTTCGCAATTATTTATAGCGATATATAATGCGTCCTTTTGTCAAATCATAAGGGGTCATTTCGACCATGATTTTATCACCAGCCAACACACGAATACGATTTTTTCGCATTCTTCCAGCGGTATGGGCAATAATTTCATGATCATTTTCCAGTTTCACACGAAACATAGCATTCGGCAAAAGCTCGGTCACGACACCAGAAAATTCCAAAACTTCTTCTTTTGACATAAACAATTATTTCCTTTATAATGTGCTTTTTCATCTGCGCGTTATTTTTTCGGTATTCATAGCTTATTTTCTTTATTTTGTGAATAAAATTCAACAAAAAGAGAGCGTTTTTTCTTTTTGTGTGTTTTTTGACGCTTTTAAGAATCTTTCACAGAGAGATTTGCATTCACTTTTGAGTAAGGGCTGAAGAGTTATGGTGCCACTTACGGCTATCCCCTTTTCACGCATACCCATCATGTCTTTCCATCTATTACTCCCCTTTCATCCATTCAGCCCACCTCCTTGACTCTTCTCATTCTTTTTTTCATTCACACGCACACCTCTTACTCTTCACTTCTTGCCCCCTCACGCACACACTGTGCTCACCTCTCCTTGCTCCCCGCGTGTCTACCTCTTCACACCCATTCACTCCACCCATACACCTCACATTTTCTCTCTCATACCTTTCACAAATCTTCCTCT
>NZ_CALW02000018.1 GCF_000312565.1 Bartonella rattaustraliani AUST/NH4
TCTTAACCCGCCTGATCCTCAGAGGCTGTATCCTTTGCATTCACCGGCACAATTTCAACACGCGAAATCGTTTTTACATCGCCCCCTGCCTCTCCTGTAACCTGCAAAGGCAAAACCTTTGCAAGAAGCGAAAAAAAAGGCACAGGATTATTAAGAGCATGATATTGCAGATAAGATACCAATCCATCCTCACCATAATGGTATCCAGCTTGCTCAGCAGCTGTCAGCAGAGCTTCGTTAAAGCGTTTTGCTGCTTTATTCACAGCCCTTTTTTTCCGCCCTTTTCGAGACAAAGGAAGACAACGTTCATCAGCCATTATCATATTCCCGTAAATGATGAGGTACCAACCTCATAAGACACAAACCAACGTAAAAATCAGCCACGAAATTTCCAAAACACTTCTTTGCTAAAAAAAACAAATAACCCTTTTCTTAAAAATCAAAACAAAAGGACTGGCTCAACCATTCCTTTCCAGAGTAAGATTGACTCCTGCCCCTTCTTTTTAGAGTGGAAAACATAATTTAAAGGCAGAAAACCTCATTTTTCTAAAAAAATCTTGCTGTTAGAAAGCCTGAAATTTTTATAGCAATCTTGTTTTATAGAAAACTTGCAATTTTTGAAATTCTTCGAAAGAAATCTGGAAATTTGAAACACCCACCCTAAACAATTTCGGGGAATCTTTAAAAAAAACCGGCCCCCATCTGCCCCCAAAGCTCTTGTTCCCAATGCCTCTTACACACGATCTATAGACACGAGCCACAACCGCATCGCCATCCCCATACATTGAAAGGATATTTTTACAGCACAAAGGAACAGCACAAAGGAACAGCACAAAGGAACAGCACAAAGGAACAGCACAAAGGAACAGCACAAAGGAACAGCACAAAGGAACAGCACAAAGGAACAGCACAAAGGAACAGCACACTGAACCCTTCGCCCACCCACTTTTTCCTCTTCTTTCACAAAGAGAACCGCTTTAAGGAAGAACAGATCTCAAGATTTCTCTTATTACCCTTATTGAGAAACTAAGGAACACACAACTCTGATCTTGCACTCATGGTATCTGTTTAGATTTACCTTGTCAAGTTTTTTCTGTTTTTGCACTGCTTTTTTCAAACATTCTTTTTTTCTTTTTCTGTCAAAAAGACCAATTGATCGCCCTGTTTTTCGACTGTCACTGTTGTTTCATCATGAATTTGTCCAAACAAGATTTTTTCAGCGAGAGGGTCTTGAATTTCTTTTTGGATAATGCGTTTAAGAGGACGCGCACCATAGAGGGGATCATAGCCTTTCTGGGCGAGAAATTGCCGCACTTCTGGTTTGATATTCAGCATTATTTTTCGTTCATCAAGCAAATTTTGCAGAGATTGTATTTGAATATCGACAATGGCTTCCATATCCTTTCGTTGTAATCTTTGAAAGAGGATAATCTCATCGATACGGTTGAGAAATTCTGGTCTAAAAGCGGCTTTTACCACATTCATCACGTCATTTTTTGCCTGATCGGTTGTTTGTCCTTCAGGCAAAGCAGTTAAGAACTCGGCACCAAGGTTTGAAGTCATAATCAGCAATGTGTTACGAAAATCGACGGTACGTCCTTGGCTATCGGTTAAGCGTCCCTCATCTAATACTTGCAGCAAGAGGTTAAAAATATCGGGATGTGCTTTTTCGATTTCGTCGAACAAAATCACCTGATACGGTCTTCTGCGCACGGCTTCGGTCAACACACCACCTTCTTCATATCCGACATATCCGGGAGGGGCTCCAATCAGGCGTGCACCAGCATGTTTTTCCATATATTCTGACATATCGATACGCAACATTGCATGAGGGTCTTGAAAAAGGAATGCGGCGAGCGCTTTTGTTAATTCGGTTTTTCCCACACCAGTAGGTCCTAAGAACATGAAGGAACCAAGAGGGCGATTTGGATCTTGCAGCCCAGCACGCGCGCGGCGCACGGCACGAGAGACAGCTTGCACAGCTTCGCCTTGTCCGATAACTCTGGTTCCAATATCATCTTCCATACGCAAGAGCGCTTCTCGTTCAGCCTCGAGCATACGATCGACGGGAATTCCGGTCCACCGGGAAACGACCTGTGCAATATGTTCAGCAGTGACAGTTTCTTCAACGAGATGATTTTGTTGGTCATCACTTTCAGCAATTTGCAATTGTTTTTCCAGTTCAGGAATAACACTATAAGCGAGTTCCCCAGCTTTTTGGAATTGTCCATTACGCTGTGCGATAGCCAAAGCATTGCGTGCATCTTCGAGTTGTTTTTTCAAATCGGCAGCGTGCCCTAATTTTTGTTTTTCTGCCTGCCACGCAGTTGTCATTTCTGCAGATTGTTGCTCTAATTTTTCGAGTTCGCTCTGCACAATTTTCAAACGTTCTTTTGTGGTTTGCTCCACATCTGTCTTCAAGGCTTCACGTTCGATTTTCAACTGTAGGATTCGGCGATCAATTGCATCGAGCTCTTCTGGTTTTGAATCGACCTGCATGCGCAAGCGTGCAGCTGCTTCATCGATAAGATCAATCGCTTTATCTGGTAAGAAACGGTCTGTAATATAGCGGTTAGACAAGCGTGCAGCAGCAATCAAAGCGCTATCAGCGAGACGCACTTTGTGATGTTGTTCGTATTTTTCTTTAATGCCACGTAGAATAGAGATTGTATCATCGCTTGTTGGTTCGGGCACAAAGACGGGTTGGAAGCGGCGCGCAAGAGCGGCATCTTTTTCGACATATTTTCGATATTCATCAAGTGTTGTTGCCCCCACACAATGGAGTTCTCCACGTGCGAGAGCGGGTTTTAAGAGGTTGGAAGCATCCATAGGTCCATCAGATTTTCCAGCACCAACAAGATTGTGCAATTCATCAATAAAGAGAATAATCTGCCCGTTTTCAGCTTGTATTTCAGCGAGAACTGCTTTTAAGCGTTCTTCAAATTCCCCGCGAAATTTTGCCCCGGCAATAAGCGCTCCCATATCCAATGCATAGAGCTGCTTATCGCGCAAAGTTTCAGGCACATCTCCGTTGACAATGCGCAACGCTAAACCTTCGACAATTGCTGTTTTTCCCACGCCTGGTTCTCCAATGAGCACGGGATTATTTTTCGTGCGTCGTGAGAGAACTTGGACAGTGCGCCGAATTTCTTCTTCGCGCCCAATAACAGGATCGAGTTTTCCTTCTCGTGCCGCTTTGGTGAGATCACGTGCATATTTTTCTAAAGCCTCATATTGGCTTTCCGCATGGGGGCTTGTTGCTGTTTTTCCTTTGCGTAGTGCATGAATGGCTTGATTAAGGGCTTGCGGAGAAAGACCTGCTTTTGTGAGAATATCGGCGGTTTTTGCGGAATTTTCCATGAGAAGTGCTTGGAGAGCGCGTTCCACGGTCACAAATTGATCGCCCGCTTTTTTTGCCAATTCTTCGGCTGTAGCAAAAACTTTTGCCAACGGCTGCGACAAATAGAGCTGCCCATTTCCTCCTTGAACTTTTGGTAAAGCCTCAAGCGCTTCTTTTAGGGTTTGTTGAATAAGGTTGAGATCACCGCCCGCTTTTTGGATCAGCGACGCTGCCAATCCTTGCGGATCCTCTAATAAGACTTTCAGGAAATGCTCTGGCATAAACTGCTGATGATCAGAAGAAAGAGCATTATTTTGCGCTGTTTGTAGAAAACCTTGTAACCGTTCACTGTATTTTTCTAGGTTCATTTTTTTCCTTTCTTGCACCACCAGCTTCTCACTAGCCGCGCATTTTCACTCCCCAAGACGTTAGACGCTCAAACCATACACAGCCAACAACGTACCCCCAAAAGTAAAGAGAACTGTCGTACTTAAAGCAAATATGGGTCCTCATAAGAACGAGTACAAGGCAAAAAAGAAAATAGACTTTTATTTTTCAAGAAACTGCAATTTTCTTATAAACGCCCACACCACCACGCGCCACTACAACCACATCTGCGTTCCCATCTCCATGCGACTCCTCATGTACAAGCACCTCATCTTTCGCCTCATACCAACTCCCTACGCATGCGATTCCTCTACTCATGTACCTCACGTTTTATCCCTGCTCCCACATTCACCCCATCTTTTACTCTTCTCACGAATACCACTTTTCCACCCTGCCTCTTTGCGTTGTAATAATAAAACCGTCACAAGACATACCTCTCTTTTTTACACATTTACAGATTTACGCTTTTATGAATTTACAGAAAGCATCCCCCTCTTCCCCTTCTGCCTACACCCAAAATCAACTCCACCAACACAGCCCCATCACCACAACTCCACAAACACAACACCATATCTCACAGCGCCCAAATCTTTCTCACCATTCATGCCCCTCCCTACCTCACGCACCTCCCCCCACGCATGCACATTTCCCTCACCACCCCGACCTCTCACTCTTCACCTCTTGCTCCCTCACGCACACACTGTGCTCACCTCTCCTTGCTCCCCGCGTCTACCTCTTCACACCCATTCACTCCACTCATTCACCACACATTTTCTCCCTCATACCTCTCACAAATCTTCCTCTCCACTTTACCTTTTCACGCTACGATAATAAAACACCGTAAAACATAATCCTCTGTTTTTACACATTCACAGATTTACGCTTTTGTGAATTCACAGAAAGCATCCCCCTCTTCCCCTTCTGCCTACACCCAAAATCAACTCCACCAACACAGCCCCATCACCACAACCCCACAAACACAACGCCATATCTCACAGCGCCCAAATCTTTCTCACCATTCATGCCCCTCCCTACCTCACGCACCTCCCCCCACGCATGCACATTTCCCTCACCACCCCGACCTCTCACTTTTCACCTCTTGCCCCCTCACGCG
>NZ_CALW02000017.1 GCF_000312565.1 Bartonella rattaustraliani AUST/NH4
CAAAAAGGACCCCCCAACCCTCTCACACAACGGCTAAAAACCCTCAATACAAGTGCCTTAAAATATTCCCGTACACAGCTCAAAGCTCTCAACACAAACGCCTCAAAGACCCCAACGCAGCCACTCCTCATCATTATGCTTCACCCCCACCCATTAAGCGATTAAAAGCAGCTTTGTTTTTAGGATCTGTCACCCAAGTGCTAAACTCTACTTCCGACATTTTGTCGAGCATCTCTAAAGAAATAGGCCCGTTGGGTGTTAAACCGTTATAAGCAGCCAATGTGCGTGCAGAATTATGCCTTTCCTGCAAATTCTCACCCATGTTCTTTGGAACATTTGTGTAACCAATTTTTTGCGCAATCGTGTAGATCACTTCGGCAGGGTTTTGATTTTTTTGCGCACAATCTTGTAAAATCTGCTTCAGCTCATTGCCAATCACGGCATCAACAGTTTTTGGGTCCGCCATTTCGGGATAAAGAGAAGCAAAAGCAGCCAACTGTTTCGCGCGTGTTTCATAAATAAAATCAGCAGCTTGATCAAAATCATGATATTTTTGCTTGACGCTGGCAACAGATTGTTGATAGAAATTATGTAACTGTTCAGCTTCAAGGTAAGGTTGTTGCTTGTTGTTCGCCTCCTCCTGTTCATGGAGTTTTTTTCCCAACCATTGCATATATCCCATAAAGTCTTTTTGCGGATCTGGAGGTGCCTCACCTTCTTGGGTCTTTTGAACTTCCTGTGTTTGAAGAGAGTCCTGCATGGATGGCTGTTGATGCAAATTTTGCGGTCCTTGGAAATTTTCATCAAGCGCTTTTGCTGTTTTTCTTCCAATTTCACTGTCTTTTTCCTGTCCCGTTTCTGGAGAAAAACTCTGGTTCAATTGGTTTTGTTCTGCCGGCGTTAAGTGTTCTTGATCCATATTGTTTGCCTTTTCTTTTTAAATAATAAGATAATATTCTTCAAAAGAAGCCCTTTCGCTCCTCTACAAAGAGACGAGCGCCTCGATATGCCTACCTCTCGGATACACCACTGTGCCTGTTCAACCACCATCACCCCTAAGACACCTCAACAGTACCCCTCTCTGACACGCCCCAACGCTCCATTCCAAAATGCCCGCTGTATTTCTCTAACATATCCTCAGCGCAACATACCCACTGTACTCATTTCTAATACCCAAAAACCTCCGCTCTCTTGCACCAGCGCCCTTTGCGCATCTTAGCTGATAGTTTTGTGCTAACCATTTTATGGTTCATAAGATGCCGGTAAAAATGCGGTGCGAAGAACCCACTTTCTGCAACGAGAGCCTTTAACTTTGCGCATTTATTTTCTGCAAAAGTGGCTGTATCAACTGCTCAGCATGCCCACCACACCTCTCCGATACACCACTGTACCTGTTCAACCGCCATCACTCCTAAGACACCTCAACAGTACCCCTCTCTGACACGCCCCAACGCTCCATTCCAAAATGCCCGCTGTATTTCTCTAACATATCCTCAGCGCAACACACCCATTGTGCTTACTTCCAACGCCCCTAAATATCTCTCTTTGACAAGCCTCTGTGCTCCACTCAAAAGTGCCCGCTGTACCTTTTTCAACATACCCACTACACGCCCCTTCAAAACGCCCTCTGCATCCCTCTCTCCAACACTTCTCAATACCCCTCTTCAACATACCCCAACGCCCCACTCCAAAATGCTGCCACCTGCAACAATCCCCTGCTCCAAAACGCCAGCGCCCTTGCACCGATGCCTCTTGCGCATGAAGTGATTTGAATGCCGATTGAGTAAAACACCAGAGCTTTTTGCACCAAACAAGCACTAATGAGACATAAAGCACCACAGGTGAGGGAGAAAATGCTTACAGCTATCAACACCCGCAAATGGTTACTTTGGCTGAATGCCGATCTCAACGAAGACTTTTGTACATTGCTAACCATTTTATGGTTCATAAGATGCCGGTAAAAATGCGGTGCGAAGAACCTACTTTCTGCAACGAGAGCCTTTAACTTTGCGTATTTATTTTCTGCAAAAGTGACTGTATCAACTGCTCGGCATGCCCACCATCTTCACCTCCAACATGCCCACTCTCTTGCATGGAGGGACCTTGTTCATCGGCACCCTGTTTTTGTGCTTTGATAGCAATTTTATGGATCAGTGATGCTGGTAAAGGTGAATAGCGTAAAAGATCGAGCATAATTTCTGGAGTTGTAAAATTTTGCATCAAGGGGAGCAATTGCATAATAATAGCAAATGTCCGCTCTTTTTCATTCAGACTTGTTGGTGCATCATCAACCACAATATCATATTCAAGACTTGTGATCATTTCCCGTGTGAGTGGCACATATTGTGCGTTTTCCTCACCGGCAATACGCACCAGCCGTCCATCGGAAAGATAGTTTTGAATCAGATAGAGGATAATTTTTCCCTGTCGTTGGCGATAACGACGCAAACCATCAAAGAAAGAAGCCAATAGATTAAGAGAGGACTGTCTGCGTTGTTCTTCAAGGATTCCAGGTTGATTAACAGCCCGTGTTCCAATAAATTCCGAAGACAATCCCGTGACTTGTTCGATAGCACTTTTTGCCTCATTAAACAGTTGAAAGAAACCTTGCGGGAATTGAGCCACGGGTTTAGGCTGGATTCTTCCCCCAGAAACAGCGCCACTTTTAAGCCAAGTAATGCTGTCTGCTCTTGCCCAACTTTCCACAGCTTGTCGATCATCATCAAAAGCATCGCGTTCAGCCATAATACCGCCTTTTGACTGACTATTGAGCAAATGCATAATTTGGCTAAAATATTTATTTGCCCAGCGCTGAGGATCTTTTGTTGGCCTTACAATCCCGTAAAATTGTCGGCTGAATTTATCAAAAGTCCCTGTAATACATTCCCATCCCAATTGGTTTGCTGGAACCAATGGCTTATCGGGTGCTTCGAGCAATTTTTTTCCTAAAAAAGCACGTTTGACAATTTTTCTGGTTAATTTTGTTGCTTGGAGGAGTGGAAAATTTTGACGTAAAGTTTGAAATTCTTTTTCTGAATAGTCGGTAAATTTTCCGCTTTGTGGATCAAGAACTTTATAGACAACCTCGCGTTCAAACCACCGGCATTCAGCTAAAGTGACCATTTTGGGGCGTTGATAGTTGTAAGCATTTTCTCCCTCAGCCATGGTATTTTGTGTTTTGTCAGTGCTTTCTTGGTGCAAAAAGCTATGGTGTTTCACCCAATCGGCATTCAAATCACTCCAATGGATATGCGGAAACATTTCTTGGGCAAGGGTAATAGGTTTTTCATCAATGTACCACACGCGCTGTGCATCAACCAAATTTGGTTTCACAGCACTTGCATCCCATACCATTTTCATGGGATCTAAACGTGCAATCACGGGTTTTCCTTGAGGATCTTCTTCATAATCAAGCCTCGTATCGGTCCACCCCATTCCGCAAATAATTGCATCTTGAAAAGCATCAGAATCTTCATACTCGCCATCAGCTTCGTCACGAAACCATTCAGCCGCACCAGTGAGAATCTGGTTGGCGAATGCGGCCCCTTCTTGACGTGGAATGAATTGCACTTGCCGTTTATTATTGCGTTCAGCACCGATGACGGCATTAATCAAAGGCGCAATACGGTTAAAGGTCATCACCGGTCTGTTTTGTTCACGCAAGACGCCAAGGTCTTGTTCATTCCATTGCCGTCCATTATAAAAGTCGTAGTCTTCTTGGGCATTTTTTCGCCATTCCTCGACATGGGTGATATCGTCATGATACCAGCCAACGAGTTTTTTAAACAATGCTTGCTGCTCAAGTGTGTCGATTGCATTAAAAGGATCTGTAGAAATATTCATTAAAAAGCCATCCATGAAGTTTGAGAATGGTGAGAGGAAGGATAAAGATTTTTTTTGGGTTTTGTGTGCGGTTGTTCATAAGCCACACACATGAGTCCGAAGGCATCGGCGCCATGGCTCGCCCAATCATGTTCAGCGCCCAAACCGATATTGCGCTGTTCATCACGTTTTTCGTGATACCAAGCGAGTGCTTTTCGTCCTGCTTGTGTTGTTTCACGGTTAAACCATATGGCAGGAAACAATCGCCTTACCGCTTCGATACGCATTTTGACAGCCCCACTTCCTTGATTAGGGATGACTTTTGTTTGAAATCCTGCTTGTTGGAGAGCGCTTTCAAAACTGACATTATAGACACGATCTTTTGTTGCGCCATCATGGGGCAAGACCATCAGCGCCTTTTCATACCCTCTTTGGAACACCCAACCGACATGTTCAGAGAGAGGTTGTCCTTGCGCTTCATAATAATCGAGAACGCGGATTTCTCGTCCTACAAATTGAGCGACCCATAAAGCGGTCGCATCAGCCTTTGCACCGGTTCCTCCGATATCCCAAAAGATTTTAATTTGCATAAGTGGGTCTCGTGGCACGGTGGTGATACGTCCTTCTTGTTCGGCTTCAAGAAGGGCTTTTTGGTAATAAGCACCTTGTACGCCTTGGAGATATTCCCCTTCCCAAATATGGTTATATTGTTCTGGTCTTTGCTGCAAATCGTTGTTTCGATCTCTGTTAAGCTTTTCTGGAAATTGCGGGTTATCACGCCAATTGATTTCAACGCCTTTGATATGAGGATTGTTAACATGACGAAAACGTTTTTCCACGGGCGAATTTTCACGGCAAGGGTTCCATGTCACCCATAATTCAGCATTCCAATCTTTTCCTTCTTCACGCAAAGTTGGAATAAGCGTTTGCCAAGCGGATTCTGTCACCGGTTCTGCTTCATCAACCCAGCAAAGGAAAACACGTCCCATTGATTTAATACTTGCGATATTGCGATCCAATCCGGCAAAGACATAAGCGATACGTCCGTCTTTTGACTTTATGTATTTATCACCAACGTCATAATAGTCTTGAAGGAAAGGATAGGCTTCAATAGCCCGTTTAATTTCTTCTAATGAGCTTTCATTGAGGGAATTTTGAAATTGTCGTGCACAAAGAATAATGCCTCGTTCTCCGGCTTTTCCATGTCGATATCCGATGACAGCCGACATGAGGGCAAAGGAGCGTGTTTTTCCAGATCCCCGTCCCCCCCAAGCGGCACGCACATCAGCTTTTCCGGTAAAAACGGGAATAAGCTTTGGAATAAGAGCAATTTTTGCCGTTGTCATTCATCCTCAAGCACTATAATTTAAAAAAACCACGCCTTTATAGGTTATGAAAAGCTTCAAGCTTCCTGCCCCCAAACATTCTACTCCTTAAAAGCAAGCGCAACATTCCTCCAATATCGGCTTCAAGAAGCACGCTCTTCACCCGCCTGTTCTCAAGACACCGCATTCTCAACCACTTACACCTGCAACATCATAGTTTGTAGCGTCCCGCCCCAAACATCATGCTCCTCAACCGCTTACCTCTCAAGTCCCACAACTTTAGCCTTCGGATTTTTAAGCCTCGTGATCACGGATCACCACTCTTCAAACACCGCGCCATCAACCGTTCACGTCCGAAACATCACAGAGTTGCGTGCCTTCCAAACCTCTTGGTCCTCACTCTGTTGCCCCTTGACACCACAATCTTTGAGCCTTCAGATCTGCAAAACAGGTAATTTTCGATCACCTACTCTCCAAACCTCGTGGTCCCGTAACCAGCGACTCTTCAGACA
>NZ_CALW02000016.1 GCF_000312565.1 Bartonella rattaustraliani AUST/NH4
TTATGGCATACAAAAGCAGGAACAGCCAATGAACATGTAACGTGCGTGGCATTCTGTTTTGCGTAAAGGTCGTGATCCCATTAAAGAGCGTGAGAAACAAAAGCATGAAGCAATGCGCACTCTTCATTCTCTCAAAGACATTGCTGTGGATGCTTTTGAAAGCTGTAAAGCTGAATTAAAGGATGATGATAAGTCTGGAGATTGGTTTTCATCTTTACAACGTCATGTACTCCCCAAATGAGGCTGTCTTCCCATTTCAGGAATTACACAAACAGAGATACGCAATATACTTGCCCCCATATGGCATACAAAAGCTGTAATAGCAATGCATGCACTCGTTCGTCTTAATTCTTGTTTCAAACACGCAGCTGCATTGGGATTAGAGGTTGATTTACAAGTCACAGCCAAAGCACGCACTCTTTTAGGGAAACAACGCCATAAAACTATTAATGTGCCTGCAATGGATTGGCAAGATGTGCCGACTTTTTATCAAACACTTTGCCAAACAACAACCCTCCCACAATTGGCTTTGCGTTTGCTTATTCTTACAGATGTTCAGACAATCCTTTTCGTCATATTCTTGAAGATCAGATTGAAGGGAATATATGGACTATTAATATTATAGACTATTCTTGGCTCGAACATATGAAAGGAAAGCGTGATGCGATAACAGAGTTTCGCGTGCCCTTATCATCAGAAGCACTCAAAGTGAGTGAACAAGCACGCCCTCTCACGCGCAATGAGTTCCTTTTTTCTGCCTCCGGTCATGGTCCTCTTGCAGAAAATTGCATGTCAAAATACATGAAAAAAACTGGTCTTGAGGCATGCCCGCATGGTTTTCGCTCTAGTTTACGCAATTGGCTCGCTGAAACAACTGATGCTCCCTATGAGGTTGCTGAAACCATTCTAGCACATACGGTGGGGGATAAAGTAGAACGTGCCTATCGTCGTACAGACTATCTAGAACAGCGCCGTGTTTTGATGGGAAAATGGGCGGCTTATGTCACGGATCAAACTTAAGATATGGGGTGGAATACCTCATAACCTGTGGATAACTTTCTCTCTCTTTTCTCATATTGTGCCATTAAAAATCATCAAGATTCAATTTTAAAAACACATGATAAAACACTGTTTTTTATAAATAAAGTTACTGTTTAATCCTGCAAAATATGGTTAATAAGTGGTTATGATTTGTGTTCTGAAAGGATTTTAGAAATGACCGAAAATGATACTCTTCTCACAGACCATGAAAATGCAAAATTGCTCTATATGAGCGTTTCAACATTCCACCACTTCTTCATTTTCACAACAACATCAGCCATAAACACGCCTTCTCACAGACATCTGGTTAACAAAGAATTTTCTTTAAAGCAAAAGAAGAAGGGGAACTCCCTTCAGGTGTTTTTGCATAAAATATCATAACAATCAGAGCAGAGTAAAAAGAGAAAATCCCTCTATGTTTCAGACACATCCGTATAAGCAACGTTCCACATACACAACACGGGAAAATTGTAGTTTCATCTATTTTTATAAAAAACATAAACGACCAAAGCGACCATTGCTTAACTTTTGCCTCTTCATCGGCTATTTCATACTTTTTACAACTCTTTTCACTTGAGATTCTCAAGATTTTTGAGAACGGTTTTCAACTGTTGTTCTAAAGCCTCTATACGCTGTGAAAGCAGCGCAATATTTTTGCTTTGTTTTTTATTAAAATCCTTCATCTCCTGATATACTGGATTCAAAAGCGCATTTAAAGGGGCGTGCCCCATTCTTCCACTGGCATAAAGAACCACACGGATATGTTCAGGATTATCAATATCTGCAATAGAAAATGGAAAATATGCCATTGTCGTTCCTCTTTTTGATACACAATCACCATATGTGCAAATTTCAAGACATCTTTACCGAATGAATTGTTGCACCCACCAAACTTCACGCCAACAAACAACTTGAAAAACTCTTAAAAGAAATATTCTGATAAAAAGCTATAGCAAGAATTTTTTTAAGATTTTGTCTTTTCCCGCTCACCCAATATCCCAGACAAAACCCCACTCAAAACCCCAACCTAAATCATCGCTATAAATCCCGTCCCCAATATCGTTTCACAAGAAGGACGAGAACAAAGCAGAGACGGTCCTCCGCACCATACCCCTCAACTCTTATTGTTCACGCGCAATTTTTTTGAAAAACAATATGCTCTTTTTAAGAAAATTGGCCAACAAGCAGAAATTTTGTTTCTTCTATTTCAACACGCAATTGATAAAGACGCGGAACCTTTCACAGGGAAGAGTTTCTCATAATAAATCTGTCATCAATAAAAACCGAAGAGAGGACGTTATTTATCTACATTTCTTTAAAAGAAGCAGGCATGAGAGGCAACGCCTCAAAGAATATCAGACTGAGTGTATTTTGAAATGTTGGGAAGATTATGACATAATTTTGTATCTATCACCCATTTAAAACAACCAATAGTGTCGTGTCTTGCAATAAATGTAACCACCCACCAATATCATCAAAGGCACATTGAAATGTTTTTACACACGCTTTTTTTCATAGCATCTTTTTTCAATCTCTGGTAACATAATTTTACAATCATGTCCTCCAAAGTCTTCATTCTCACATTTTAACTCCCTAAATAACCGCAAAACTGACAGAATGTTACTACCTGCTGCTTTTTCAAAGACATCTTATGCTCATACCCCCTGCACAACTGACCCGTTGTTGCCTCTTCACAAAATCACAAATTCCATTCCCATCATAAAGCAGAATCAACTGCTGCATTAATTTTGTTAAGGAGGTTGGGTACCAACGCTCAAAAGCCTGATTATGTTCTAGGATACGCCCTGTTTCAACATCAACAGATATAAAAGGATGCGCCAAAGCAAAAGTGCTTGTTAAAAGCAAAATATAAAGATAAAAATACATTATAAAAGAGTCGTTGCATTCAGTTAAAGTCCAATACTTTTTTATCAATTCTTTAGAATAATGTAATACACAGTGCTTTTCTATCCGTGATAGAGAAGGAAAATGGTTAATATTGTATCAGTTTTTCTTTAGAGGATAAAATCAATCTCTCTTTGATCATTGTCCCCCTTGAATCCAACTTTATAACTTATAAAAAGCCTTTCGAACACTCTCTTTCCAAGAATGGATATTATGCAACGTCTTATTTTGTTTGTCATGTTCTTTGATGGAATTACATTTTCAGGAAAAACATCTCATGAGGCTCGCTCACCTGCATTCTCTGTTTTCTCTTCATACGCATAGGTTTGACTGCGACCACCATTGTTTAAAACTAGAACGCAAGAAGAATCTTCTTGGTAACTTCTAAAAAGTCCTCATTAGTTGATCTCTTTTCCCATTCTCCCCCCTATCGAACCCAAATCCATCATAGAACCTGGGCAAAACATTCTAAAAAAATCAAAAACATGGACTGTTGCCCTCTCCTTTCCTCCTATTTCACCAAGAATAGCAAAAAGGTCTGTGACGTTTTGAAATAGGCTTCACATAAACAACCAACCCATTAGTAACCAACTCACTGGAAAACACCCCATTGGAAACCAATCCATTAGCCCCCCCATGAGAACTTTTTCTCTGAAAAAATACCGATAACCCCCGCTAAAAACCTTTCAGACAATGGAAGAATGACGGAAATTTCAAGCCGTGTGATGAGAGGATTAGTTAAAAGCCAACTAAACGGGGCTAACCCATTTTTCCATGGCATAAAGAACCACACAAATATGTTCAGAATCCTCAATATCCGCAAGTGCAACCTGCATGCTAAGCAACAAAGTCACCCAGAGAATCCCGTTTATCAAGACAACCCATTTGAATTTCTTTTCCCCTTCAAAGAAGCGACCTTATCTAAAATTGTTTTATAGACGGGGTGCGTGTGTCATTGATTGAAGATCATATTTGTTTTTCCCCTCTTGGTAAGCTTGCGCTTTGAAACAGGCTAGCACCCGCGCCTCTCTCAACTTCAAGAGGCATATCAACTTCAAGAAGAAATTTTATGATCAACGGAATTGTCAACGAAAGAGAAGTTCTGTTTGTTCCTTGATCGAAAGGAAATGAGATCTTCATCACATTTTCATCAATCTTCCCAAAATTTCAAAATCTTCCCAGCATAATATTTTTTGATGCACACCTTCATTACGTGAGCACGCATGTTGACTAAGCTTAGCGGATTTTTCTACCCAGTTTATCCTCTCACCCGCACAAATATTTTCCCCCTGAATGAGATCCCCTCATCTATTGTTCTTAGAGAAGATATCCTTCTTTCCAAAAAGAAAGACGGGCAAAGAGTGCAGAAAAGAAAGCAGAAAGTTTATTTTTCGGTGCTGTTATTTTCTGCATTTGAAAGCCAATTTTGCCGTAATCGACATGCAATAATTTTGTTTTTGCATGAACGTAAACAGCATCGGGATTTAAGCGCAAGACATCTTGCGCAAGAACACCGCGATAACGTTGTGTATCGCCTTTATAATTGAAATCATAAAGCGGATAGCCATTTTTTTCCCCTATAGGGGTAATATTTTCCTTTGCTCTCACATCACAAAGCCCCAAAATTCCGCCCATCAATCCAAGAATGTTCTGCGCATCGCGAAGAGGATCTTTTGTAACAGAAGGTATTGTTGTAGATTTTCCTGATGTTGTTCCGTAATTTCCAGCAGCATTTACGCCCACTTGTAACAAGCGTTCCAATTGATTCCATTCTTTATTGTCTTCTTCCGTCCATTTTTGGCGTTTGGCATCTAAAACATTTTGACGATTAAGATCTTGGAGTATACCACCTTTCAAAGCATTGCTTTGCGCGTTACTTTGTCCTTGAAAGTAGTTGTTTGCGGCATTCAATTGATCATACATTGAACGATCAATCATCTGATTAGCGTTCATCATATTATTGATATCTTGATTATATTGCTGAGCTGCAGCACTTGTTGCCAATGTTCCAAGTTCATCAGCAAGCACACCGGTATGCGCACCCGATCCGTAGCGCCCTGCCCCTGACATAGATTGATTAATCGCATCAGACGTTTTCCTTAAGGCATTTTGCAATGCGGCATTAAACTTACTATTGTTTCCAATCCAGTTTCCCTGCGCCATAGACGCAAGGTTTGCAGCACTTTGTGTCGGCGCATTAAACCACTGTGTCAATGCAGGGTTATTATACTGCTCAGCAGCTTTTTCTAAACCGGTGAGGGCATTTTTTGTCATATTTCCCAAACCAGCGACCCGTTCTCCTTGATAAACATTTCCACCAATGCCTTTATTATAGAGGTTGAGAGCTTGAGCATTGGCTTTTTTAAGGGTTTCTGCAGCCCAAGCAGGTGGTGCATTTGTTTGTGTTGTTGTTTGCACTTGCGGTGTTTTTTTTCTACTCATGGTTTGAGAACCTTTCTATAATAAATAAGATTTCGAGAATATCCGTGATGATCGAGCATTTTTGCCCATCCAGCTCTTCCAAACATGTTTATTTCTTCAGCATTGATTGTTCGCGCCCATTGTTCAACCGTTTCGATCATTTTGACCAATTTCAGTCCTCCCTCTCCAGCGAGATCTGAAAGAACGACGCGTTTTTTCCCCCTGTGGGTTTTTTCGATTTTGGTGATTGCAAAAACACAAAATTGGGTTTTATCTTTTAAACCCAACCATAATTGTGCTTTGCCGGTTGCGATTTCTTCAGCGATTGTTTTCAAGCAAACATCATCAGGAAAGCGCTTGGCATATTTGTACATTGCGGCATTAATATCGTGTTGATAAGACGCTATTTTTTCCCATGCCCACCGCTGTGTAAGATGCGCAGAATAAAGATTTTGATGATCTTGTTTTGGTCTCATGATTTTGCTTTTCATCTTTCTCTTTCAAGTTCTCATCTTTTTCTTTCAAAAGAGCCCAAAGGTTACAAAAAAGAGGTTATGAAAAAGGGAATATGAAACATGTCAATTTCTTAATTTCTGTGATATTGCAGCTTTTTCTTTTATAAAAAGCCACGCAGATTTTGATAAGAAATCTGGCACCGGTTTATAAAAATCCCAATATCGTCGCGGCTTTTATACCCACCCAAGCTTTCTTGCGCCCACTTCTACCAAGCTCTTTTACGCTCACTTGTCGCAAATTTTTATGGTCTTTTTGTCTGCTTTCTTCATTTTGAGCGCTTAGCACCTCAAACACTTGATCAACATTTTAAAAAGCTGCATTTTGGGTCCTTTATGCCAAGAGGCACTTTACGGCAACTTGCCTCACTCACCTTATACCAGCAGGCTTTAACTCCACATCAAACCCAGTCACATGGGTCCAATTCACCCCTTCTGGAATACGCAGTTTAAAGCGATAAAATCGCGCCCTTGCGCGGGAATGGATCTGCCCAGTATTATGAGAAGGTTTTTTTTCGGGGAGCCAAACCGTTTTTTCATCAAAGGATTGCCGAAAGCGCATTCCTATAGACAAATAAAACACCCCACCATTAATTTGAGGCATAATATTTTTTACCCGTGTAACCATACCATTTGTCTGCCCCATTTCTTGTGAAGTCACCACACAAGCCATAGGGGGGCCAGAAAAGGCGCCCAATCTTCCTTGATGATCAACAGCGCCAAGAATAGGCGATTCATTTTTCCAAACTCTACTGTCGAAAGAAAAGGATAAATCATCAATACTTTTTGTGATCTGATCAAGTCCCTCTAAGGTGGTTCCAGCTAAGAAAATGGGCAAAATCATTTTGATGTTTACGGCTGCTTTTGTCCATTTTTGTAATCCCCAATCATAAATCAGCAAGATACTTTTTTGGGTACTATCATCATTATCGATCATCCAATACACGCGATTATACACGCCATCAATCGCTGCTGAAAGTGTATAAGCACTATTCTTGCTTAATTTTGCTGTCATGGTTCGATCAACTTTTTCAAAGCCAATAGGGATAATCTGTCCTTCACTGGTCATCTGATAAAATCCTCCCTCATCAGCAAAGAAGGCAAGATCACCGCGACAAACGATAGATTCTGAATTTTTTGCACCACGTTTATCGTGTATTTTTTGGAAACTGAAGATAATCTTAGAGCCTGGAATGAAAGATCCTGCATAGATTGCAGAACGCATAAAGATGATAGGGTTTGTTGTCTCTGTCGCCCCTTGTACAAATCCTCCATCGGGAAAATCTTGATAATCGCAGCTTTTTTTCCCGACAGTCCACCATTCAGCATCGTTTAATCCCGACCAATGAACGCGTCTTGGATGTTCTGTTAATTTCATCAAACAAACGAAATCACCCCACACCCGCACGATACCAGCTTGGGGTGGGTTTCCGCGTAAATTTCTAAATTGTTTGTCATGATTAAGATCAATAACTTGTGGTTTATCATTTGCATTGACAGCAATCACATAATCCCCAAACAAAGCAAAAGACCAAGGAGAATCAACATTCGCAAGATAATCACCTCCTTTTCGACTAATATTTTTCCACTGCATTGTTGTATTGTCGAGGAGGTAGATTTTTTGTCTTGTTCCCGCAATAATAGATACACCATTTTTTGTTCTCACAGCCAAAGCGCTTAAAATGGGATCAGGACAAGGCTCTGAGAGAGTTTCAAAACTTGGCATAGGGATATAGGAACCATCCGCTGGCAACACATTGATAAGCTCATCGGTAAAAATGCTGTTAATATCAGCCACATCGGGCCGATAATCAGCGACAGGAAAAAAAGCCATTGAAAACCCCATTGAATATTTGAAGAACCTTTTCGACATGGTGTTTCAAATCGACAAGGCGTATTTGTTTAACTCTAAAAGCGGATAAAACGATAAAGCGGACCACTTGAACTCTAAAGGTTAGAGCATCTATCACACGTAAAATACCACCAACACCGGCACTAGCCACCGACTCTAACCAGCACCAGCCACCAGCGCCAGCAACCAATCACCAACACGAACCACCGGCACCAGCCCGCCAGCATCAGCCACCAGCCACCAGCCAGCACTTGACAAAATTTAAAATCTCATTGGAAGAATATTTGAAGCACCTTTGCGACGCGATGTTTCAAATCGTAAAAGTTGGAGCTGTTCTTGATAATCTCTAAAAGAAACAGCAGCACATTCCGGATCCTTGAGAATATTTTTATAGAGCTCGTATTTTGCCCGTGCTTTAATAAGATCAAATGCATGAAGCAACCAAGGATTATCATCCTCCTCCATCATCTTTTTGTCCCTCAAACAGAGAGGTCCCTCAAAAAAACGTACAGTTTCGACCTTTTGTGGCGCTGGAAAGAGACCTATTTTTTGATCACAGCAAGTATAAAAAAATGGGGTTCCTTGTGGAGGTTCTAATCCATATTGTTTTTGCAAATCTTCAACAGGTTTAAAAAACAATTGTTTTTGTGTTGTCGGTTTTTTTCCTAAAATAACGGATTTCAAAGGTTTTTCTGCTGCAAGAAAAACGCCTTCTTCTTGCCCATACCATGTTTTTCCACTTTGTGTTTTAAAAGTGACTGCTTTTTTCTCATGAAAGAAAAAGGGTTCGCGTTCACACAAACGCAAAGCAGTAAAAATGGAATCCTCAATTTGAGTGGAATATTCAGATGTCGTATCATCAATTTCGTCTTGAATGAGTGCCACCATATAGGCAAAATTTTCAGAATAGTTAAAAGTGAGATCCTGGTCATCTGGATCAAGAGCAGAAGAGGTCATGAGCAATTACAATCCTTTACGATGCATTTTAATATTTCTTCCCCCCAACAGAATCTTAACAAAAAGGGCAGTTCTCTTGGGGAGAAGCATTAGAAAGTTTTTCAAACAGTGCTTAAATACAGCCCCTAGGAGTGCTTAAATTGCCCCAGAAAACGCACGAGCACCCCAAAAGCAAGCAACAAACGCCCGAGAAGAAACGTTTGAAGGCAAGCACTTTACGAGCAATCTTTAAGCGGGTACTCCATAAGTTGGTATCACGATTGTTCCAAAATCCTGAGCGCCTTGTTTGCTTCTTGGCAAATTGTAGCAGGTTTTTTTCATCCCGATAATTGTTTTAGCCGCGACACCGAATTCACGTTCATAATCGAAGAGTTCTTCCACCAATTTATAGCGTGTTGCCCCTCGGTCTTTTCCAAAAGCAATGACAGCACTTTGTGCACCCAAAAGAACAGCACGTCGCACATTTGAGACAGGTCTAGTCTCACCTGAGGAAACACCTTCAGTAATATGTTCTGCTTCGCGCAAGACAACACCATTATACATACCAAGCGAACCATCATAGAGAGGATTTTTGATACGGCTTCCACTATAGATTGCTTTCGTAATGTCGAGCCACTGTCCAGCGTCTGTATTGGTACGCAATTGTGTCACCTGGGTTGGATGCAGATAAAGCACATAGACATTTTCACCCTCAATACGAACAGGTCTAATTTTAGGATTGGCCAGTTTAGCCCGTTCCACGGCTTTATCGATGAGTTTAAGATCGAAGACATCATTTACTTTCAAGTCTTCATCTTTTGTCTTTCCATTAGGGCGCACAATGCGTTTATCAGTTGGTGCAGTTGGTATGTTAAATCCGTAATGAAGAGGTTTGAGCGTAATAGAGCGTCCTTCAAAGTTAAGATCTCTTGCCGTATATCCGCAGACTTGAATGAAAAACATCATACTCAAACGATCCGCATACCAATCGACCAAACCATTTTTTGCTTCAGTCCGCAAATCGTGCAAAATTCGTTGCTGATCGATCGTCCCTTCATTTTTAACACGCACAGCATGAACAAGCTCATTAATAATCAAGCGATCGTGCAGAAATTGGAGAGATTCTTCATTGCCTTCAAGGATTTGCCCTTCACTCACCCCATCCCCGAGCAGCTGCACACGCAAATTAAAGCTAATGGCATCACCACTTTCTTTATTTGTTTCATCTTTTAATTGCACAATACTGTTTGAATCTGTGCCGATCAACGGCGCAATAGGGATTGCTTTTGAAACTTCCTGATTGAGAAGTTTAGACCATGTGCGCACGGCCATTGGATCATTAATTCCGATATAAGTTACAGCCATTTTATCCTCTTTAAACTATTGACAAAAAAACCGGCAAATCTCCGGTGATTAACATCCACATTTCTTCATTCTCAAAGCCCTCATACAACAGCTCCAAGTTCAAATAGCGGATGCATTTTTGCGTATTTTTTATGATGTTAATTGATCACTTTTCCCCCCTCTTTTAGAGATCTTCTCTTTGTCTCTTTGCGTTGAGAATTCTATCGTCCCCGCCTGAAGCGCCCCAACATAGCTTCCTTACAGATCGTCAGTGCCACAGCTCAAAGTCCTCAACAGAACCGTCTCAAAGCCCTCAACACAAACGCCTCATAAGCAAACCATCAAGAAGG
>NZ_CALW02000015.1 GCF_000312565.1 Bartonella rattaustraliani AUST/NH4
TACTTAAAAACAACCTATATTCTTAAAAAAATACGGCAAAAAAAAGGGCAAACTCAACCCTAAAGCCCGTAAATGCCTCATGCGATGATCAACACCACCTGTTGTACAATGTGTATATCCTGCCCAGTGCTATTATTGCACTTCTTTATTTAAGTGCAAATCCCCTTAATTGAAGAAAAAAACCTTATGAGGAAAAATTATTGCGGTGAAAATATAAATTAAAGAAATTGCATTATTGATAAGAAGAATCAAATCCTTGTGGGAGTGCGCTATGCTATGCTAGAGAGAAAAATACGAAGCTATATTATCCTTTTATTGAATATTCGAAAAGCGCTCTAAAAGTCCATGTGGGATAACGAACAACAGAAAAACGACCCAGGACAAGATCCCGCTCTTGTGGTCAAACGCTTGCGCCCAGCACGCCGACAGATTTCTATTCGTTGGCTCACAGGAACGATTCTCACAGGAATCACTTCGTGCATTCTTATGGGGATTGCACTTTTTGCAGCTCTTGATGAACAACAAAGGTTGGTAACCCCCCCACAATGGTTTATACAAGAAAACCTTTCAGAAACACAAAACTCTGATGCCAACGGATATAAAAGCGACCGTATTTCCCCGACCCATGCAAGACAAAGCTTTGATAGCAAACGCCAATTTGAATTATCAATTCTGCAAAAAAAGGGAAATGAAAAGATTATTCAAACAAAAAACTTCCAATGGCTGCGAATGGCTTTAGCGGAAGAACGTCCCCACAAATATACCTATCCAAAATTCGATGCCTTAAGTATTTTTGCAGATGATTCGAAAACGCCAACAGTCAAACTAGAAGATTCAGGATATATTTACGGAGCAAAGGTAGAAACCAAAATAACCCTACGCAGTAATGATTTTATCATTGATCAAGTCAACTTTGATGGCGAGGATACTTTAACAGAAGAAGAAGCACAAAAAGAAGTAAAAAAAGCGGGCTTTGCTTTAGAAAAAACCAATGAACTCCTTTCACTTCTCACACTGATTGACCCTTTAAAACTAGAAGATATATCCTCCAGCTCCCCATTAACAGAAACACCTGAAGTTCGCATTGTTCAAGAAAATGTGACCGTTTCTCCTCAAAGTCACCGAATCGATCTCACAAAAAACTATGCTGAAGATATTATTCCCATTCGGAAAAAACAAAAAATAGCCGATGTTTTTAAAAACACAAACTATACCAAAGAACAAGTTGAACAGGTTGTAAACACTTTAACAAAGTTTAACAATTCAGATACGTTGAAAGAAGGAAATCTCTTGCGCATTGGCATTATCACACAAGCTGGAGAAGAAGATCATCTCGTGCGCGCCAGCATTTACCAAGGGGCGTACCATGTTCTCACCATTGCTTTAAATGATAAAGGACAGTTCGTGGAAAGTGCAGAACCTAAAATGTCCCGCGCACTGAGAGCCACTTTTCAAAATGGTGTTTCACATTCTTATGTCAGCAGAGCACAATTACCAACAGCTTATGATGCAATTTTTAATACCCTGCTCAGCCATCATCTATCAAAGTCTCTCTCTCAGCGTCTCATTCGTCTACTGGCAACAAATATTGATATGAAAAGCCAGATAACACCAACGGATCAACTGGAAATATTTTATGCCGTGCCACAACAAAACGACAAAACATCCCAAAATGGCAAAAAGAATCAGAAAACAAAAGAAGTCCCTGCAAATACAGACCCTGAAATTCATTATGTAAGCGCCACCTTCGGCAATACCACTTATAAATATTACCGTTACCAATCAAAAGACGGGACGGTTGATTATTATGATTCAGAAGGAAAAAGTTCAAAACCTTTCTTGCTCCGCAAACCCACTCCAAATGGCATTTTTGGCTCCCCCTTTGGTCCACGAAAACATCCTATTTTAGGCTATGTTCGCATGCATACGGGTGTTGATTGGGTTGCACCCAAAGGATCACCCATTATTGCTGTGGGAGATGGCGTTGTCATAAAAGTGGGCGTATTAAGCGGTTATGGAAACCATACAGAAATTGAACACAGCAATGGCTATATCAGCAGCTATTCCCACCAAAGCCGTTATGCCCCAAACATCAAACCAGGTGTTAAAGTACAGCAAGGACAAATCATTGGCTATGTCGGGTCAACTGGAATGGCAACAGGACCCCATTGTCACTTTGAAATCATTGTCAATGGTGTAAAAGTGGACCCCATGCGTATTCGTATTCCTGATAGTAAAGCTTTAACCAACCAAGATCTGCAAGCCTTTCTCCAGGAAAAAAACAATATTGATTCTTTGCTCAATAGCCCAATACCACAAGAAGATAATTCTTAAAGCAGACAGAAAGCCTTTGAGCCTTTAAAAAATTTTCCCTTCTTGAAAAAAATGAATCAAAAAAAGCTTGGTCTTAGGAAGGATTTGCTTTTCCACCCTCCGGCTATGAGCAAACCGCAGGAGTGAAGTCTCTTTCTGATTCTAAGCGATTTTGAAACTGAAAACATCACAGCGACACATTTGCTGAAAACTTTCTTCTAAACGCGTATGAAGAAATACTGCCACCAATTGAGAAAAAACATTAAAAGCAGATAATATTCATCTTATAAAGAGATCAATTTATTTAATTGTATTGTTTTAACAGTACGCCCCATGGAAATGGCACGCCGTAGAACCTTTCCATAGGATTCGTCTAAACGAAAAAAAGATTAGGCCCGCCCAAGACGCAACATTTCAACGCCTTTTCTCTTAAAGGAATGCCAATATGTTGATTCATAATGGTGATTTGTCGTTACGCATTTTAAAGCATCCCCCTGATATTATTGTAAGGTTCTCTTCTTTCAAACCTCTTTATTTTGTGTTGAATCCATTTTATTTACTTTGGCTTGTATGCCGTAAGTGAGATTGGCATGTGAGTAAAACCAGAAAAGATCCGCAACACGTTCTTTGTGAAACGTGAAAGGCGCATTTTGCCTTTAAAAAGTGATAGACAAGCCACTTAAGTACACAGCAAGGGAAGATGCAAAAAATGCTTATTCATGCGGTAATTCCGCGGAAGGTTTTCTGATTGATTCTGGAGGGTTTATCGCTCAATTGGTTGGAGTGCATGCTTGATAAGCGTGAGGTCGGAAGTTCAAGTCTGCCCAGTCCCCCCATGATTCATCCCTCAAAAAAGCACTTATAACATTCGATTTATAATATTTGATTTGTAATATTCAACGGAGTGCAATTTGAAAAGACATGTTTGTCGTTTTTGATAAGATATGGCAAAGGAAGAAAATGCCTTTCATGAAGTGCCTTCATGCAAAAGATGTTGCAATCTCATGGGTGCGTAAAGAGACCATGAACGGGGAAGAAGAATGAGGGTGCCGGCTTATCCCTCTAACGGCTTTTTATCTTTATCAGCGTAAAGATAGTGGTGCGCAATGGGTTTATCAGTATACAGGATTTATCGGTATACAATTTACAAAATACCGCCGCGAAATGAGCTTAAGAGCTCTAAGAAATGTCTCTTTAAAGCAAACCCACGAACAGGTAACGTAGGTGACATTCTTTTTTGCGGGAAGGTCGTAATCTTATTAAAGAACGTGAAAAACAAAAATGTGAGGCAATGCGCAATTTTCATGATCTTAAAGACATTAGCTTTAGAGGCTTTATCTTAAAAATATTGCTTTAAAGATTTTTGAAAATCGTAAAGCTGAATTCAAAGGAGATGGTAAATCTGGAGATTGGTTTTCATTTTTATAACGTCATGTACTCCCCAAGATTAAGCTGTCTTCTCATTTCAGAAACGACGTAAACAGATATACGCAATATGCTTGCGTCCGTTTTGCGACATCCTTTGCATGAAGGCACTTCATGAAAGGCATTTTCTTCCTTTGCCATATCTTATCAAAAACGACAAACATGTCTTTTCAAATTGCACTCCGTTGAATATTACAAATCAAATATTATAAATCGAATGTTATAAGTGCTTTTTTGAGGGATGAATCATGGGGGGACTGGGCAGACTTGAACTTCCGACCTCACGCTTATCAAGCATGCACTCCAACCAATTGAGCGATAAACCCTCCAGAATCAATCAGAAAACCTTCCGCGGAATTACCGCATGAATAAGCATTTTTTGCATCTTCCCTTGCTGTGTACTTAAGTGGCTTGTCTATCACTTTTTAAAGGCAAAACGCGCCTTTCACGTTTCACAAAGAACGTGTTGCGGATCTTTTCTGGTTTTACTCACATGCCAATCTCACTTACGGCATACAAGCCAAAGTAAATAAAATGGATTCAACACAAAATAAAGAGGTTTGAAAGAAAAAAACCTTACAATAATATCAGGGGGATGCTTTAAAATGCGTAACGACAAATCATCATTATGAATCAACACATTGGCAAAATAGCAATAGCAAAAAACACACTGATTCGTCTGAACATTTGTTTCAAACATGTGGCTGCATTGGGATTGGGTGCTGTTTGACAAGCAGCAGAAAAAGCACGCGCCCCTTAGAAAAACAACGCCATAAAACGCTGACGAAACCTGCAATAGCATGAAGAGAAGTGCCAGCTTTTTATAAAACACCTTGCCAAAAAATCAAAAAGCGCTTTTCTTTTTTGGGAATTAAGTCAATGTCTCTTTTGGACCATTTGTGTGAAGTTTTGGCAAAGGAATCACAATTTTTATCCCTCCAAAATCAGACGTTTCAAAAAGTGGTTTTTCACCAAATTGCATACAAAGCTGCTCGACAACCAAACGGCCAAGCCCCGCTTTTTGTTCTTGAGTTTGCTGCTTCATACCCACACCATTATCTTCCACAATGAGCATGAATTGCCCATCTTTTTGCGGACCAAATGAAATATAAATATGGCCATCTCTTTTATCTGGAAAGGCATGTTTTAAAGAATTCGTCAACAATTCGCCCAGAATAATACCAAGCGTTGTAGCATCTCTTGAAGACAAACGACATTCTTTAAAATTTGTATGAATGGTGATATTTTCTCGTAATTCAAAAGGTACTGACAATTCGACATCATGCACCACCGAACTGAGAAATTCTGCCAAGAGAGTTGTCTCCATATCATCGCCCAAACGCAAACGACGGTGCGCTGTGGAAATTGTCTGGATACGGTCGCGTGCGGCCCCAAGAACAGAACGTACCTCTTCATTTTTGCTACGATTTAATTGTAACCCAAGCAAAGAAGACACCGTACCAAGAGAGTTTCCAATACGATGGCTGGCATCCTGCAACAATATTTCAACGCGTTGACGTTCTTTTTCAGCATGATTGCGTGCTCTTTCCAATTCTTGTGTGCGTTCCTTCACACGTGCTTCCAGGGCTATATTCTCACTATGAAGCAGCAATTGATACATTTTTAAAGAACGGACATCACGGCGAAAACGATGAATGACAAAATAGGCAGAAAAAAAAGTACTCACAACAGAAATGATCGCCGCCAAGGTTAAAGCAGCCCGCATAAGTGCGATCCCCTCGCGCTGTTTTTGCCGCACCACATCATCGCCGTTAATAAAGCTTGTCATCAATTGGGCTAAACGCGCCACTTGAATTTTCTGCATTTCAGAAGAAACAGAGGGTGGAGAAGATTGATCAGGACGCACATCAAGAGCATGGATATGCGCACTCATAAAAGCTTTTCGAACGTCCACCTCTTTTTTAAAAGCTTTAAACCATTCATACCATTGCGGGTGCGCATAAACAATGAGTGCGATATAATCGAGAAGATCATTAATTTCCCGCATTGCATTTTCAAAGCGTGCTTTCTCTTCAGGCTTTCGGTTTTTTGCATAGCTCCGGTCGGCGACAGCCATATCAATCAAACCGATGAGCACCAAATCTGCCTGCTCACGCAATTCTGAACTTGTATTCAACTGTGCAACTTCCCGATCCACTGCATTTGAAAGCAGTATAATAAAGGTCGCAGCCAAAAGAGCCATCACAAGAGAAACAACAATTGCGACCCAACGCCAACTTGAGACCGTTGCATCAGAAGAGGATATTTGAGGAGGCAAATTCGTCTTTGTTGTCATAGAGTTTCCGTTGGCGAACCTGAAAATCGTCATTTTTCAGCACAAAGGAAGGCTGCCTTATGGAACATAATGTGAAAGCCCGCTGATATTTTCACAACGACTTCTCTTATTTTTCCCAAGGTTACACACCAAACACTCTGAATTTCCTCAGATACTGACTTTACCTTAATAGCTATAAATGGAATAAAAAAAACAAGACTTTCAAACATAATTATTATGCTTTTTTAGCCGTTAAATGAACACAATGTACTTCCAGCGGAATAAGAATCGGGACCATAATCAGATTCACCATCCACATTCAAAAGCTCCTGTAAGCGATGACGAGCCCTGCTCACACGGCTTTTAATGGTTCCAACAGCACAACCACAAATCGCGGCGGCATCTTCATAAGAAAACCCTGAAGCTCCAATGAGAATAATGGCTTCTCTTTGATCTGCAGAAAGCATATTTAAGGCTTTTTTAAAGTCTTGCAAATCAAGTGATCCATATTGAGCAGGATGAATAGCCACATTTTGCGTAAATGTTCCATCACTGTCTTGCACTTCTCTGCCTTTTTTGCGCATTTGGCTGTAAAATTCATTGCGCAAAATGGTAAAAAGCCAAGCCTTGAGGTTTGTTCCCATTTCGAAACTATCCTGCTTGGCCCACGCCTTCATAATGGTATCTTGCACTAAGTCCTCGGCTTTATCGTGCTTGCTGCTTAAAGAAAGAGCAAAAGCTCTAAGGGCGGGGAGAACTAAAAGAAGTTCCTGTTTAAAATTTTTCACGCTCTTTGTCATAAAGGATTCAAACCTTCTTCACATTGTTTAAGCCATATTGCTCTGCGCGCTCTAGCTTATCCAAGAGCTCCAAAAAACGGCGTGGAAGAGCCTCTTCCTGAATTTCCGTGTAAAATTGACGCAATTTACGTCCTATTTCGCTATTGATCCCGAGAAGATCATTTCCAAACGAAAGATGATTTGTGAGATTTTTTTCATCACGGTCGTTCATTTTTTGTCCCCCTAATCCATATAATAGTAGTAGCACCGAGAAGAATTTTCGCCTTATGGTTGTAAATATAGTTGTAGGTAAAAAGTTCCATACGGATCAGGGAACTTTTTCATCTCTTAAAGATTTCAACCAACAGAATGCTTCACAGGTCAAAGGAGTTATAGATCATGTCATTATCAACACGCATTGCACCACATCTTCCCTATCTTCGCCGTTTTGCCCGGTCTGTTACCGGCAGCCAATCCTCGGGTGATGCTTATGTCTCGGCAATGCTAGAAGCACTGATTACAGATATTTCCATTTTTCCAAAAGCCTCCAATGACCGCATTGGAACCTATTGGCTTTTTTGCCACCTTTTCGACCAAACCACCCCGAATATACCCGAACCACTGCCACAATTTGGTCTTGAACAAAAAACCAGTGCCAAATTATCCTATCTTACCCCCCGTGCCCGCCAGGCATTTTTATTGATTGCGGTTGAAGGATTTAATGAACAAGACGCCAGTGAAGTTATGGATCTTGAGGTGAAGGAATTCCGCAAACTCCTTAGCCAAGCCTCGACAGATATTTCTCAACAAATAGCCACTGAAGTGATGATTATTGAGGATGAGCCTCTCATTGCCATGGATATTGAGCAAATGGTAGAAAGTCTCGGACATCGGGTCGTCGGCACAGCACGAACCCACGATGAAGCTGTCGTCATGTATCATAAGAAAAAACCACGGTTGATTTTAGCGGATATCCAATTGGCCGATAACAGTTCCGGTATTGATGCAGTCAATGACATTTTAAAAAACGACTGTATCCCTGTGATCTTTATCACTGCTTTTCCTGAAAGGCTGCTCACAGGCGAGCGTCCAGAACCGACGTTTTTAGTCACAAAACCTTTTAATCCTGATATGGTGAAAGCATTGATTTCCCAGGCTTTATTTTTCCAAGAGAATGCTTCCAAAGCCGCGTAGAACCAAGTAACATCTTCATCATGGTTGTTACACCTATGTCAAAGCCCCCCATGGATGTGTCACACTTGAGCGCTCTCATGCAAGCGATCCGAGGCGCTGATATTTGTGTTTTATACCAGACAACAAATCTGGTCTATTTATGGGCTGAAAATTTGCCAAAGCATTTGCATCATAAATGGCGGATGGGATGTCGTGACAGTGATTTTTTGTCGCTTGATCTTGCTGATAATATGGAAACAATCAAATTGCAGGTTTTAGCTACGGGCAAAATGCAAACCATTGAGGCACGTTTTGAAGACATGGCCAAACAAGTCACTTGGTATAAATTTTCTATTGATTGCCACCGCAATGATAAGGGAGACATTATCGGTATTATCACCACCGGTGTTGATATTTCTGGCTTACGCCGCCGTGAGCAAGTGCTGAAAATACTGCTTCGAGAAGTAAGCCACCGTTCGAAAAATCTTCTTGCGATTATTCAAAGCATTGCCAGCCAAACTGCACGCTATACGGAATCCCTACAAATTTTCTTACGCAAATTTCAAGGGCGTCTTCATTCTCTTTCCCATTCACAAGATCTGATTACCGCTTCCGATTGGCGTGGGGCGCAATTTCGTGAATTGGTCCAATCGCAAACTTTGGGTTATTTGACAAAAGAAACAGAACGTTTTTCTCTTGAAGGTGTTGACCCTTATCTTTTTCCCAATGCCGCTTTGCATATTGGTTTAGCTTTTCATGAGCTCATTGTTAATTCTCTTTCTTTTGGCGCCCTCTCACAAGGAAAAGGAAGTGTATGTGTCTGCTGTGAAATTGACACAACGGTAAACGAAAAAGCACAACTTATCATCACGTGGGAGGAAAACTTTTCCGTGCAAACACTTCCTTCTAGCAAGCAGAAGTCCTGTTTTGGCAGTGCTGTTTTAGAAAAAATTGTTCCCATTTCTGTGAATGGTTCCGCTTCTTTAAAATGGATGGAAGAAGGGTTTGTCTATCGCTTGTCTGTTCCTGATACATATTTTGACTTTGATAGTTTTTTTGAAAACAACGAGGCAAGAACGACAAACTAAAAAACCAAAGCACATAAAGTCCAAAAAACCACTGCAATCAAAACACGCAAAAGCGTTTTTTTTCCATAAGATTGCTTTCTGGCATAAAGATATTTTTTTCATCCCACCAAAGACTTGAAATACAACCAGCCTCTTGGAATTTTTCTTAAAAATCCCACCGTGCAGGATAATCTCAGATCGGAACCTCAGATCATTAAAAACGTTTGCTTATGAAGAAGAGCCACCAGGCTGACAAATGAAGCTCTCTGCTGTCAACCTCTTTGATTGATTGAGAAATATTTTATGAACAGCTTTGTTTTTATCCTTTTGTTGGTTTCATGTACAGATGATTTCAACAGCTGCTATTCCAACAATAAGATGGTTAAAATCTATCCCACAGTGCAAGCGTGTGAACAAGCCATGATCCCTTCCACCCAAAAATTTTCTTTGTATGGACAGCAAATCTTTGCGCAATGCACAAGTGTACACGCAAACTTGCAACAACAACAAGTAAAGCTGATCTGGTCAGTGACAAACCAAGGAACTTTTCTGCTTAAAAGCCAAACGATCAAGAGCAAAATATTTGAAAACCACCAAGCAGCAAATCGCTCTTCCCCATCATCCCAACGAGAGTCTCCCCTATAGACCCTCTTGCATAAAAAAACTGAAAAGCGTAAACTCTACCCAAGTATGGACGACAAAGGATGCCTTACGGAGTCGACTTTTTATTAAAAAAGTCTTTGATGAACAGTCTTGTTTTTATCCTTTTGTTGGTTTCATGTACAGATGATTTCAACAGCTGCTATTCCAACAATAAGATGGTCAAAATCTATCCCACAGTGCAAGCGTGTGAACAAGCCATGATCCCTTCCACCCAAAAATTTTCTTTGTATGGGCAGCAAATCTTTGCGCAATACACAAGTATACACGCAAACTTGCGCCAACAACAAGTAAAGCTGATCTGGTCAGTGACAAACCAAGGAACTTTTCTGCTTAAAAGCCAAACGATCAAGAGCAAAATATTTGAAAACCACCAAGCAGCAAATCGCTCTTCCCCATCATCCCCACGAGAATCTCCCCTATAGACCCTCTTGCATAAAAAAACTGAAAAGCGTAAACCCTACCCAAGTATGGACGACAAAGGATGCCTTACGGAGTCAACTTTTTATTAAAAAAGTCTTTGATGAACAGTCTTGTTTTTATCCTCTTATTGGTTTCATACACAGATGATTTCAACAATTGTCACACGAAAAAGAGAGTGGTCAAGATCTAGCAACCGCGCTGACAACACAAACATGCAAGCAAATTCTCAAAAAACCAAGCAGTGGAAGAGTACAAATGGATAATAAAAAAATTGAAACCTCAAAAGACGACCATACAGAGCAAAATCCACTCTCTCAAGATCTTCCCTTAGATCCTGCAGTAGAACGTGTGAGAAAAAAACTCATGCTGTTAATGATTATTTCCATCACAATAACGCTTGTCCTTATTCTGGCTGTACTTTTGGGAGTTGTCTATAAAGTCGTAAAAACGGAACCCTCTTCAAAACAAACCGCCCCCTTTTCTTCTCACAGCACCAATCAAGAGGTTTTCTATCACACACTTTCCTTACCCAAAAACACACAGATTTTGTCGCAAAGCCTCTCAGAACACAATATTGTCTTAAAAACCTTAACGCAGGACGGGCAGATAAAATTTATGATTTATAACTATCACACCGGCGCACTGATCACGGTTCTCTCTGTTGAAACAACAAAGGAAACTTCTACACCCCATTAAGAAGATATAACGCCCACAGGCGCACAAAAATCTCTTTGTTTCAAATCATCGTCTGTTGAAGATCTGGGCACTGACACGGTCTTTTCAACATCTTTTCACGCGATCTTTTCACGGCGCTCACAAGCAAAGAGGCAAAAATGCTCACCAGCAAGTCCCATTTCTCATGTTGCTTTTGAAAAGGCAAAAGCGTGAAAAAACAAAGGTAAACGCAAGAGAGCAAAACTTGAGGAATATAAAAATCTGAAAGATGATTTGTTTTAAAAACCCTACCCATAATGAAACTGAAAACATCTCCCACAAACGCTTCCTTATCACGTTCTGGATTAAACATTTTCCTCTGCTGAAGATGTAACCACCCGACGCCGACGTGTTTTTTTCTGTATCTCTTTATTCAATAAAGGCAAAGATTCCTCACTACTTTCGGTAGTTTGCGATGCGTCCCATGTTTTTTCAAGAGAAGCGTCATCTTGGATACGCACTGTACGACGCCGTGAAGATCGACGTGTTTTTTTGACAGGTCCCACATTTTCTTTGGCAGCGCATTGCTCTTGATCCGTTTTCTCATCAGAGATATCAGAAGTGTCTAAAGCGTCTTCACGTACACTCCCGTTTTGGGCTTTTTTGTGTTGACCATTCGCATTTTTTTGCGCCTGGGTTGGTGATTCATCGGTGTCACAATTAACCGTGTCTGTTCTTTCACCTTCAGCTTTTGCACCTTCAGCATTTATTTCATCGCCTTCTTGTTCATTATTCTCATCGCGCCGAAGAGATTGTGCTGCCTGCCCAGCCGCAGCCAGAATAATACGCAAGTAGTGTTCAGCATGTTGCAAATAATTTTCCGACATAACGCGATCACCTGCACCTTGTGCATCACGCGCAAGACTTATGTACTTATCGGCAATTTGCTGAGCATTTCCACGAATTTTAACATCCGGACCGCTACTTTCATAATTCCGAGACAACGGGTTAGGGCCGCGACGATTGTTATTTCCATTATTGTTATTATTGCGACCGCGTACCCGTCTATTTTGTTGTGGCCTCATTTTTATCCCTTTTTTGGAGTGTTTGTCTTAATTGACTCTTCTTCATTCATTACATTATTTTTCGATAATGCTGGTCATGTTTAGAATACGGTTATCAGACTATCCGCGTTTTATTTTATAAAATGATACCTACTAATATTTGATAAAAGCATTATATTTTTTGAAAAACACAAAAACAGCGGGAAAAACTTAAACCTAAAATTCCCTATTTCTCCGTTAACCAAGAAAAACCTAGTGATGTTCACAT
The DNA here is from genome assembly GCF_000312565.1 of Bartonella rattaustraliani AUST/NH4. Lineage (GTDB taxonomy): Bacteria > Pseudomonadota > Alphaproteobacteria > Rhizobiales > Rhizobiaceae > Bartonella > Bartonella rattaustraliani. The sequence goes on from NZ_CALW02000015.1 coordinate 12,102, forward strand.
AAAATGCCAAGTGTTTTTTTTTAAATAGACCATATTTTACTAAAAAAGTAACCATCTTGTGGAAAAACAAAAAAACGAAAACATGTATACAAAATCCCTGGCAAACAAATAACCTTCACCAAAGAATAAATAGATATCCCTCTTTCGTTCTCTAACCGATCCTAAAAACGCCGATATTCCCTATCCCCTCGCACACTTAACGCATGAAGTAGGACCACCCACACGAATACTGCACGAATGCATTCACTTTGTGAACACTACCTCATCTTCTGCGCTAAAGCAACCCCCCGTGAGCGATAACCCACTACCGCCTCACAAAACCTTTTATACTATAAATAAATAAATATCAAGTATTATTCAAGTCCTCATGATTATCGAGAGAGCGACCTTCTATCGATAAGATCAGGATATTCTTCAATTCTCTTAAGCTTAAGTTCCACATGGTTTATGCGCAAATAGGCTTTAATGATGTATAAAAATGAACATAAAAACCAAGTATAAAAATAAAAAACATGAGAAAATAGAAACTTTTGAGAAAGAAAAAGCCCGCATATCACGCCAATAAAAAGCCCAAAATCCTCCTAAAAAAGAGCAATTTCTCCTTAAAATAAAACAATCCCCCCAAATGAAACACTCTCTTATACATAAGGAGGACACCACGCGCTTTCTTTTTTGTCGTACTTCCTGATAAGAAAATCTTATTTGCAAAAAGGGCAAAGCATTTTGGTCCTCTTCAACATCCCCTCTTGGTCAGCCAAAAGATTCATTTTGGACTGATATGAAAACATGAAAGCACTTTGCATCTTTAGCCATAAATACCGCAATTGTTAAGAGTTTTTTTTGCATATTGTTGCCATGTGCAACAACAATCAACTGAAGAATTGAAAGACACCAGCCCCTCTTAGTCATTTGGATTCCCACACCTCTTGGTCGGTCAAAATGATTCATTTTGAGCTTATATGAAAGCATTATTGTCGATTTTTTTGAACGCCTATCAAGCTTTAAGAGTGTCCAGCTCTCATAGTGCCCCAGTCAAACACTCTCCACCCAAAATACAAAACTTTAAAAAGCATTAAAATAATAAAAAACCACTGGCGCCTATAGAGCCATAATCTCTTCAACCATAAATTTCCCAACAACAATGAACAAAACATATTTTCATTATTGGCGCATTGAAAATTATGTATTTTCTTGCTGCTTCATAAGCTTGATGCACAAAACTTTATCGTGAAAAACACCCTTTTTCCTGCCTATCACAGGAAACATTCCACCACCTCATGGGAAACAGAAAAGCACACAACCATAAAAGTTGATTCTTATGCAGCATGTTTCAGGATAATCCGCACACCCTCATGCGCTTTTTGTAAAGCACCGAGACCTCCCCACGCACAAAAAAACACGCCCAGCGGCATTTTAAGTAGCACTTACTTTGAAGATATTTGTATGAAACTGCGGCTTTAGAAAAATGGGCTCATCTCCACCAAACCCCACATTTATACCACCACAGAATTTAGCAATTCCCTCCAAGGTGCATAAATCACAGATTACAAAAGGTAAAAACCCCACTTCCGACAGCTCCTTCAGCTGTCGGAAACCCATGGAGCGATGGCTCAAAGACCCAAAACGAATCTTACCAATATACAGTCAATAACACATTCCTCTCGCCACCTAACGCATATCCTAACGCATTCTAGAATGGCTGCGATTGTCAATAATAATACGGCGGTTTTATGTTTAATCTTGAATAATTTTTTCAGATTAAAATTGCTCCTGTAAGAAGACAAGCATATGAAAGCCACCATAATTTCTGAATAAAAATTAAAAGGTTATATGCTTAGTGTATTTCCTTTCCTCTTTCTTCACAGATAAACATGAAACCTCAAAAAATATTTCTGCATTTGTTTTCGCATCAGCATTGTCTTTTACGGTATTCTTTTAATTTAGGGATCAAGAAGAAAATTTTCTTCAAGACTCCGTCAAATTCTAAGTTCCGCTTTAAAAACACCAATGATGATGAAATCTTTTTGAAGCTTTGTCTTTTAAAGTTTTTATCCAAAAACTTAAAAATAATTGCGCGTACTTTTTTTATTGTCTTTTTCATTGAGCAAACAGTTGCGTAAGAGAAAATAATTTCCGTCTCCCGGTCGTACCATTTTCACGCATTTTTTCTTTGCCCGATCGGAAAGTTCGTCCCACATATCACGAATGGCAAAATAAGCTTCACTCTCCGAACGAATACAACTTTGGTACACTTCTTTTTTCATATCAGACATCACGGAAGCAGAAATTTCCTGACAATAGACACGTAAATCAAAGACTGGTACCGTGAATTCAACGACAGCTTGCTGTGTAACTTGTTCCTGAGAAGAAAAATGACTGATTATTTTTGCAACCCCAAAACCAAATGCCACGATACAAAAGAACACTCCGCCAACAAAAACCATTTTACGATATAACCTTTTAAAATAAGCTTTTCGTCTTGCGCGGATTCTTTCTTCCATAAAGCCCGTCTCCTTTAACATTTCCATATAAACTTTTTTGCAATAATAAAGCGACAGAGGCATTTATTCAGACAATGAATGTTGCAGCTAAAAACTTTCACATTTTTCTATATTAAAACGTTCATAACACACAATAAAGAACATTTTGTTTTTAAAAGTTCTTATTTGCAATTTTTATCTGCTTATACAATTCATCTATTTTCTATGATAATAGCCATGGGAAACACTATCACAAGAATTGACTTCTGTAAAATACCTACAAAGAATATCATGGGTTATACGCTCAGGAGGAACAGACCTTCTTGAATAAATACTTCCCTTTCTGTGATACTCTCTTTTTTGTGAACCGCCCCATTATTTATGTATCCCTCTCACTCTTTAAAACAGCTGAAAAGTTTCATTTTCCACACACTCACCCGCATAACCAAAGCACAAAAATCAGAAACGAAACATGTTTTGACTTTTGGGAAAAGCAAAATCAATCAAAGAAGTTCGCCTTTTGATACCAAGAACCAATACCAACATAAGGACCAACAAACAATACCCCTCAACAAAAAACCATTCCCCACGAACACTTTAACTTTACCCATGATCACTTGAGAAAAAGCCGTTGAAAACTTCATGGGAGGAATATTGCAACTTTAAGAGACAACATTTCAAATTACAAAGTTCAAAACGAACTAAATATTTTTTTTAAACATAATAAAATAGCATGAAAGAAAGGGCATATACGCAAAAATTAGCGATTATACCATATAATTTCTTAAACCAATTTTTTTGTTTTTCGCAATTTTCTTTCATAAGAATCATACTCTTTAAATATCCGCAGATAAACTTTTTTGCAGTAAAAAGTAATAGAATCACGCATACAAACGAGTAATCTTATCAGCCAAAAACACTCAATACTTTCCTATGTTAAAACATTCACGATACACAGAAAAAGAACATTTTGTTTTTTAAAAATCCTTATTTGCAATTTTTATCTGCTTATATGATTTATATACTTTGTATGATAAGGTTACAGATTCCAGAACAAACGTCGGATATCATTCAAAATTTACTGATATAAAATACTGACAAAGAAGAGAAAACTTAAAGCTGTTGAGGGAATAAAACAGAACCATATTCAGAATCTTTGAGGATATTGCACCTCTTTTGCATATGCTTTCACGAAAAAAATGCATGTGCCAAGGGATTTCCTCTTCCGACACCACATTGATTCATAATGGTTTTTATCGTTTCTCACCTTGAATCATACCCCCGAATACCCATAAGATTCTCTTATTTCAAACCTACTTATGTTGAATCAATCAAAACCACTCACTTGCACCTCACAAGTAGGACGAGTGTGTGGATAAAATTTGTATAAGAAAGGACTAAAAATGGCTCTTATGAACCGTCTTAAGTGCCAAGGGCTGTCGCAACATTGGGGGCTGGTAAAGTGAATGATGGTGCAGGCTTGACCCTTCATAAGCATAAAGATGGTAGTGCGCAATGGATTTACCGTTATACAATTCACGGACGACGCCGTGAAATGGGCTTAGGGGCTTTAAGACATGTCTCTTTAAAACAAGCCCGTGAACATGCAACGTAGGTGGCGTTCTGATTTACATGAGGGTCGTGACCCCATTAAAGAACGTGAGAAACAAAAACGTGAGGCAATGCGCACTCTTCCTTATCTTAAAGACATTGCTGTGGGTAGTTTTGAAAGCTGTAAAGCTGAATTAAAGGATGATGATAAGTCTGGAGATTGGTTTTCATCTTTACAATTTCATGTACTCCCCAAATGAGGCTGTCTTCCCATTTCAGGAATTACACAAACAGAAATACGCAACACGCTTGCCCCCATATGGCATACAAAAGCTGTAATAGCCGATGAACATGTAACGTGCGTGGCATTCTGTTTTGCGTAAAGGTCGTGATCCCATTAAAGAGCGTGAGAAACAAAAGCATGAAGCAATGCGCACTCTTCATTATCTCAAAGGCTGTGGGTATTTTTGAAAGCTGTAAAGCTGAATTAAAGGATGATGATAAGTCTGGAGATTGGTTTTCATCTTTACAACGTCATGTACTCCCTAAATTAGGCCGTCTACCCATTTCAGAAATCACACAAACAGAAATACGCAACACGCTTGCCCCCATATGGCATACAAAAGCAGGAACAGC